>DASTMV010000119.1:0-18079 GCA_035713885.1 Candidatus Udaeobacter sp. | reverse complement strand
AACCGTCTGCCGATTACGAGCTGCGCTGGGGCGTTAAAATTCCAATGCGCGACAACGTTGAACTGAACGCGACGTTGTATTTGCCAAAGAGCGACGGTCACGCGCCGTCAAAGACACCGGTAATCTTTACTCTTACTCCCTACATTTCCGACACGTACCATGCTCGTGGCGCCTATTTCGCCTCGCATGATTATGCGTTCGCTCTTGTGGACGTTCGCGGTCGCGGAAATTCTAGCGGCGAATTCGAGCCCTTTGCGAACGAACCACGCGACGGATACGACACAGCCGAATGGCTGGCGAAACAACCATTTTGCAACGGCAAAGTCGCCATGTGGGGTGGATCGTACGCGGGATTCGACCAATGGGCCACAGCGAAAGAATTTCCGTCCCACTTGGTAACGATTGTTCCCGCGGCAGCTGCGCATCCGGGGCTCGATTATCCCTCTTACAATAACATCGGCATGTCTTATGACGTGCAGTGGTTTACGCTCACAAGCGGTCACACGGCACAGGACAATCTGTTCGGTGATCAAAAATTCTGGCGCACAAAATTTCTCGATGCCTACAAGAAGCATACGACTTTTAAACTGCTCGATTCTTTCGTCGGCAATCCGTCCGTCAATTTCCAGCGCATCCTTCAACACCCAACGATGGATGCGTACTATGATGCGATGCTTCCGACGGGTGAACAATTCCACCGAATTACGGTGCCAATTTTAACGATCACCGGTCAATACGATGGCGATGAGCTTGGGGCCTTAAGCTACTATCGGGACCATCTTGCAAATGCTCTGCCGGAAGCGCGAGCCAAACATTTTCTGATTATCGGTCCTTGGGACCATGCCGGCACGCGCACGCCAACCGATGAAGTCGCAGGTGTAAAGTTCGGCCCAGGCGCAATTCTCGATCTTAACGATCTGCATCGGCAGTGGTACGACTGGACAATGAAGGGCAGATCGAAACCAGCATTCCTCAAGAAACAGGTTGCATACTACTTACTCGCGCCCGGCAATTCAGGCGCAAACGGTGAATGGAAATATGCAGACAGCTTTGAGACGCTCGCTGCAAATCCAAAGACGTTTTACCTAGACTCAAAGGACGGTGATGCGAACGGGGTGTTTCGCTCAGGAGCACTCGTAGACGCGATGCCATCGTCCCATTCCAGGATTCAACGCCGCGGAGGCAGCGCATCCGCAGGCGCGGATCAATTCAAGTATGACCCTCTGGATACACAGCGCGGTGAAAATGTTGAAGGAACGGATCCGAAAGAAAAAACCGCAGCTATCGACCAGACGTTTGCGTTGAGCATCGGGAAGGACGGATTGATTTACCACACGGATCCTTTACCTAACGAAGCGCCGCTGATTGGTTGCCCGGCAGTGTCACTATGGGTTTCCGTTGACACTCCCGACGTCGATCTTTCCGCTGATCTTTACGAAATTCAGCCCGATGGCACGAGTATCGCACTCTGGACCGACCTGCGTCGTTTGCGCTACCGGGAGTCATTGCGCGAGGCCAAGCCGGTTACACCAGGGGAGGTTGTGCGCTGCGACTTTACTCCCGGATTATTCGTGGCACGGCGTTTGATGAAAGGCAGCCGACTGCGTCTGGTTGTTACCGCCGTGAATTCTTCTCTATGGCAAAAGAATTATTCTTCGGGTGGAGTCGTTGCCGAAGAGACTGCCAAAGACGCGCACATCTGCCACGTGCAGGTTTACCACGACATCGAGCATGCCAGTGCGATTCAACTACCGTTGCGCTAAGTCATTCTGTCTCGAGCATTTCGAAGAGAGGCGTCTGATACCTGCCGTTCTTGTAGTAAGGCGTGCGCAGGTAGAGGTCGAGCTGCGGCGGTGACGCAAAGCCGCCAGGATAACATATGTGTTTTGCATCGGACGGAATTTTGCCGCCGTGCTCGACACCACACGGCGCAAGGACCACATCCAAAGGATCCGTGGCAATGTATTCGCCGCTGATGAGCGAAAGACCCGAGCCGATCCAATTCACAATGCATTCATCGGAAACCGGGTGCGTATGTTTTGCCGCTTCCGAACCCGGTGGCATACAGCCGTAGTGGAAACCACAACGGCTCGATCCGTATCCCGGCCACAGCAGCAGGACCATCGGCACGTCAATGCCGGTGAAAAGCGCGCCGCGATACATGTTAAACAGTGCGCCATTCCGACGGATCTCTTCTACAGACAGATTCCAAGCGCGCACTGCGGGATACGCATCGTTGTAATGTAATTCGCTATCACTTGAGAGGCTGCCAGACCGCGCTTCCTTTTTTGCTTTTTCGATCACATCGAATTTCATCTTGCCATGAGCGCGATCGTAATATCCCGCTGGCTCGTACAGGTCGAATTGCGGTGGACAGATCTGATTTACGAGCACGAAATCGCACGGGTTTTCTTTGGGATTGCGGATCGCGCGGGCAACGCGTTCTGGAAAGTACGCGATATCGCCGGGCTCCGCCCGTATCCATTCGCCCCGCAGATAGATCTCGCCTTTCCCTTTAAAGCAGACCATCGCCTCGTCCGACATGTCGTACTCATATCGCGGGGTTTCCTCGCCCGGCGCGAGCGTCAGAACGTGAACGCTTTCGGTCTGGAAACCGTTTCCGGGCCACGCGATCAGTCGCGTGCGCACGCCTTGAGTTATGATTTCAATTCCGTCGTTCAGATTGCCGATCGCGCCGCTTGATCTAATCTCGCTGTAACTCCGAAAACGCGCGCTCCATTTGTCATCAACCATAAGGATCTTCGCGCATCGTGTTACATTGCCAGGCACGTGATTGACAATCCAAATCGATTAGCGCAAAGCGGCACTGTACGAAAGCCAGATTTCAGTTCCAGCTTCAAGAATGAATAGAGATCTCTCGCTTCGCTCAACATGACAGCGCTTTCTAAAATGAAGCCTAGGAAATATTTGGTCGCTGCTCTCTTCGTGGATTGCTTGATATTGGCGAGCATTCAAGCGCAGTCAGATTCACTGGAAAAATTAGCCGACGATTTCTGGGTATGGCGCGCAAAATCCGCGCCCTTCACCGGTGACGACGTGAACCGAATAGAGCGGCCTGGCGGAATCCGCGACTGGTCGCTGGTGAGTATTGATCACCGACGAAAAGATTTGGCTGCGTTTGAAACCCGCTGGAAAGAAATTGGTTTAACTCAACCGAGTTGGCCGCTTTCGAAGCAAGTCGATTACAAATTGATGGGATCGGCGTTGTCGCGCGTGAGCTGGGAACTCGAAATTAATCCGCGCTGGAAACACGATCCAAATTTTTACATTGACCAGACACTCACCGCGCTGGCTGAAGCGCTCACTCCGCCCCCGCCGTACGACGAAGCCAGCAGCCGCGAGATCCTCACGCGTATTGAAAATATCCCTTCGATTCTGCAGCAAGGCTCCGAGAACCTCCAGAACCCGCCGGCGCCGTTCGCAAGCATCGTGATTCAGAATCTCGATGGCATTCGCCAGCGCCTGCGCATGATGGCGATGGCGCTAGTTGGATCGACGACTCTGAAATCAGAAGAGTTAAACGCCGCGGCTGATCGGGCCTCAGATGCACTTGAAAGATTTCAGCGGCAGCTGAAAGAGGGGCTGTCGAAGCTTCCTCGACACACCGCCGTTGGTCGCGACGCGTACATTTGGTTCTTGCGCAATGTCGCGCTGATGCCTTTCAGCCCGGATGAGCTGCTATCGATGGCGCGACAGGAATGGGATCGTGCGGTCGCGTTCGAGGTATTTGAGAAGAACCGAAACAAAGATGTGCCCCCACTAAACATAGCGACCGATACCGATAGCTGGATCAAGGACGCAGCTGACAAAGAACTTCACATTCGCAGGTTTCTCGAGAAGCGCGGCATCCTGACCGTGCCCGATTGGGTTCAGCATTACAGGCTGCGGCCGACTCCCGAATATTTGGGCGCGCTTGGGTTCACTGAGCATGACGATTTCACGTCACCGTCCCGATTAACGGAGGACTGCATTCGTTATGTGCCTGAGCCGTCGTCGAAACTTGGCTATTTCTGGCGGGCGACGGCGATGGATCCGCGGCCGATCACAGTCCACGAAGGAGTTCCGGGTCATTACTTCCAGCTTTGTCTCTCGTGGAAAAACGAGGACCCCATCCGCCGTCATTACTACGACTCCGGCGCAAACGAGGGCATCGGTTTTTATGCTGAAGAAATGATGTTGCAGGCCGGCTTGTTCGATGATAGCCCGCATACGCGCGAGATCATTTACAATTTCATGCGGCTTCGCGCGCTGCGCGTGGAAGTGGACGTGAGACTAGCACTCGGAGAATTCACGCTCGAACAAGCTGCAAAATATCTCCACGAGAAAGTCCCGATGGATGAACAGACCTCGCGTCAGGAGGCGATCGCGTTTTGCACAGGGCCGGGACAGGCAATCACCTATCAGATTGGCAAATTACAGATCCTGAAATTTCTCGCTGAAGCGCGCATGCACCAGGGCGACAAATTCAATCTCCGCGCCTTCCATGATTTCCTTTGGAAGAACGGCAACGTACCGATTGCGCTACAGGAGTGGGAATATTTAGGTGCCGGCAATCGCGTGCCGAAGTAACACGCGATCTACTTACCGAAGAATTCTGAAACCTGTTTACATGTATGTCGTATCAGCAATGGCGTTCGCAAAAATTGTTTCGGTAGTTGCCGCCGAAACCAACACGCGAAGCGCGTGTGCTCCCCGATCTGTTTAGTTCGAGGTTCGCGCTAGTCGGCGACTTCGAGGCCCATTTGCCGGGCAGTGCCAGCGATAATGCGGAAGGCGGCTTCGTCGTCGCGCGCGTTCAGGTCTTTGCGCTTGGTATTCACGATGTCCATGACTTGTTTGCGTGTCACCTTGCCGACCTTGGTTTTGTTAGGCTCTTTGGAGCCGGCAGCGATATTGGCTGCTTTCTTGAGCAGAACGGCGGCAGGCGGGCTTTTGGTGATGAATGTGAACGATTTATCTTTGTAAACCGTAATCACGACCGGAAGAATGTCGCCGGCTTGCTTTTGCGTCGCGGCGTTAAACTCCTTGCAGAACGCCATGATATTCACGCCGCGGGGGCCGAGAGCAGTGCCTACTGGAGGCGCGGGGTTGGCTTGTCCTGCCGGAATTTGAAGTTTGATATGGGCTACGACTTCTTTTGCCATAGATTTTAGAACATTAAATCGGAATTTATCCGCGCTCGACTTGCCAGTATTCCAGTTCCACCGGAGTTGCGCGACCGAAAATGGTAACGGAGACGCGTAGTTTCCCGCGCTCGGGATCAATTTCTTCAACGACCCCGGTTTGGTTCTGGAACGGGCCGTCGGCAACTTTGACCGTTTCGCCGACTTCGAAGCTGACTTTGGGTTTTACCTTTTCCTCGCGCTCTTTCATTTGCGCGAGCATGCTTTCAACCTCCGATTGGCGCATCGGAATCGGTTTATCTTTGGTGCCGGCAAACCCGATTACGCCGGGCGTGTTCCGAATAAAGTACCAAGTGCGCCCAACCAGCTGATTGTTTTCATCGAGCAGATGCATGTTGACGATCAGATAGCCGGGGAAAAATTTCCGAGTCGTTTCAGTCTTTTTCCCCTTCTTGATTTCCGACACGCGTTCTGTCGGAAGAAGCACCTCATAAACCAAGTCGCCCATCTCCTCAGTCGTGACCCGTTTCAAGATGTTCTCTCGCACCTTGTTTTCCTGGCCAGAAAGCACATGGACGACGTACCATTGGTCTTTTGCTGCGAGGGCTTGTCCCATACGTTAATTTCGTAGACCGCAATCTCGGCGCGCGCCGAAGCGGACAATCCAGCAGTCTGTCCCTGCTATTTTTGTCGCAAGTGATCCTGCCATAATTCAGTGCAACCGGGTGAAGAAGTGCACAACGTTAACCAGAATAAAATCGAATAGAGCGACATAGCCACCAAGCAAGAGCATCGCAATAACAACCACAACGGTCGAGTCTACGAGTTCCTTGTAACGGCGGAAACCTCTTTCCTTTAGGTCCCATGGCCAGGAACATTTCTGCAACTCGACCTTCACTTCGCTAAAGAAGTTTTTGACTTTGGCGATCATTGCTTCGCAACGTTATTCGTTAAATTTTTAAGAGTTGGAGCGGCAGAGAAAAACATCCATTCATCTTACTGGTTTAACGCTTCAACCTTTAAGGGTCCTTGGTCCACGCCAGGAGGGACTCGAACCCCCAACCGACGGTTTTGGAGACCGCTACTCTACCAATTGAGCTACTGGCGTATTTAACCTTCCTTTTCCGCTTACTCCTAATCTCCTCTTTTCCAACGTCCGCTCAACAGAGCAGGGTCAGACGAAGAAGTAGAGGTAGAGTTTAATCCAGAATGTCACTCACGCGACCCGCACCGACGGTTTTTCCGCCCTCGCGGATGGCGAAGCGAATGGTTTTCTCCATGGCGATCGGCGTGATCAGCTCGACTTCGATCGAGATATTGTCTCCGGGCATAACCATTTCCACGCCATCAGGCAATTTCACCGTGCCTGTAACATCGGTCGTCCGGAAATAAAACTGCGGCCGATAATTGGTGAAAAACGGAGTGTGACGTCCGCCTTCCTCCTTGCTCAGTACGTAGACTTCCGCCTTAAATTTCTTGTGAGGCGTAATTGAACCGGGCTTTGCGATGACCTGTCCGCGCTCGACCTCCTCTTTCTTTAAACCCCGCAACAGTACGCCCACGTTGTCGCCAGCGCGAGCTTCATCAAGGAGTTTCCGGAACATCTCGATGTCCGTCGCCACAGTTTTTGCCGTTGGACGAACGCCGACGAGCTCGACTTCCTCCATTTTCTTGAGGATACCTCTTTCAACACGACCGGTCGCGACAGTGCCGCGGCCTTCAATATTGAACACGTCTTCAATCGGCATCAGGAACGGCTGGTCAACAGGCCGCTCAGGTACAGGAACGTAATCGTCCACCGCCTCTACAAGGGCGAGTACTTGCTTCTCTGCGTCCGCATCACCATTAATGGCCTTCAGCGCACTGCCTTTGACGATCGGAATCTTGTCACCTGGAAATTCGTACTGCGTCAGCAGATCGCGCACTTCCATTTCGACGAGGTCGAGAAGCTCGGGATCATCGACCATGTCCACTTTGTTCAGGAAAACGACAATCGAAGGCACGCCAACCTGTCGTGCCAAGAGGATGTGCTCCCGCGTCTGCGGCATCGGGCCGTCGGCGGCGGAAACAACGAGGATTGCCCCGTCCATTTGCGCAGCGCCAGTGATCATATTCTTCACGTAGTCGGCATGACCCGGGCAATCAACATGAGCATAGTGCCGTTTCTCACTCGAGTACTCCACGTGCGCCGTATTGATTGTGATGCCACGCTCTTTTTCCTCCGGCGCGTTGTCGATCGAGTCGTATTCGCGCACTTCAGCCATGCCTTTTTTATTGAGCACCTTTGTGATTGCTGCCGTGAGCGTAGTTTTTCCGTGGTCAACGTGACCGATCGTGCCAACGTTTACGTGCGGTTTGTCGCGTTTAAAAGCTTCCTTAGCCATATCGTTTTCTGTTTACCTCTTTAATTTGGATTTTCACTGCCGGTCCAAGCTTACTGAGCCCATGACCGGGCTTGAACCGGTGACCTCGTCCTTACCAAGGACGTGCTCTGCCAACTGAGCTACATGGGCTGCTCGTCGCCAACCCAGCGCCTCCCTTAGAAACCCAGGCGGCGAACCGGCCGTTGCTTTCAACCAGAGAGTCAAAAATCCCAGAGTCGCATCAAATTAGCATTTGAACGACCATGGGATCGCCTCGTTCCAGCAAAAAGCGTCCGCAAACTAACCGCGGCCAATGTCGTGTCAAAGAAATTTTGGATGCGAAACAGGGCCGCCGTGCATCGTGAGCTGGCTTCAGTTGCCGCCAAATAAGACAGGCTAATTTAAACTTTCGCCCACGCTCCGTTACGCGAGAGCTAACACGATTGCAAGTTTCGCCTAGCGAATCCGATGGCTGGTGGGTTCGGCCTTTCCGCGCGTGACTAGCCGAATGATCACAGCAATCACAAGCAGCGCCGCAACACCGATTCCGATGTACGACGGTTTGATTTGAGACATCAAAGTCTTTTCTTCAGGTGTTGGGCTCGCGATTATTGGTGTAGGGGAAGGCGTCGCGTTCTTTGCCGCCAGCATTGATTGCGCGTATTGCAAGCGCTGGAACGTGTCGTTGTCGCGCGGATTGACCTTCAACACCGCCTGATAGTCTCCAATGGCATTTTCATACTGCTGCGCCAGGCTGTAGGTGTATCCCCGCTTGGTCAACGCTTCCATGTCGTTTGGATTTTTAGTGATTAAGAACGTGTAATCGGCGATGGAGGCATCGTAGTTTTTCAAACTGCGATAAGCCAGTGCGCGTCGGTCATAACTCTGCAGATCATCCGGTTTCTTTTGAATGACGGCGGAGAAATCGGCCACGGCTTTATCCCACTGGTTAAGGCCGATTTCGGCGAATCCACGGAATTTTATTTCAGTGAGATCGTCGGGCTTCAGTTCCAAAGCCTTGTTGAGATCGGCAAGCGCGGCATCGTACTGTTTAAGTTCGATTTCGGTTTCGCCGCGTTCCTGATAAAGGGTGGGATCCTTTGAAGACAGCTCGATCGCTTTCGAAAAGTCAGCCAACGCAGCTTGATATCTGGTTGACGCCCCTTCCTGATCTCCAGCTGCTACCGCAGTTCGCGCTCCCTGGCGATAAGCCGTGCCGCGGTTTGCGTACGCGCGAGGATCTTTCGGGTTCTCTTGAATCACCTTGCCAAACTCCTCGGCAGCTGCGTCATAATGTTTTTGCTGGGCAAGTTCGATCCCGCGTTGCATGTGATTTCCGCCGCCTCCTTTTTTCGCCGGTTTCGCCGAGGCGACCTGAACAACCGCGCAACAAAGAACCGATATGACTGCGAAACTTATTGGTTGCTTCTTCAACATATTGATTTCTCCTTCCTCCTACTTTTGCGCAATCTATCGCTTACAGGCGAGAAAATTTAATGCAAGATCCGGATACCAAGTTTTCGTGACGTATTCGGACCGAAGTGCTGCGGAACGCACGACCACAGCGCAATCATATGCGACGCAGAACCGGCACCCTACGAACACGACGCACGCGATATATTCGAGCAGAGCCGGCTCACGGGTCATATGGACGAGGGTATGTCACTAGCGGACGTTGATGGCCGGCAGCGGCGGAGTGTCAATCTCTCGAAAGGTTACTCTGCGATTTTCGCTACGCTCTTCATTTGGTCGTTACCGTCGCTTTTCATGTATTACTTGAATCGGTATTACGATCCATGGTCGCAAAACTTCTATCGGTACTCGGTCGCCTGCATTGCCATCGCGCCCTTGGTACTTTATCGGATCCGGCGTGGCGGCGCTGCCATCGACCTTTCCGCAGTGAAGCTTTGCTTGCTGCCGTGTTTGCCGAACGTCGTACACCAGGTCACACAGGTCATGGCCCTTTTCTATATTGGTCCCGGCGTTTACACTATTTTCACTAGGGCTTCTGTAATTTTTACGGCACTCCTGGCGCTGGCCTTTTTTCCAGAGGAACGAGCGGTTATCCGGCAATGGCGATTCCAGGTAGGCACGTTCCTTGGGTTAATCGGTGCATTCGGGGTAATCTGGTTTCAGGCGAATACGAAGCTGCATGAACAGCATATCGCGTTAGCGGGCTTGCTCATTGCCTTCACGGCAACGTTTTGCTGGGCGCTTTATGGTGTTCTGATCAAACGGCCCTCCGCGCAACTCGGCCCTATTCGCAGCTTCGGCCTGGTGAGTTTCATAACATCCGCGCTGCTGCTCCCTCTCACATTGGTGTTCGGCAAGATCGGCACACCGCTACACGCCGGCGCGCAGGCGAACCTGATTCTGGTCATATCGGCTGTGACATGTATCACGCTCGCCCACGTTCTCTATTACGTAGCAATTAACGAAATCGGAGTTGCGCTTTCTCAAACTCTCCAACTTCTTTGTCCAGCAATCGCGATGGCTCTTTCAGCCTGGGTTTATGGCGAGCGGCTAACACAAGCGCAGATTTGCAGCGCTGCCATCCTGTTGCTCGGCGCATTTCTGGCCATGCGCACAAAGCCTATTGCTACGGCGGAAAGCGCTGAGAATATTTGAACCACGTGAGATGGTCACAACGTACAACGTGAAGGCAGCTATTCGAACTGAAATTCGTTAAGCAGTGTGCCTCGTGAGAAGAATGTAACTTCGTCGATTCTGATGCTGCTGGACACCTCGCGTGGCATTGGGTTATCGAATACCAGGGCTGCAACAATCCGATATCTGTTTCTTGTCGCGTGAACCTCGAAACCTATCTCTTCAATCGTCAGAAATTGATCGATCGCGCTCTGAACCGGTATTTGCCCAGAGCGAATAGGAAGCCTGCGACGCTTCATAGGGCGATGCGCTACAGTTTGTTTGCCGGCGGTAAGCGATTGCGGCCTATTCTTTGTCTGGCCGCGGCGGAAGCTTGCCGGGGCAAAATCGACGATGCGCTTCCGCTGGCGTGCGCGCTTGAATGCATCCACACGTACTCGCTGGTGCACGACGATCTCCCGAGCATGGATAATGATGACCTCCGGCGCGGTCGTCCCACCTGTCACAAACTTTTTGGCGAAGGTATCGCCGTGCTCGCGGGCGATGCTCTATTGACCCTCGCCTTCGAAATCGTTTCACGCGCGAAGCCCAGGCCACGATACGATATGCCAGTGCTGTTGCGCGAAGTAGCGATCGCGGCGGGAAGTCAAAAGCTGATCGCGGGTCAGGTGGCGGATCTTGAAGCGGAAGGCAAAAATGTTAATCGCCGCGAATTGCAGTTCATTCACGAGAATAAAACCGCAGCGATTTTGAAAAGTTCGGTCCGGCTGGGTGCGATGAGCGCGAATGCGAACGCCAAAAAACTTTTTGCGATCACAGGCTTCGGGCAGCGCCTGGGTTTGGCCTTCCAAATCATCGACGACATTCTTGATCTTACACAGACCTCGGAAGTGTTGGGCAAGAGCGCCGGGAAAGATGCAGCAGCACAGAAGGCAACTTATCCCGCGGTTATCGGCTTGGAGAAATCGCGTGCCGAAGCCAGGCGGCTCACACGTAAGGCGCACAATGCTTTGTCGGTCTTTCGCGACCACAAGGCGGAGCCGCTGCACGCGCTGGCGAATTACCTTCTGGAGCGCGAGTACTGATTGCCGCTGCCGCCAGCCAGGAAGTGCGGAGAGTTCCCGCTGGCGCAGCGCTATACCAGTGCAAGATTGGGATCAATCTCTTCGGTCACTTGCGATTCAAACCCAGTTTCCAAGCGCAATAACGCCGCGAAAGCGATCATCGCGGCATTGTCGGTGCACAACCAAGGCTCGGCGCTTTTGCATTCAATTCCTTTTCGGGCGCAAGCCTCGCGCATTTGCTGGCGGAGTTGCTGATTACAACTGACGCCACCGCTCATCGTGACAAGATCGACATGATGCTTCTGTGTAGCGGCGATCGTCTTCGTTACCAGCACGTCGATCACTGCCTGCTGAAAAGATGCGCAAAGATCGCTTAGCAGGTCATTCCGAGTGAAACGAAGCGGAGCCGGCGAACCCCGATGAACAATACTCTCGTTAAGACCGCGCGATTCCCCGACTTCACTCGGAACGCTAACAAGTTTCGGCAATGAGTAGCGCACTGCAGTCTTCAGTCCGCTAAAGCTGAAATTTTCCGAGTCGAGCATGCTTCTGGGAAAAGCAAAACGCTGCGGATCGCCGTTGCGTGCATGCTTTTCAATTTCCGGACCGCCGGGATAACCGAGCCCAAGCATCTTTGCGACTTTGTCGAAGGCTTCGCCTGCAGCGTCATCCACAGTGCGGCCGACCAGTTCATAGCTCGCCGGGTGCCTAACAAAGACCAGCATCGTGTGTCCACCGCTGACGATGAGCGACATATTGGGCCTGAGTCCACTGGCGCCGTTTTTCCAAAAAGGTGAAAGCAAATGACCTTCAAGATGATTGATGGCCAGATATCGTTTCAAGAAACCGATGGCCAATCCTTTGGCGATCGATGCGCCGATCATCAACGAACTCGCCAAACCTGGGCCACTGGTTGCCGCGAATGCATCAACTTCTGATAAGGCAATTTTCGCCGACTTTATGGCGTGATCGAGAAGGCGCGGTGCGTAGATCAGATGACTGCGCGACGCGATCTCCGGCACGATCCCACCAAATTTTTCATGGGCAGCCACCTGCGACGCTACTTCGCTCCCCAGCAATTGATGCTCGGAGCCATCGCCACGCAAAACAGCTATGGCGGTCTCGTCGCATGAGGTCTCGAGAGCTAATACTGTCATTTGGAGCGAAGTTGGGACATACCGTTGCAAGGCCCACTACCAATTTCGCGAGAAGCCCGACTTAGCTCGGAATGACAATTATTTCTTTACCGCCTGAGCTTTTGGCGCGCTTTGCTGCGCGTAGATCATAACACCCTTTAACGCGTCGATCGCGCGCAACATCTGTGGATCTTTGCTTTTTATGATGTTCATCTCATCCTCGGGCTTGACATCCCCTGTGTTGCGCAGTGCATAAAGAGCCCGCTCCTGATCGGCGCTCATGCCCACGCGAATATTCGGCGTCACCCCATTACCTTGAATGACTTGTCTGCTCGGCGTGTAGTACTTCGCCGTGGTAAAACGCACCGCCGACCCGTCCGGCAATTGCAGCACATTCTGCACGGAACCTTTTCCGAAAGTTGTTTCGCCCACAAGTACGGCTCGGTGCAGATCCTTCAGCGCGCCGGCTACGATCTCCGCGCCGCTGGCGCTTCCTTCATTCACCAGCAACACCATTGGAAAGTTGGGACGAGATTTACTTGTGGCGGAGGTTGAATAGTCATGCTGCTGTGACGCAATTCGCCCCTGTGTAGAAACGACCTTTGTGTTCGGCGGCAAAAATTGACCACAGACATCTACAGCGCTGTTCAATAACCCTCCCGGATTATTCCGCAGATCAAGGATCAGCGCCTGCATCCCTTGCTTTTGCAAATCGTCAAGTGCCTTCGATAGTTCTTCGGCTGTCGGTTCATTGAACTGGATCAGCCGAACGTAACCAATGCGGAAGGGACCAGTCAGCTCGGCAGGCAGCAACTTTTCTCCCTTGACGCTTTGGATTTTTATCTCTGCGCGCTGAAGCGTGTATTCCTTAATTTCCTTCGTCGAAGGTCGCAAGAGCGTGAGACTGACTTTTGCACCTGCCGGTCCGCGCAGGACATTGATTGCGTCCTGAAGATCCATTCTATCTGTGGACATGCCGTTGATTCGCAAAATCTGATCACCGGAAAGTATGCCAGCTTTCGCGGCAGGCGTGTCTTCCATGGCCGTGACTACGGTCGGCAGCCCATTTTTCATTGAAACTTCAATGCCCAGACCATTGAAACGACTGCGGGTGTCATCCTGCATGTCTCGAAAGTCATTCGGGTCCATGAACTGGCTATGCGGGTCCAGCGATGACAACATCCCCTTCATTGCGGCAGTAACCAGGTCGTGGTAGCTGGTCTTATTCTGGTCCACGTAATCCTGCCGGATCAATTCCAGCGCTTTTGCGAAAATGGCGATCTGCGAGTAGCCGTTATCCTCTTCGCTCTTTGGCGGCTGCGCTTCTTGCGCAAAAACAGCTGGCAAAACAGCGGATAGCAGAGCAGCCATCAACGAGATGATTACCAAACGCCTCATACTTTCCCACAATCGCAGAACAATCCGATAATCGCTCATGACCAAATTTTGGCAACGCCCAAGCCAAGCCCTCATCTGCCGTTAAGCCAACGAGGATGAAAGAACGAATCAGTAGTCTTAGTACCTCCCACCTTCAGCTGACTGCACAAAACCTCGACGCGACATGGTCCTGCTTTGGCAGCGTTGTCGCAACTAAGCCGGCAAAACGGTCTCTCCCTCATCCTCGCAATGGCCTGACGTGCGACATTAACAAGAGCGCCTCGTGGAGACTTGGGCGGATTCTTTTTCTTCTGCTGGCCATTCTGCAGGCGAGCGCAGCTTTTGGCGCGGAAACGCAGGACGCCGAATACGAAGCCGTCGCTGAGGAATACGTGAAAACGTATCTTGCCGCTCACCCTCTCCAGGGAACCGCTTTCGGTCTTCATGAATATGATGGAAAAATCAGCGATTATAGCCGACTTGCGCTTGACGCCGAACTGCACCGGCTTCGCCGGTTTGATGATCGTCTGGCCAAGTTTGAGCCAGCGAAACTGAGCCTTCGTCAATCCATCGACCTTCGAATTCTTCAGGCAGCGGTGAAACGGGACCTGTTTGAAATGCAGGATATGTCGATATTCGAGCGAAACCCGATGGTGTACGCCCGCGCGGGTGACGTGAATGTTTATGTCAAAAGGAACTTTGCACCGCTTGAGGATCGTGTTCGCAGCCTGGTCGCAATCGAATTGCAGATTCCAAACATCCTCATCGCAGCCCGCACAAACCTGAACGAAAAGCTTCCAAAGCCATTCATCGAGCTGGCAATTCAGATCGCCAGAGGTTCTGCCGATTTCTTAAAAAAAGAGCTGGTTGCCGCTGTAAGTGGCCTAAAGGACGAGCAGCTCCGCGTCGCGTTTGAGACAGCCAATCGGAAAGCCGCAACCGCGCTGAATGACTATGCCACCTGGTTGGAACGGGAGAAACTTCCCAAAGCTTCAGTCGATTTCGCTTTGGGGGAAGAAAGATTCCGACGTTTTTTGGCGCAGACGGAGCTGGTCGACGTTCCCCCGCAACAAATCCTCGTCATTGGTACGGCCCAATTAAAAGCCGAACAGGCAGCGTTTGCCGAGGCCGCGAAAAAGATCGATCCAAATAAGACCCCGATTGAGGTTTTCAAGCAAATACAGAGTGAGCACCCGACTCCGGACAAATTGATCCCGGAGGTTGCCAAGGGATTGGACAAACTCCGGAAGTACGTCGTGAACCATCACTTGGTTGGCATTCCATCGGAAGTTCGCGCAAAAGTAAAAGAGACCCCGCAATATCTGCGGGCTACTTCCTTCGCCTCGATGGATACCCCGGGTCCATTCGAGAAGCGTGCCACCGAGGCGTACTACTACGTCACGCCTACGGAGGAGGATTGGCCGGAGAAGGAAAAACAGGAATGGCTGACTGCATTCAACTATTACACGTCGGACGTCGTCTCAATTCATGAGGTTTATCCAGGGCATTATGTGCAGTTCCTTCATCTGAACACCTCCCCGGCCAGCAAGGTAGAAAAAATCTTCGGCAGCTATGGTTTCGTCGAAGGCTGGGCGCATTACTGCGAAAAAATGATGATCGATGAAGGCTTCGGCAGCGCGGAAAACTCGACTCCAACCGAAGACGAGGTGAAAGGGGCGGCAAAGTACCGCATGGCGCAGGCTGACGAAGCACTGCTGCGTCTATGCAGGTTATGTGTGTCCATCAGAATGCACACACAAAATATGTCGATCGATGAAGCGACGAAATTCTTCCAGGAAAACTGTTACTATGAAGAGAAACCAGCGCATCAGGAAGCGATGCGCGCCACATTCGATCCGGGTTATCTCAATTATACACTGGGTAAACTGGAGATCCTGAAATTGCGTGACGACTACAAGGCACAGCAGGGCAGCGATTTCTCATTACAAAAATTCCATAATGAATTGCTCAGCCACGGCATGCCCCCCATTCGTCTTCTTCGAGAAATCATGCTCAAAGACCAGAGTAAATGGGATCAGGTCTTGTAACATCTTGTTCGTTTTCCAACGAAGTTGCGACGGCGCACTGCATTGCGTCGGTTCGGCGTTTCGCGTAACATTCGAATCCGGAAATTAAGATGACAGAGCTGGTTTCATCGATGGCCGAGAAGATCGACCGCACCGTGCAACGGGTAATCCCGCTTGCGTACCGCGTGCGGCGAACCGGACGGCGCCTGGTGCGTCGTGCGTTGCGCAAGCCGCGGAGCGTTTCAGAGGGACCAAATCTACTGCCGTTATTGATCCAGGTGCTGGCGAGTTTCACGAAGGCCGATGGCGTGATCATGGAGGAGGAAATCGATTCCAGCCTTGGATTCTTGCGTTATGACTACCCGGAGGCGGTCTACTCCGAGCTGCGACAATTGTTCCGCCAGGCGCTGTACGAACAGCAGGACCTCGCTGCCATGGCACAAAAGCTTGGGGTACAACTGAGTACCGAACGCAAGATTATGCTCGGGGTTCAACTTTACGATCTGATCTCACAAGCCGGATTGAAGCAGGAACAGGTAGTCGCGTTCTACTCGTTCATGTCGCAAATGGGCATGGCAGCACAGGCAATTGACATCGTCTATCAACTTAACGCATCAGAGGAGTCTGATCCCTCGATTTACCAGCATGGCGCGTCGCCACTGGAGTCGCTCTCGTTCGGATCGAACAGCAAGTCCGACATTATCCTCAAGAGCCTCGCCGAAGCAGATCGGTTGATGGCTTTTCGCTACCACGATCTTATTCTTTTGAAAAACTACAGCGGTCAGAACGTCTCAGTGCGCGGACGACCATTAGTGCGTGGCGGGTTCTGTCGAATTTACCCCGGTCAACGCATTTTGATCGGTGACCAGGTGCTCAGCTATCAGGAACTGGCGCAATATTTCAATGCGAAAAAGAACGTTTCGCTCCCGGAGATTTTCATCCGTGTAAGCAAAGACGCCGAGCAAGTACAACTGGAGCGTTCACGAACTCGTGAAAGCGCGCTTCGCGTTACGTTTGGTTTGAACGTGCGGGTGAAGGCATTGCGCGACATTGATGCGGAACTCAAGGGACTGCGATTGAAAGTGGGCACTGAGGTGGACGCGACGCTGGAAGACAAAATCGTATTTCACAACGACACCGAGCTTGACTTGAACGACCTGCGACGGCGTGCGCGCGCGCTGGGCGGCAGGTTTCAGCTTAAGGCATCCAAATCGGAATATCTGGTGTCTAATGATCCCAGCCATTTGCAAGCCGACGATATCCTGCTTTCTCCGGGCACAGCCGGGGACGTATTGCTGAAAATTTTTTGCGATTACGACCAACGAGTAGGCACACTCGAAGTTATCGAGGCAGATCGTCCAATCATGGTAGGCGACAGTCCTGTACGCACGACTGCGCAACTCAAGGATGGCGACATCATCCGAATCGACGTTGGACAGGTCCTCCGCTGCAATTTTTTGGAGCGAATCATCGAGGAGGAGCGCAACATCATTCGCACCCTCGAGCTGAACGAAATTACCCACCGCTTTGGCAAGGGCCAGATTGGGCTCGATGGAATTTCCTTTACCATCACGCGCGGTGAACTTGTTTGTGTCATGGGGGCAAGCGGTGCGGGAAAGAGCACGTTGATGAGAGTGCTTGCCGGGCAACTCCAACCAAGCAATGGAGACGTCTTACTCAACGGACAATCGCTTTACCGGAATCTGGATGTCCTGAAGCAGTACGTCAGTTACATGCCGCAACAGGATGCATTCGATGAACACCTGACGATCGGAGAGAATTTGCAATTCGCAGCGGCGATTCGCGCACCGCATCTTTCGCGACGGGACCGGGTCCGCCGCCTGGACGCAAAATTAATTGAGTTAGGCCTGAGCGAACGCCGTGATGCAGTCGTCGGCAGTCCCGAGAAAAAAACGCTAAGCGGGGGAGAACGGAAACGGCTCAACATTGGACTGGATATGATCGGAATGTCAGACGTTTATCTGTTTGACGAACCAACTTCCGGCCTTTCATCAAAAGACTCCGAGCACGTGATCGAAATCATTCGGAGCATGGCGCACAATAAAATCGTCATCGTTACCATTCACCAGCCGAGCTCGAAGATCTTTCAAATGTTTCAGAAGGTGATCTTGCTCGACAAAGGTGGGCGACTCGTGTTCTTCGGCGCACCATCTGATGCACTGCGGTATTTCGCCGAAGCGGAACATCAACACCAATTCGGCGCCGAGCTCGGCGCATGTCCATCATGTGGAACTACCCGGCCGGAATTCATCTTTGATGTGCTCGAGACGCCGCTGCGCGATTTGAGCGGTGACGTTATTTACGAGGAAAACATCCGGGGCCAGCTCGTTCCGTCGCGGC
>DASTMV010000118.1:0-16001 GCA_035713885.1 Candidatus Udaeobacter sp. | reverse complement strand
CAGAAGGGTCGAAGGACGGCCTGACCCAGCCCCAGCGTGAGGCGATTGTCGACCTGCTAAACTATTGCATGTACGCCGACAATTTGGTCATGCTTGACGAGGACAGGTTAATTACGGATACAGTCGCGAGGTTCAGTTGGGACCCGAAAATGCCGTTCGATCAGTTCGATGCCAGATCGGTTGGTAACGCACGGAACGCGAGAGAAAGCCAGGTCTACAGAGATCAATTCCTGGCTTCGATAAAAGACAGGCTTGATACCCCGGTAGTGAAGAGACGAGCATTGGACCTGTGCCAGGAGCTCTTTCTCGCCGATGGCGCGCGCTCTGACGAAGAAGATGCAGTGCTTCAAAATCTAAAGGAGTTGCTCGAATAGAAGTGGTTCTCGCTCCGGGGAGCGATGCCCGCTCGCATGGATTCCGGCGGAGGAACGTCTTTGAGATCATTCAGCGTAGTTCGATAGGCTGTCTGAAGCGGACCAAGGCCGAAAACAGTGTTTGCTCGAATTCCGTTCCCGACCAGAATTCAGAAACGTCATCGTGATGAAAGGATTTTTTTCAAACAATCGCGCAGTGCCTAAAAGGCAAATAGCTTTCGGGAAACATTCGCTTCGCCTTGCCTCCAGCCTCCTCATGGCAATTGGACTCGCCGTTCAAGTCAAAGCGGCCTCCCAAAAGGATTCCGACGCTGATTCGAAGGATAAGCCGACGCCTACTGCAACTCCGAACTTTAAGTCCGAATCCAATACCAGCACGGGCACTGTGACTGTGGAAGGCAGCCCAATCGAGTATCTAGCGGTCGCCGGCACACTCGTCGTACATCCTAAAGGCTGGGACGACGCAGCCGCGGCTGCGGAAAGTCAAAAAAAGGAGAGCGAGGAGAGCGCGGAAAGCGGAGAGCCTAACGAGCATAAGAATCCTACCGCTGAAGCTTCGATGTTCTACGTGGCCTATAACAAAAAGAACGTGGAAGCGAATAAACGTCCCGTGACGTTCCTGTTTAATGGTGGCCCTGGCTCTTCGACGGTCTGGTTGCACATGGGCGCCTTCGGACCTCAGCGGGTGATCACCGCCGACAACACGCATACCGCCGCAGCGCCTTATCAAATTGTTAACAACGACTTCAGCCTGCTGGATGCGAGTGATTTGGTGTTCGTGGACGCTCCCGGCACCGGCTTCAGCCGCATCGCCGGTAAAAATAAGGAAAAAGAGTTTTACGGCGTGGACGCGGACGCGCATGCATTCGCGGAATTCATCGTGGCGTATCTCACCAAGTACGGGCGATGGAACTCGCCCAAGTACATTTTCGGTGAGAGCTACGGAACGCCGCGCTCCGCCGTGCTGGTGAACCTGCTCCAACAGGAATACCACGTCGACGTGAATGGCGTGATCATGCTTTCGCAGATCTTGAACTTCGACTTGAGCGTGGACCGGGCGGAAGGCAATCCCGGAATTGATCTGCCCTACATTGTTGCATTGCCCACCTACGCCGCCAGCGCCTGGTACCATCATAAATTGCCCGGGCCAAATCCTCCCGCTGCGCTCGAACCTCTGATCAAAGAAGTGGAACAGTTCGCCACGCACGACTATGCGGACGGGCTGGCGAAAGGAACAACTCTGCCGAAAGCCGAGCGACAGGCCATTGCCGAAAAGCTGCACGGCTACACCGGCCTTCCCGTCAGCTATATTCTCAAGGCCAACTTGCGAATCGACGGCGGCGAATTTGAAAAGAACCTCCAGGACGATACCGACGTTACCACCGGGCGGCTCGACTCGCGCTTCTCAGGTCCGACCATGGACCCCCTGAGCAAACAGGCCGATTACGATCCGCAAGCCGCCGCCATCAGCTCGGCCTATGTCTCTGCTTTCAACGACTACGTTAGGAAATCTTTGCACTACGGTCAGGACAAGACGTATCGGCCCAGCTCCCCATTGTGGAAGACTTGGAATTACCAGCATCAGCCGCCGGGGGCGGACCGGCCGTTGCCGCAATCGACAAACACCCTGCCGGATCTGGCAACCGCCATGAAATACAATCCGGACCTGCGAGTCCTTCTACTCGGCGGCTACTTCGATCTGGCCACACCGTATTACGAGGGCTGGTACGAGATGCACCACCTGCAAATCCCGGAACGTCTTCAAGACCACATTGACTATCGCTACTATCAATCGGGCCACATGGTGTATGCCCACCAGGAATCGCTCAAGGCTCTACACGACGACGTGGCCGCGTTCATCCATTCGACCGATCACCTCGGCAAATAGTACCTGGGAGCCTTTTCAACTTTCAGAAATCTGAATGGAGCGAAAGGGATGAGCGACATGGCCGGTAAAGCCGCGAGGTAGCGGTCGAGCGCTGAGGGCGCAGCCGAGATACAAATCCGAAGCCTGGACTAAGCCTTTCCGCCAAAAGTCACGTGATCATCAAGATCGAGCAGGTCGAACCACGTCTTTACGTCTTCGCGGGCAGGGTTAAACTTTTTCATCCGATCGGCGAACATTTCCAGTGTTTCCACGTCGCTATCCGGCCCGCGCTCGGAAAAGTAAGCGCTCCATTGCTGGATCTCCCATGGTGCGCTTGTTAGGCGCGTTCTCCTGAATCCAGGCCAGCATCTCACCGTCGCCTTTACCTGTGGCAAGCTCGGCCTTTAAGGCTTCCGGCGTGATTCCAGTGAAGCGGAACCAATGATAATCCCCCGGATTATTGTACTTGAATTCACCAGCGGTACCGGCGATCTCGGCGCGACCCTTATCAAGTATGCGTGGAAGGACAACATAACCGCCTAACCGCACACGCGGGCTGCGCGGCGGACGCTGCGTCAGATTGGGAGCGTGATTCAGTTTTTTCATTATCCGGCAAGGTAACAGGGGAAATGCCACAGGTAAAAAACCGGATGCGTACTAGTCGCACCGGCATTTTGGCTGGCGGTCCTAAGGAGTTGTGATTAGGAAATTAGCCGCATAGAACGTCGGAGCTGATATCATGACCAAACAAAAAGCGCGGATAATCGGACTCGTTTACTTACTTTTCTTTCTTACGTCGATACTGAGTGTCGCATCCCTGAAGGGATTGGTCGTCAAGAACGACAGCGCAGCAATGGCAAACGCGATTGTCGCTCACGAACAGTTATTCCATCTCGGCGTTGCTACAGGGTTGATCGGAACAGGGTTCTACGTCGCGCTGGTCGCTTTGTTTTACATGTTGTTTGAACCAGTGAATCGAAGTGTTTCATTGGTTGCTGCCTTCTTCGGACTTGTAGGCTGCGCAATTCAGGCAAGCGGGAGCGCGTTTCAGTTTTTTACCTTGGCCAACCTCGGAGATGGAGGAACGATTTCGGTGTTTAGCTCTGACGAGTTGTCGGGCCGCGCGGTTGCGATGCTGTTTTTGAAATTGACCCATCAAGTCGGCAACGTCGCCTTGATATTCTTCGGGGTGTATTGCCTGCTGATCGGCTGTCTTATTCTGCGATCGACCTTCCTGCCACGATTTCTGGGAGTGTTAATGGTGCTCGCAGGTTTAGGCTGGCTAATCTTTTTGTACCCGCCGTTAGCCGAGCGACTCTTCGCCTGCATCGTAATCGTTGGCGTTATTGCAGAAGCGCTTTTGATGCTCTGGCTGCTGATTATCGGTGTAGACACTGACCGGTGGCGGGAACAAGCAGCGACGTCAAAGACTTTGAACACTTGAATTTATGCATCGTAAGCGGCTTACGATGTATTGTTGAACGAGCTAATTGTCTTCCTGCGCATGCGCTGCACGTGCAATGCAGCAGTGAAGTTTGCGTGGAAATCTGGTGCTGCTTTGGAATGACTACCGCTTCTTGGTCTTAGATTGTTTCGGAACCGTTTTTATCTTCTTCAGAGCGGCGCCGAACTCCGCCGAGAAAGGAAGTATTCTATCACGGGCTACCAGCTTCCTGTGATCGCCCACCACCTTATGTGCTAATGATTTCACCCATGCTTCGTCGCGAAGTCTGCCCCGGTAATCAAAATCTTCTCCAAGCTGCGCCACTTCCGCATTTAAGTCTATGATTACATCATCTAATACCCGAGAGATGGCGGCAATCAGCGCGGCTCGATTTCGTTTGTCGAAGACAAAGTCGTGCGGGGAAGCAATGATCTTCTTGCCCAGGTCATCTTCTTCTAAAACAAGTCTGACGATAAACAACATTAAGTACCGCGTCAGCGCGTATTTCGCGAATAGTGAATTCTTAAGTCGCGTTATTGCGGAATCGACTTCGTTAGCGAGTAATTGGCAGAGGACAAGCCGGCTAGCCTTAACGACAGGCCGGCCGAAGATTTCCGCGTAATCGTCTTCGAAAACTTGATATTTGCGGTGCGTGGCCCACGGTCGTTTGAGATCAAATGCAAGAAGATGCAACCCTGCGTTCTCGTTTGTGATTACAGTTTTCCCTGAGCTACTCTCGCCCCGCTTGATTTCGTAGTAGAATTCATTGCCAAACTCGGTTGCGATTTCGTTCTGGAGACGAATTTGAATGGGGTTGTTCGACTTAAAGTCTCGAGGTTTTACACCGTTCTGGTTGTTTGAAAACGTGGTAACCATTTCAGAAAGCGGCGAAGATGCGTCCATCTTAATGATTTTGACCAGAATGCGTAGTTCGTCGGTCACAGACATCGCATTCTTGTGTAGCTCACTCAGGCTCTGGCAGCCATTTACGACATAGTAATCATTGATTGTTATGGTGCCCTTCTTGTTTGTGACATCTTTCGCTATGATCGTGATCCCGTTGTGAAATAGAGGAAACATTTTGTGACGGCTTCGGTCACGCACACTTACAGCGATATCTTTGTTTACCTGTGTTCTACCAAGCGGGCCGCGAACGTTGAAGGCGAAGAGCGCTTGGTTTGCAATCCCGTCGAGCTTGATGAGTTCAGTCGCTTTTACTGGCGCAATTATGGCTTCATGATCTTTGTCAACGACGTACTTCGATGTCTCGTGCCCGCTCACATCAAATAAAGCCGGCTTGGTAATGCGGGCATCGCGCGATGCAGAAATAAAAGTCTTCGTCAATTCGGTTTTGCCGACGAAACGAATTCCATCATGAGAGCCAAGGTAGGCTTCGCCGTTCGAGTCTAAGTCGGCGTTGCTAATGAAAACTCCTTTGATTGCGTAATCACCCACCTTGCCGATCAAATCGAGGCGCTCAATCAGTCGCGCGACATCGGCCTTACCAGCTGACTTCACAAGATTGTGGAGTGTGCCAGCGCTCTCAAATTGCTTTAGTGTCCCCGCAAATTCCTTGAGCAAGGTATCTCCTATCGTGCGACCTGCCTTCTGTGAGATTTTACTTTGATAGACCTCAACTGTTCCCGAGTCCTCGTTAATGTAGACGCCGTCTATACCCTTGTCTCCGGACTGGTCGCAGATAGCGTCGACTGCATCGACCGAGTCGAGCCGTAGGTAATTTTCCAAATACCAAATTAGAAACGACCCACTCTCACTGCGATTTGGGTCGAGGTGTTCGGGAAATAAATCCAAAAGCTTTGGGTATGTAAGATCGATTTTACTCATTGTTGTATTATCTGTGCCTAGCTACTACAAAGGACTCGCGGCCACTGCAACTCTCGATAACTACATTGTGGAGAGGGTCATTCCCTTCGCTTGAAACCAGACCCCCCCATTTTCTCATGGCGGACTCGTCGCGCCGGTTGAAAACCTTGAAGAGGCAACCGCGGCTCACATTCAGTCTAGAAGATGTGCTTGACCAGTGTTTTCCTAGCTCATAAAAGAGCTACGTATTGATCAACTACGGAGGAGGAGCGCAAGATGACTGACGAAATGGTTTTCGCGATTATCGCGCTTGTCGCCGCTCTTTGCGGTGTGATCATGGTAATCGGCTGCATCATTCTCTTGCGTGAAGGAGTAATTAAACTCTCTGAGATCGCGGATAAAGGAAAGTCCGTATTCGAAATTAAGAATTTTATCAAATTCACTACGAGTTATCCCGCCCTCGGAATGTTCCTAATTGGGGTTGTCTTCGTTGCCCTAGCATTGTACTTCACCAAACCCGCTATCGACATGCCGATTAGGATTACGGGTCATCTGGATGTTCCAGATCCTTCTGGAATCCGAATTGAGGCTGATTCGGACCAAGTGGTAGGCCATAACCTTGATTCCGCAGGTAATTTTGACGAGCCAATGCAATACGGGACTAGCAACGTGCGCTTGCAATTCTTTGCTTCGGGTTATACACCTGTTCCGCCCCAGCCGATGCCGATAGTGCGCAAGGTTAAGGTCCAAAGAGGGCTTTTTAATTCCCAGCCGACGGTTAAAATCCCAGGCGACATCAAATTCGAAAAGGTTGCCAGCAATCCCGGAGTTGGACACTTGGAGCACGCTCCGGACGAAAAAGACCTTCCGAAGCTCAATGCAAAACCGGGCTTTTGAAATCCATGAAGTACCTTCTCTTTCTTGCTCTCGCCATTAGCTCGCTGTGCAGTAGTCTTGATGCGCAATACACTCAGCCCCTTCCGCCACCAATTAGTGGCGTAGTCTATAGTCAGCGGAACGGGAATCTTCCGGGTGTAACCGTTTCTCTAGTTAACTCAACTGTTGGTAGGGGCAGCCCGTCAGTGAGTGATTTATATGGTAGGTATTTTTTTATGAACGTCCCTTACCCGCAGCGATACTACATTGAAGCGTATTGGGGTACCACCTTAGTTTATCGAGGGATTGTTGATTATAACGGCCAAAGCATTCGGATGGACATTCCGTTGCCGTGACATATTCCCGTATGGCTGAGGAACGTGGGTTTGAA
Source organism: Candidatus Udaeobacter sp. (assembly GCA_035713885.1). Lineage (GTDB taxonomy): Bacteria > Verrucomicrobiota > Verrucomicrobiia > Chthoniobacterales > UBA10450 > Udaeobacter. The sequence goes on along the minus strand of DASTMV010000118.1, from coordinate 9,225 downwards.
ACCAGGGAGTGGAGTCAGGTAGCATGAAAGCATTCGCCGAGAAGAAGGGGTCGGAAGAGTTGAGAAACTTCGGGGAAACTTCGCGAACTTCGGGATCAGATTTAAATGTTTAACATTCGCTTCTCGCGATACCGTTCACTCTAACGGCTTCAACTGAGCGAGCATGGTTGGGATCAATTCCGTGACAGTTCAACAAATGTGCATAGCGCTGGATCAGGGTCTATGGCGCGTTCCCGTACATCACGTCGAGGATGGAAGCGATTGCCTCACCGCACTTGATCCCTAGAAGCAACGCTCCAAGGGACTTTTCGTTTCCAATTATTTCCTTGTTAGCACCCTGGCATTCAGCAACGAACGCGAAAACATCCATGACAGAGGCGGAGCCTCCATTGCAGTAAGATTCGACCTATATTCGGCGCGAATTGGCCGATATGAACGTACTAAAACGTCACAAAATTGCGCGGCAGATGGCCGTTTCCAACGTTATCGGCGTGATCGTTAGCGCAGTTTCACTGATTGTGGGTTTCTATTTGGGGCACGCATTACAAAAACCGCGGCTTTCGATCGTCGATCTTGACCGAAGTTTCTACAACGAAGACTACAAGCTATCAGACGATCTTCGTAAGCAGTTGCTCGAACAAGGGTTTTTGGTCTATGCACTGCGCACTGAACTCGAGCGAGCTGCGATGGGGAAAAACGAAGATCCCTGTACCGCCTGGCTCGATGGAGAGGACTGGCAGGACGGTTGCACGGAAGCAGTGCTCTCGGCGGCGCGTGGCTTGGCAGTATTTCTCACGGCTGAGCCGGATATGCCGATCCCAGAAGTTCTAAAGTCCATGCGATTGTCACAGGTTCAAAGAGAATCTTTCGGCGCGATGCTAAAGGCGTTGGTCGCGGAAATGGAGAAGGTTCGCTCAGATAAAACTCGACTGCGTACTGGCGACATGGATTTCGACGTCGGAGTACTAAACACTGGTGACTTTGACGGCGTCGTAACAAAGTTTGGAAAGCTTACATTTCCGGGTGGATGGTTCACGATTCATTCAGACCAGTTCACGGTGGTCAAAGCGCATGGCTTCGAAACGGTTCAGTTCACCTGGCGTGGGTGGACAACAAACGAAGGCGCAGCGCTCGACACGTGGAAGGCAATGGTAAAGAAGCACGAGGACAGCCCATTTCGAATTGAACTACAATCTGGTGACGGAAAGACAATAAGTTACGATGGGACACTGGGCAGATAGATGTTTGCGGAAGGGTTCGCGCTCTCGCTCCACCAATCGGTCTCATAACGCGGCACTGGTGTTTGTGAGCTGATTCGCGCGGATATTTTCCTAGCTCGCCGCAATCGAAATGCAGTTGAGGCAATGGAGGTTAAACTGGATGATAGTCTTTGGTGTCTTCAGTGTCTACGTTTCTGCCGGATGACAGGCAACGCGCGTTTATAAGCGAAAATGGTGTAATCGAAAAACATGTTGCCCGTCATATCGTGGACGTCCCGTCTTTCGCGGAGGCCGTTCGGGTAATGTTCTGGCCGGATGAAGCTCACCGTGACCGCTCCAAGTGTGCGGTCACCCTTGTTCATGAGATGGTGGGCGCTCGCTTGCGCGACGAACTTTGCCACCTCGACACCAGCTGCATATGCGGGATTAACTACTGCCGAGCCAGATTGAATAAGAGAAAGCAGGCCTTTTGAAAAATCTCCGAAGCTCGGTTCGGCGAGAATTTCGTTTACGTCGCGCGCGGCGTCGCGCACATCGCGCGATGAACGCACAGCGAGAAAGGTCCAGGTGAACGCATCGGGAATTTCTTCAGCTTCATAAAGAATAAGCCCGGTGTCGCCGAAGTTGACCGTCACATTATCCTGTACGCGGTCGACTTCCGTCAGCGCGCGGGTGCTCAGCGTGTTATCGACCAACGCCTGCAGCATCGCTTGTCTGACCGCAGGATCATTGCTTCGCGTCCACTCGTCGAGCTCGGGAACATTCTGATCGGAACGTGTGACAAAGCTGAGAAATTTTACCTTGGCGAAGTCATGCCCAAAAATTCCTAGGACAGACTTCACCCCGCCATTATCGAGGAAACGAACTCGATCGATCCGAAAATAGAACATAGACCTCTCCTGCTTCACACGACTCTTAACAAATTGGGGGCGAAGGCGAAAGTGAGAAGTTCGGCACGGGGCTAAGAAAGACTGATATAAGATCAGCCGGGTTTGTCGCAAAACGTCTGAACCTTGTGAAAAGTTGAATGCAGCTGGCTGCGCGTGTTAGCCGCTCAGTTGAAGGCTTTCAATTCCTTAGGCGTTCCGATAACATCACGGGCTCATGCCGAACAATTCAGGTGCTACGATGACCCAAGCGAAGAAATTGATTGTTTGCGCCGATGGCACTTGGAACGATGAAGACGGGGCCGGTGGACCGACTAATGTCGTCAAGATTCATCGCCTTCTGAAAAACAACTACGTTGAGGGTGTAAACCAGTGGACGTGTTATGTGACAGGAGTGGGGACGCTTTTGCGAGACCGGGTACGCGGCGGAGCCTTTGGTTATGGACTGTCAAAGAATATTCTGCAGGCATACCGGTTTCTGATTGATCAATACGACGAAGGTGCGGAGCTTTACTTCTTTGGGTTTAGCCGCGGAGCCTACACGGTCCGAAGTTTGGCCGGACTGATCCGCAACAGCGGCATCTTGAGACACCCATGCGTCGATCGAATCGATGATGCTTATGCTTTGTATCGAAATCGCTCCGACAAGACCCATCCAAAGTCCGACATGGCGGCGGAATTCAGAAAAAACTATTCGTTTACACCAGAGATAAAGTTCATCGGAGTGTGGGATACGGTTGGATCGCTTGGCGTCCCTTTACCGGGGTTGCGGCTGGTCGCCTTGCTGGCGCGGATGTTGAACAAAGACTACGAGTTCCACGACACGGAACTTAGCAGTTGCGTGAAGCACGCCTATCATGCTGTTTCGATTCACGAGAAGCGAAGCACGTTTACGCCTACCCTTTGGCAAAAGCAGGACCATTCGGGGGATCAGGTCTTAGAGCAGGTGTGGTTTCCCGGTGTCCACTGCGACGTTGGCGGCGGCTATCGCTCCGCGGGTCTCTCAGATGCAAGCCTCGTCTGGATGATTGAGCGCGCCAAGGAGTGTGATTTGTTATTCCGTGACGACGCGCTGAAAGCTGGGATTAATCTCGCCCCAGATTCGCTTGGCCGAATACACAATTCGTACGCGTTTCCTTTCAACGTTATCGATTGGACTCTTTTGAAGTTTGGGGGAGCGCCCCGGTCATTCAGCACGGAACCGGAGTATTGCTCTCAAATCTCGCAGATCGCCAAAGAGCGTTTCCGGAACTATCCAAACGACGACTGGCCAGCATCATTTCGCCATGTGATGGAGTAGGGTTAGGGGTAGCGTCAGATCTAAATATTTAATATTCCTTCTCGCGAACGCGTTCATTCCAGCGGCTTCAACTCAGCGAGAATGAGCTAAGTAGGAAGTAAGCAGTAAGAAGGAAGAAGTTCTTGGGAAAGTAGAAGGCAGAAAGAATGGAGCGCGCATCGATTAAGTAACGTCTGCCGTCTCATTCGCTTTGATAAACGCGGCACCGGCCTTTCCGATCGCCACGCGCCATCTGGCCCCAATTCCATCCCCCACATTGGCCGGTCTCAAATTTTAGTAGCTCGTACGTTTGGATAGTCCCATAACTGCGAGCGTGTCGCTGTCGAGGTCGCCAGTCTGGCGCAAGCCGTTGGTGTTTTGATAGCGCCTGATCGCTTTCTGCATCTCAGCGTTGAGCACACCGTCTGTCTCGCCCCGGTAATACCCCTGGCGAGCCAGTCGTTCCTGCGCTGCCACAACGATCGAATTGTCTGATTGCGATTGATCGCTGGAGTTATTCGAATCGTCGTACACTTCAGTTTGGTAAACACCGGAGTCGTAGTAGCCCCCGCCCTGCGATTGGTCGGGATAACTGTTCTGATCGTAATACATCTGTCCCTGGTAATTGCCTGAGTTGTAGTCGCCGGGGTAATTGTACGAGTTCGGATAATTGTTCCCGTAGGTCGACGAGCCGTAGCCATCATTCGGAAAGCCGTAGTCGTAGAAGTAATCGCCCGGGTAGTACGAAGGCCACCATGGAGAAAATCCCAGATTGAAGATCACCCACGTTCCATTGATAAAAGAGCATCGGTGACCACTCCACCAGTGGTCGCAATTGCGGTTCCAATCGCGATGCCAATCCCCTGAGCCGCGAGCGAAAACGTGTTTTTGCCAGTCACGCCGCAGACTCTTGTTTCCATTCCGGAAATTGTTTACGTTCCGGAAATTGTTCGTGTTCCGTAGATTATTTCCATTCCGGAATTGCGTGTTTCGCTGGTTCCAAACGCGTGTGACAGCTGGATTTCTGCGATTCGCGATTGGCGCGACCCGATTGCCGACAGTTGCTATCGTGTATGGACCGGAACGCGTGACCAAAGGTCGACCCGAATAACCAGGCCGCCGGTACGCGAAGGATGGTGACGAACGCATCCCAAACGAGGGAGAGCGTTGGCCTGAATAAAAGGGTCTACTGCCGTATGACCGCATCGGTGTCGAGCGGAACGATGAAACACCGCCTGGCCGCATCGGAGCATGAACCGCCGGGGCACTGTGTGTAACTGGCCGTCCCCCTTTAGCGGCGGGAACAGCTCCCGGGTTCGCTTGAGCAATTGTGATCGCGCTCGCAACAAGCGCGACGGCAGACAATCTTGTTTTCATATTTCCCTCTCCAGTTGCTGAACCGATTGCCTGTACAATTTAACATGGATCGCCTGAAATGAGAAGCATTTCCCCAGTTCAAATCGTCTGAGGCGGGCACATTGCCGCTAGAATGGAAGAATGATACTTAACTTCGTCCCTTTTCGGTCGCGGCCTTTTCGCAGCGCTCCAGCAGCCGTGGCGCTTTCATCTTCTCCGCCCAGGTCGCGAACCCCGGCGTCGGTCCGCGCCAGCGCAGCGTCTCGACTTTCTTAAAAAGCGGCGCATCCGTGCGGAGGGTCGCGAGTTTCTTGAACAGCAGTGCGAGCTTGCGCTGTTTGCCGAGAATGCTTGATGAAAACTTTTCGATCGGACCGTAGCGGTTCAACAGCTGGGCGGCGGTCCTGGCGCCGATGCCAGCGATGCCGGGATAGCCGTCGGCCGCATCGCCCACGAGCGCGAGCAGGTCCGGAATGAGCGGGGGATCGACACCGAACTTTTCGCGGACCCCAGCCGCATCGCGAATGATCTTGCGCCGACCGTCGATCTGCACCACGCGCTTACCTCGCACGCATTGCGCCAGATCTTTGTCGGGCGTCCAGATGGCGACCTTCTTGACCTTCTTATCTTTCGACGCGAGATGCGCCGCCGACGCGAGCGCATCATCGGCTTCGAGCTCGATCATCGGCCAGACGACAACGCCCATCGCCGCGAGCGCCTCCTCAAGCGGATGGAATTGCGCGAGCAGCGCGGGCTCGATGCCGGCGCCAGTCTTGTAGTCCGCCCAAAGCCGATTGCGAAACGACTCGATCACGTGGTCGGTGGCGACGCCCAGGTAAACGGCGTCGTTCTCCAGCATCTGCAGAACAGTCTGCAGTACGCCGACGACCGCGCCGTAAGAGCGGTCCTTGCCCTTGGTGAAGCGGCGCAAACCGTAGAAGTGACGAAACAGTTCGTAGGTTCCGTCAATAAGATTGATGATCACAACCCATCAGAATAAGCCGACGAGACCGCGTGAGGCGAAGCCTTTTACGCGGAGTCAACGGTAATGAAGGCGGATCAGGTGGGGCTTTTCTCCAGGCACGACCACGAACAGATTATCATAGTCGGTGTCTGGTATGTTGACCGGTTCGGTTATCCCGAGCGCTTTGATTATGTTCGGGATGGTATTGCCGTGACCGACGACTAACGAAGCGCCAATGGATGTACGCAGCTTTGCGACGAGCGCAGCCTGGTTTTCTGCCGGCAAGATCGTGACCGTCAGCCCAAGTGCCTTCGCTAGTGGCGCGGCCGTTTGCTGGGTACGCTTGAACTCAGTCGCGTAGATGGCGCTGATTTTTGAATCCTTCAGCATGTTGGCCAACACCTCGGCACGAGCGCGGCCGGCTTCGGATAATTCTGCGTCCTTACTACCGTCGGCCTTTTCGGCGTGGCGTACGATGAAAACGGTTGATTGGCCAAAGGAGCTGGAGAACGCCAGACCGACAAGGAAACAACAGAGCACGAAACGCTTCTTCATAGAGCAACTCTATTTCAATTAAGAATTAAGAATTAAGAAGGAAGAATTAACAAGGATCGGCTCGCCGTTTGCCCGCGGGCCTTTCGCGGCAAAAACAAGAATGGAATACCAGGTGTCTTTCTATTGACAGTCTATATGGCGCGAACGATTCTCCTACAGAATGTCTATACGAAGGTACAAATCGACGGAACTGCTCCAGGGCACGCTGGATCTGTTGATCCTAAAGACGCTGGTTCACGGAGAGCTTCATGGCCTTGCCATTGCGCATCGCGTAGAACAGATCACTGACGGCGCGTTTGAGGTGAAACCTGGTTCGCTATTTCCAGCGTTACACAGCATGGAGGAGGCTGGTTGGCTTGCCTCGTCATGGGGAGAATCGGAGAACCGCCGTAAAGCAAAGTTTTATCGGCTGACCAAAACCGGCCGGCGCCAGCTCCGAACTGAAACGAACGATTGGCGCAAAGTTTCGGGCGCAATCACGGCCGCGCTCCGCGCAACCTGAATTCGTTCATGAGCGTTCTCAATCGAATTGCTGCTTTCTGGCGGAACCTCTTTCGAAAGGGAGCTGTAGAACAGGAGCTTTCTGACGAACTTGCTTATGCCCTGGACGCTCTTGTGGAAAAGAAAATCGCGGAAGGATTGTCCGAAGTCGAAGCGCGCCGGCAAGCCGCGATCGAGCTGGGCGGGGTCGAACAATTGAAGGAAAAGGTCAGAGAAGCCAGGGCCGGTTATTATGTGGAAGGCGTGGTGTGCGATATGCGGTACGCCGTGCGGATACTTTTCAAAAATCCCGGCTTCGCGGTTGTCGCCATTATTGCGCTCGCGCTCGGCATCGGCGCCAACACCGCCATCTTCAGCCTGGTGAACGGCGTTCTCCTCCGTCCGCTACCGTTTCCGGACGCGGAGCGCATCGTCTATTTCGAAGGAAAGAATCCTGCGGCCGGCATTTCCGACAGCAACATTTCGTATCTCGACTTCACCGAGTGGTCGCAACAAACCGATCTCTTCGCGAGCACCGCGGCCTACTGGACCGGGAACGCCGATCTCAGCGGCGACGGAGCGGAACCGGAGGCGGTGCCCCGCGCAGGCGTGACAATCGGGTTCTTCTCTGTGCTAGGTGTCCAGCCGTTTCTCGGCCGGGCGTTCGTTCCCGAAGACGACAAACCAGCCTCATTTAACGAAGGCCGGGGTACCGTGGCGATCATTAGCCACGGCTTGTGGAAGCGCCGCTTCGGATCCGACCCGGCCATCGTCGGAAAGCAGGTGGTGATGAAGTCGAGGCCTCTCACGGTTATTGGCGTGATGCCCCCTGGGTTTGAATACCCGGAGCAAACCCAGATTTGGGTAAACAGCGCGGTCAATCTTTCAGAAGAGCCGCGCGATAACCGCGCGTGGGAGGCGATCGCCCGGCTCAATTCCAACGTCGATCTGAAGCAAGCGCAGACTCGCGTGAGCGCCATCAACGCCCAGCTCGACAAGCACTTTCACGAGACGAACAAAGGCTGGGACGCTTCTCTTTGGACGCTCCAGGAACGCCTCGTTCGGGAGATGAAACCATCCCTTCTCGCACTCCTCGGCGCCGTCGGATTAGTGCTCCTCATCGCCTGCGCGAATGTAGCGAACCTACTCCTCGCGCGGAGTGCCGCGCGGCAAAAGGAAATCGCCATCCGGGCCGCGCTGGGTGCGAGCCGCACGCGAGTTCTGCGGCAGATGCTGACGGAAAGTATCTTGCTCTCGGCGATCGGCGGGATTGCGGGGCTCGTTCTCAGCATTTGGTTAACCGACGTGCTGAAGTCGATGTTGCCTGAAGGCGCGGCGCGGCTCGCGCACATCGGGATCGATTACCGCGTTTTGACATTCGCTCTCGTGGTCTCCGCGCTTACCGGCATTCTTTTCGGCATCGTTCCCGCTCTCCAAGCCTCGAAGCTCGACGTCACCAGCGCGTTGAAAGAAGGCGGACGCGGCGCCGAAGGCCATCGCCGGACGAGCGCGCGCAGCCTGCTGTTGATCGGTGAAGTCGCTCTCTCGCTGATGCTGCTGGTTGGCGCTGGATTGCTCATTAAGAGCTTCCTCCGTCTCCAGGAAATACGGCCGGGCTTCAATGCCCACAATGTCCTGATCGCCAACCTGGCGTTGCCCTACCCGAAATATAAGTATGAGCAGTTTGAGGAATTTTTCCGCCGGTTGACGGAACGGCTCGAAGCGGCGCCCGGCGTGCAAGCGGCCGGAGGCGGAATTAATCTCCCGCTCAACGCGAGTGATTACGCGATTGGACGCGGATTTATTCCGGAAGGCCGGCCGCTCACAGTGGACGAAAACAGGGACGCAATGTTCTCCGCTATCACAGGCGATTATTTTCGCGCCCTGCAAATTCCGTTGCTTTCCGGGCGCACCTTTGACCTTCGCGATAATGCTGATGCACCGAAGGTGGTAATCATCAACGAGACCATCGCGAAACGTCATTTCGGTTCGGCCACGGAAGCGATCGGCAAACGCCTTTCCATCTGGCACGACGAAAAATTCATGCGCGAAATCGTCGGGGTAGTCGGGGACACGAAGACCGGTTCTCTGACTGGAGAGGGGGGCGCGCAAATCTACGTCCCGAACGCCCAGGGTCAGTGGAATTTGATGGGTCTGGTGATTCGAACCGCCGGTGACCCGGCCGCTTTTGCCAGCACCTTGCGACATGAAGTGCAGGCGCTCGACAAAGACCAGCCCATCTACCATGTCCGCACGATGGACGAGGTCGTGGCGAACTCGTTAGGCACGCGCCGGGTGTCGATGCAGCTCTTTGCCGTCTTCGGCTGCGCCGCGCTCTTGCTCGCCGCGCTCGGCATCTACGGCGTGATGGCTTACTCCGTCGCGCAACGCGCACACGAAATTGGAATTCGCATGGCGCTCGGCGCGCAGAGAAGTGATGTGATTGGACTAGTCGTTAGGCAAGGAATGACGCTGGCCGCGATT
>DASTMV010000117.1:0-7521 GCA_035713885.1 Candidatus Udaeobacter sp. | reverse complement strand
CGCATTGTGGGCGATCAGGTACCTGGAGATTTCAAATCAGGCACGGAATATACGGTATTTACGCTTACAAATCGCGAGATCCGGGTAGCGCCGCTGATATGTTTTGAAGACACGATTGGCGAATTGACCAGGCAATTTATTCTGCCAACGGAAACCACTGCGGGAGCGAATCTGCTCGTTGATGTAACCAACGATGGTTGGTTCAAGCATTCCGCTGGATCGCATCAGCATTTGGCAAACGCAGTTTTTCGTTGCGTAGAAACACGTCGTCCGATGATCCGTGCGGCCAACACTGGTGTGACTTGTTTCATCAACCAATTCGGGCGCGTCACCCAGGAACTTGAAAATGGCAGCACGTTTGCCGAGGGCGTGCTTACCGGCGAAGTGATTGTGCCTGCCGAACAAGAGCTCACATTTTATGTGCGCCACGGCGAGTTGTTCGCCGAGATTTGCGCAGCAGTCGCTCTAATCGCAGTCATTCTGGCGAGCATCACACGCTGGCGGACGTTGTAAGACGTCATGTTGAACCTTACCGAACTGGATCGTAACGAGTTCCGTTTTGTAGTAAGAACACGCTGTGTCCGTTCAACTGCCAGGTGACCGACTAACTGAACTTTGGCCAGAGAAATTTCGCGGCGCGTGCATGGGTGCGCTGCTTCATCCGGCTTCGGTTTCCTCCCATCTCGAACACGCGTCTCGGATCCTGGAACGACACAACGGCGATTTATTTCGTCTGGCTGCCTTCTTTGGCCCGCAGCACGGATTTCTCGGCCAGACACAAGACAACATGGTGGAATGGAAGGGTTACGAGCATCCGCGCCTGCACATTCCGGTTTACAGTCTTTACGGTGAACACCGCGAACCAACGCCCCAAATGCTGGAAGGACTGGACGTTTTGCTCATTGATCTTCAAGACGTCGGATCGCGTTACTACACATTTATCTGGACGCTGTATCTCTGTATGCGCGCGTCCCAGAGGTGCGGCACCGCAATCGTTGTGCTCGATCGGCCAAACCCGATCAATGGCGTGATCACAGAAGGGCCGGTGCTTAATCCGAACTATAAGTCATTTGTCGGTATGCATCCCATTTCCGTTCGACATGGCCGCACTATCGGCGAGCTGGCACAACAATTTCGCGACGAGGCTTTCCCAGATTGCGAGTTGTCTGTCCTGCCTATGAAAAACTGGGATCGCGCAATGTGGTTCGATCAAACCGGTTTATCGTGGGTCATGCCTTCACCGAATATGCCGGCTGTCGGCACAGCAATGGTGTACCCCGGGATGTGTCTGCTTGAAGGCACGAATATTTCCGAAGGACGCGGTACCACTCGACCGTTCGAATTGTTTGGCGCGCCATTTATTGATGCGGAGAAGCTTTGCAATGAGTTGAACGGCTTAAGGCTGCCGGGCGTGTTCCTTCGCGAAAATTGTTTCCAGCCAACGTTTCACAAATTTGCAGGCGAACTCTGCCGAGGAGCGCAAATTCACGTAACGGCTCGCGACATGTTTCGACCATTTGAAACAGGTCTCGAAATAATTCGTCTGATCCGAAGATGGTATCCGGATCAATTCACCTGGAAGAAACCGCCGTACGAATACGAAACGGAAAAACTGCCAATTGAAATTTTGTTAGGTGGACCTGTGGATGAATTCTTTGCCGATTAATGATCCGGCTTTTGCTCATCGCACTAACGATCCCGATCATTCCACACCTTTATGCTCACATTCCGTGGCCCGAAGTAGTGCAGCGGCTGGCCTCTGAAAACGAGAACCTGACGCGTCGTCCGCAGGGACACAACGGCGAATACTTCGTGGTGTGCACCCTCTACTACACACCGAAAGAATCGGGTTTTACGTTTGAGCGTGGCTTTGACGCAACGCCTGTTACAAAGCCCGGCTTGCACGGCCGAAAGTATCCGCGCGATTTTCTACGCTCAGTGAAGAAAGAGGGATTCGGGCGAATTACCAGACCCGTGAACGGACGGTACTACATTCGTTACAACGGCGGCGACTCGTATGTATTCGCGTCCCATGTCATAGGCGGCGGCGGCGCTTTGGTGCCGCGATATTCGGCGGCGATAAAGGGAGGACGCGGTGCACTGCATCGCGGCGCGATCATAGAAACGTCCTCGCCAGAAGTTCAAAAGGTTTTTGGGAGCAACCGCTGGAAAATCATGGATACCGGTGGCGGCCTCCGCCGGTGGCAAATCGATTGTTATTTTGGAGAAGATGAACCACTCGGACCCGGCGAGCTCCAAGGTCGCCCGCGTACCACTACCTTTGAGTACAGTTACGCCAACGCGCGGGTCACAAATTGATGTGAATCCGTTCGCAGTCCGGCTCCAATTCCGCGGCAACCTCGGTTTTTTTCTCCGTTCGAAAACCGGCGGTGGAACTGTTGAACGTAGTATTAACGAAAAGACTTCGGTCAAAGACATCATCGAGTCGTGTGGCATCCCGCATCCGGAGGTCGATGTAATACTGGTGAATGGACAGGCCGTCGGCCCTGATCACACGCTCACAAACGAAGCAGACGTAGAGGTTTTTCCGGTCGGATATCCTGGTGCGTGTCAAAGCCAGCAACATTTCCAAACTCCGAAAATAACGGCTTTCGTTTGCGACGGACATTTGGGCAAACTGGCTCGCAATCTCCGCCTCCTCGGCTTCGACGTTGCTTATGACCAACGGGCTGATGACCATCAGTTGCTCGAAGTCATGGCGGCTCAAAACCGCGCGCTTTTAACTCGCGATCGCCCCCTCCTAATGCACGCAATCGTGCAACACGGATATTGCCCACGATCGCAAAACGCAGAGGAACAAACCGTCGAAGTGGTTCGCCGATTCAATCTTTTTGATTCGATCGTTCCATTTACACGCTGTCTGCGATGTAACACTTCGCTGGAAGGAGTAGCTAAAGCGGACATCGTCAATAAACTCGAGCCGCTTACCAAAATCTACTACGAACAATTCCGGCGTTGTCTCGGTTGCGGTCAGATTTTCTGGGCCGGATCGCATTTCCAAAAATTGCAAAATCGCGTTGAGAAAATTCGAGCGCGTTGTCGCGACGTCGCGTTGTAGCGAATTCCGGCCGCCGCCTAGAACAACTCCAGAGTCTCGTTAGGTGCTCTAACGATCTGGCCTAGAGCCTTGCGCAATCGAATCGCCGCGTGCGGAGCGTAATCGAGATTATTATTGTTGAAGATCGCATGCACCTCACGCGCTTCCGTTGCAAGCTTTCTGCTGCGCTGCGCTACTTCGGCGATCTCCTTGTCATCGTAATTGTAATCAAAACGTGCAGCCACAGTTTTGCCCGCGATGTAAGCTTTTGCGTTGCGTCCATGCAGACGCAGATAGGCGACGTTCGGGTTTGTCACCTCGTTTACATTGGAAGGCATCACGGTGAAATGGTCCGACACAGGCGCGTCCACATTCACGAAAATCGCGCCATGCTTCCGCATAAAGTCAGTTGTCGATTCGACTTGATCGCCAATAGCCCAGTTACGGTTGCGAAACTCAATCGCAAGCCTGTAGCCGCTTAGCATCTCAATGAGCGGGTCGAGTTCACTTAGTTGATGTTTTCGCGGCGAAAATGCCGGTGAAAGTTGCAGAAGCATTACGCCCAGTTTTCTGACGCTGCGAAAGATCGCAATGCCTTGCAGAAAAATCTTCAGCAGCGCCTCCAACATCTCTGGCGTTGGTTTAACTTTCCCTTTCGCATCGATTTGCGCGCGACTTTGCAATTCTGGCGGCAAGAGCTTCGCCGGGGTCGAGTGAAACGAAAACAGCTGGTGCAGCTTTACATCGAACGTAAAACCGTCCGGCGTGGCAGCGCACCAGCGCTTCACCATCCGTGGCTCAGGCACGGAATAGAACGTGGAGTTTACCTCGACCAGGTCGAAATGCTGCGCATACCATCCGAGCCGCTCAGCAGCCGGCATTTTCTTTGGATACCAGCGCTCGACAAAACCTGGGTCGGACCAGCTTGCCGTGCCGACCAGAATTTTTCCACTCACATGTGCAACCAAACCGGGGGTGTTCGCGAACGCAAACCGGATCTATGAAGTTAAATTGTTGGCAGCGAAAGGGTGCGGGGGCTGGATTTGAACCCGCGATCCGGCAGCTGCCGGATCATGAGCCGCGCCGATGTAGACCGGTAATGTAATAAAAACCCTTACCGCGCCCTTGTCGCTTCAGCAGATTTTCTAGTTTTCTAGCCTCAGTTAACGTTCGCTCCTGGCTTTGCCACACAACGGTCCATGGACCGCGTATTTTCGTCCAGTGCGATTGACCGTTGTTGTGTTCTCGTAGTCGTCGCGCCACATCATCACTTAGGCCAATGTAGAATTTACCTTCGGAGTTTTGAAGAACGTAAACCCGATACGCGGCGGCCATCGCGAAAGATTGGTTGCGGGGGCTGGATTTGAACCAGCGACCTTCAGGTTATGAGCCTGACGAGCTACCAGGCTGCTCCACCCCGCGTTCTTATTATGACTGGGCGGGTGCCGAAATCAAACCAAATCCTCTCCGAACGCTAGGTGCGACCCCTCGAAACCACATCACGGCATTGTTAGCACAACTCGGAACCGGGCTTTGCCCGTGTGCATTCTTTTATACGCCTCCGCCGCTTCCGCGAGCGGATATTTTTCGATCATCGGATGAACATCGCTGATCGCGCTGAACTCCAGCGTGTCCTGAGAATCGCGCGCCGTTCCTGAGTACACACCAGAAACCGACCGGCGGCCTGCAATAAGGGGCATCATGTTGATGCTGAGCGGATCTCCCGGCGCGGCTGGCACGACTAAATTGCCGTTCGGTGATAAACCACCGACGATCGCAGAAATTGCTTTCGCACTCGGCGCCGTGGCCAGAACTACGCGCGCGCCACCGAACTTTTGCAATTCGGCCACTGCGTCAGTTGCATCGCCATCCACATAATGATGCGCGCCAAGTTTCTTCGCCAACGACTCTTTATCTTTCCCGCGGCCAAGGGCGATTGTTCGGAACCCCATTCGTCGCGCGTACTGCACCGCAAGGTGACCCAGACCGCCGATTCCCTGAACGGCGACAACGTCACCGGCGCGCGCGCCGGAATTGCGCAACGCGTTGAACACGGTTACACCCGCGCACATGAACGGTCCGGCTTCTTCAGCGGACACATCGTCGGGAATTGCCGCCAGCGTTTCTGCCCGTGTGATTATGTATTCGGCGTAGCCGCCATCGAGATCGATTCCTGTCACTTTGCGATTCACGCACATTCCGAAGTCGCCGCGGCGACACTCATCGCAGACAAAGTCGTGACCACCATGCCATCCGATACCGACGCGATCGCCCTTTTTCCAGTTAATCACATCGCTGCCACGTGCATCGATTCGCCCCGCGATCTCGTGGCCTGGAACACGAGGGTATTTGATGCCAGGCCAAAGCCCTTCTTTGACGAGCATGTCGCTGTGACAAACGCCGCATGCTTCGATTTTCACCCGAACCTCTCCGGGACCTGGCTCCGAAATGTCGCGTTCAACCAATTCAAAATCTCCGCCCGCCTTAGTGATCTGCACTGCCTTCATCTTTCCGCTCATGGAATTCCCTTCTTCCTGGTTCGTGTTTTAGGTTCCTCCTTCTACTTACGTCGCAAAAGCGATTGTGCGAGCCGGCAATAACGACAGAAACAACAAAAGCGGAACAGCTAACGACCGCGCGTTTGCGACGCTCTAAATTTGTTTTATCCTCGGTCGACAATTAATCCCCTGCATTTCAACCATGAAACAATTCAGATTTTTACTCGTGATCGGCGTGATTATTCTCGTTAGCGCGAATGCGCTAGACGCCGACGAAAATGGCTTATTTTTTGACTCCTCACAATTGAGTTCCGAGTTAGACGAAATTGCTAAGAACCAGGCGAAGTCGACGACCCGCTTTGAATTGAAAGTCTTTCGTGACGAGCAACTGAAAACTCCGGTCCCCGCCAACAGCGACATTAGCGTGTCAGTCGTCCCATTGGTACCCGCCGGTAAGCATAAAGACGCAGAGTTGGAGCAGATCAACCCCGCCAAGGTAGGTGATGCAAAAAAGGGCTGCACAGCTGAATATGACAAGACTTCGGGCAAGGTGTTTGTAACGCTTCGGCGACCTTATGTTTTTCAGGACATGCGCGATGCGACCTCATCGCGCACATGGGCCTATCGCATCGACGTCAAGCTGACGACCGTTGGGCGAACTGTCGGAGTGGGCGGAGGTGTCCAGGGTGATTCCACTCGCGAGTGTCTTAGTTTTTTTGGGATTCTGTCGCAAAAGGAAGGCAAAACGTGGAAACCTAGAAAAAACGATCATTATAGATACGACCCTGAACTGAAGCCCAAGGATTGGGAAACATTAGGCACGTTCAACGTCAATACGATTTTCCAGAATGAAGCCAAGGCCGTGTTTCAATGGAAACCTGGAAGTGAAGGAAAATCGGTGTCGGTAAGATGGCATATTACTGGCGATGACAAGGACACCTTCGAAGATGTTTGGACCGATTGGTTGACACAGAACAACCCATGCGGCTCTTCCATGGATGGTTCAAACATCGAATCTCAGCAAACTCCCAATCCCGACGCAACGCCTCACGAAATCATCAACAATCAATCGCCTGCCCCCACGCCTCATGCGTTGTATACGTCGCCTCCTGATATTTCGGCACAGAATCAGGGTTTATCTGAAACAACCGTCAACCCACAATCACCTGTTCCAGCAATTAACGCTTCAGGCACATCGGTTCCCAATGTGTCGAAGGAGGCTTTGCTGACCCGAGCGAATCGTTCTAATCGCGTAGTTAAAAAGGTCTACAACGCTCTTATCGCACGGGTGGCAAACGCCCGGCGAGAGCACTTAAAGCGTCAACAGGATGACTGGCTCAAAATGCGAACAGCTGAAGCTGGGGACGAAGAGCTGCTTGCACAAGGCTTGAATACCGATCCCGATGTATTGCGCCGATTCGCAGAGATGAACGAAGCTCGCACAATAGTGCTGAGGAGTATGCTAAGAGGGCAATAGTTCAAACCACAGGACGAAAGCGTAGATTAATGTAACCCACGCACGATAGATAAATTCATGCGTGAATCGGAGTAATCCAAATGTTCCTGCGTTCAAATATCGGCCTTTAACACTCAACAACTAACTAACGACCTCAAGCAAGAGACTCTTCTAATCAGCTATTGGGAACGGGGGGTAATCCTGGCTACAGAGTCACTTTGATTGTGACAGTTCGAAGCCAGGGCGAATTTTCCATCGGAGTCCATGAGTTTCGTTTACTGAAGGAAGATTTTTCTGTCAATCTGATGTCGCTCGCATGACTGAAGCACGCGTCGTTCGAGGCATTTTTTTGCGCGTGCGATTTTCGGATTTCTGTCCTCCTCGCATTTCACATTTTGCGTGTCGATCACGTGCCGGACAGTTGCGATCCACCTCATGCTTCGATTATTTATCCTTCTTTTGCTGTTTTGACCGAGTGTTAGCGTCGTCGCGCAAACGCCGGCCACGCC
>DASTMV010000116.1:0-12150 GCA_035713885.1 Candidatus Udaeobacter sp. | reverse complement strand
GGCAACCATGAAGCCCGCGTTCGCAACATGCGACCCGTTCCCGGATTGGTTAGGCCGCAGAATGTACGTGCCATTGATCCTGCCGCCCGCTTCCGAGACGTACGTGTGCGTCTCGCGGGCGAACCAGTAAGCGAGCGCGTCCTCGCGCGACATTTGTGGATCCAATGCGTAGGTATCGCCCGTCGCCACAACCTCGTGAAAGATGTTCCAGATTGCGTCACGATCTCTTTCAGTGGCGGGGCGAATTTTCATGGGGAGTAATTATCCGAGCGCAAACAACGCCGCTACGGCAGCAAGCTTTTGATCGGCGCGCCATGCTTGCGGGCTGGCCAGCCTGGATTGACCCAGATTTGCTACCACTCGCTTTAATTCATCGACCGAATGTTTCAATCGCGCGGCTGCGCAAGCATAAGCATTGCGTTCAAGGAGAACGTCAGTCCGAATTTCCTGACAGCGCAAACATTCATCGAGAGCCGACCAAAATAACCGACCTTCCAAAGCATGCGCGCGAATGTGTTGATTAGCGATGCTACTCGGATCGACCTGGCTTCCAATTACGATAGCGGCGCGTTTGATGGCGTAGGCTCTCTGGCGATATCCAATCAGCAAATTGGCAAGCGACTGTTGCGCAAGGCATCGCACGATGCGCTCGCGTCGATTCACTTTTCCCGCATCGGTTTCCAGTTTTCCCATAGCTGCGTGATACGGCTGCCGGGTTTCGGGAAGGCGCGGATCGGACAATTCAACGCGGCTGACATCTGACAATTCAAACGCTCGCGCTCGTTTCGTAAGGACCACAACAGCCGCCCAACCGGATTTTACTCGAAACCCGAGAGCGGCAGCTTGCAGCTTCATCTTGTTTTAAACGTCACTGGGACTGTCGCTTGCCATCCCTGGCTAGGTGCAGATTTCCATTGCCTAAGCGTCTTTACCGCAGCCTGGTCGAAGTACGGATTCCCTGTGGACGTGATGATTTGAATATTCGTGACATTTCCTGCTGGATCGAAAGTTAAACGGAAACGGCCTGTGCCTGATTGACCTGGCAGAGATTGCCCAGGTGGAAACGACGGCGCAGGCGCATAGATCAATCGCGGCCTTGGCGTGGCATGTGGGGTGGGGCTCACTTCCGCGAGTTGCGGCCACCGTGCCAGAGTAGTGGGGGTAACTCGAAACAAAATCGAATCCAAAGCAGCAACCGGATGAGCAACCGTTTTCTCTCCAGTTGATGTGACGATCGCAACAACTTCGCCATTCTCATTAACAATTGGCGATCCAACCGAACTCGGAGCAGTTGTTCCCCCAATTTCCAAACGTTCCGGAGATTGCCCGATGACCTTCATTTCGCGACTGTTCCCTTCGCGGCCAGCCAGTGCGCTGCCGACCACTGCAACGTTTGCGCCAGGCGATAGAGCGGCATTCTTGTTCAGCTCGAGAAACCTTAAAAGTTTTTGCGGTTTCACGTCAGCCTTCAACACCGCTAAATCCAACGGCTTCGAAACAGCAAGAACTCCACTCACGTTGTAGATACCGCCGTCCGCCGTTTTCGCGACAGCGTTGATCGCGCCGTCGATGGCATGTGAGGTGGAAACGAATCTGCCGTCTGTCGAAATGAAGAAACCACTCTCTGTTCGCAAGAGATTCCCTTTTGGATCAAAAGCCGTAACCCAAATCACCGCCGGGCGCACCTTAGCTTCAAGTGCAGCTAAATCAGACGGCTGAGTCTCTGGAATATTTGCTTCAGTCGAAGGCGTTGCGGACTCTGAGGCCATCGACTGAGCGCGACTTATGCTCGGGACGGATTGCGCTTGCGCATATAGCAATTCAACAGAACCCTGAAGTAACGCCTCTGCTGCAATCAACAAGGCCAGCGTCAAAAATGCTCGTCGGTAAGTAAGCGGGAGGTGTCTCATCGGGATTACAGCATCACAGTTTGGAATACGCACGATGGTTTAATCAAGTCGGCAAAATTTGGTGCCGAAATAGTCGCTAAACAGGAGGAATTTGTTGCGGGGCAAATTCTTTAGAATGCTTTTAGGCGACTTGGAACAGGCAAAACCAATTTGGGGCAATTCGACAAGCCAGGCGCGAGAAGAGAATGACGCCGTCACTTGCTCGCATCTTTATCACCGCGTTCCCGATCCAATCCGCATCCAAATGTTCGCTCCGTCGAAGGCAAGCCCAACTGGACTTAACCCTGCCGGGAAGGTTTCGATTGAAAGGGCATCGAGAGATTGTCCAGCCGCCGCAGGCGACCCGAACAGACCGTCTATGACGAAAAAGAGTGTGGGTACGACAGAAAGCAAAACGTCTCTCCCGATTCAAACAACCTTTTTTGGGGTTGATATGCCAATTTTTAAAAATCGGCGAGACGGGTTCATAAACCAGGTTGTACCGAGGTTAGAACTTCGAAGTCAATGACAGCGTGCCGCTTCTTAGAAAGGATTGCCACGAGAACGACTGGAGTTGTTAGGGCGACCTTGAGGGATTTTCCGATTTGTCTCGGGACTACTGCCACCGCACTGTAGAAATACGCTGCGCCAAGATCATTTTCCGCTTCGGTTTAAGCAGCTAGGCCCAGAGTCATTAAGACGCTACGCAAGATAGCTGGCTTCCAAATCGCCAGCTTGTGTAGAGATACAGAGAGACCGGTCGCCCGACAACAATCAAACAGCTTTTTGTGGTCTGTTCTGAAAGGCAACCCGAGCAGAAAGTACAAGCAGCGCCGCCAGAATCGCGAGGTTCGTCGCAAGATGAGACGGTAGACTCCAATGTTGGCTGGCGTGCCCGAAACAGCCGCAGGTGATATCCAGTCCGCGGAGTTTTGCTGCGATGATTGAGAGCGTGAAAACCAAAATCAGTACAGTGAGAATCGACAGCGCACCGCGATAGAAGAATCGGAAAACAAGGCCGAGGCCACAAAAAATCTCCAGCCATGGAAGATAAAACGCGAGCGCGACTCCGACCGTCCACGGTAAAATTTTAAAGTGATCGATATCATGGGCGAACTGAACCGGATCCAACGCCTTAATTGCGCCGGCATAAATAAAAACGGCGGCGAGGACAAAATCGAGAATCCGCGAAAGAACACGCCAGATCCGAGACGAGGCGATGTCACTGGACCGCTCGACTTTTGATGTTTGACGTTCGATGTCCGATGCAGGTTTCACCTGTTGCTTTTTAGCCACGCTTCCCAACCACCTTCGAGGACGAACACCTCAGATAGTTGTGCTTCCTTACGCAACCGTTCGGCAACTTCACGCGCCAAGTCACAACTCTGCGCGCTGCAGTAAACCACGATCTTTTTACCGGGCGACCAGGCCGCCAGAAATTGCGGAAGCAATTCGTTCCAGTGGTCCTCGTTTAATGAGAATGCACCGGGAACGTGTTCGCGCACGAATTCGTCGTTTGGTCGGGCATCAACCCAGATAGTCTGGTCTCCCCATGCGCGCGCTTGCGCCACGGTGACCGCTTCCGACGGCGGAATGGCTGATCGCCACGAAATTTTGTCGCGAAGATAGATCGCCTCACCCGCAGCCGGGAGAAGCGCCAGCGCCGCCACTACGGCCGCCTGGCGTGCCATTGAAAATTTCAATGTGTTTGACTCGTCGGAGCAGTCGGACGCGCCGGAGCAGTTGCACCAGGAGGAGCCATCGGCGGAGCCAATGGAGCGCCAGTGATCCGTGCCGTGGCATAAAAGGTCTTCGGTGAATCCTCAGACTGAATAGTCAGCATCGAGGCGACCGGTTTGTTTGTGTCCTGTGGTGTCACGTCAATTTTGAATTCGCCTTTACCCGTGTCCTCCACTTTCGCCTGAAAATCCGGACTCGATGAGGTCACCTTAATGTGTTTCACGGTGAAATCCTTGCCGACCTTGACCGAAATCTGCTTTGGATCCGGCTTGTCGCCCTGCTTCCAAAAGACAAACGTTGGATTGATCTCCAACTGCTGTGGAATGATCGCCTTGAGAGTGAGCACCGTTTTTTGATTTGCCGCTTCATCAGTCTCCACGGTCACAGTCTTGACCTGCGTACCGGTGCGATCACCGATATTGAATGTGGCAGTGATCTCACCTTTTTCTCCAGCCTGCACTATTTCCTTCTGCGTTTGCGCAGTGGTGCAACCGCAGGACGGATGAACGGATTTGAAGTGCACCGGAGTCTTGCCGGTGTTCTGATACTTAAAGTGACCGACCGCCTGTTTGTCGGTGGCAGCTGGATGGAGCTCAACCGAGGTCTGATCCCATTTCAGTTCGGCGCGCGCGCTCAGGCAAGCAATGATCAAAAGCGTGAAAGCAAAGATTGGTGTTTTCATTTTTTGGAATAGAAGCGCGTAATATAATCAGCAACCGCTTCTCGCCAAGCGCGAGGTGAAATGCCCGTCAGCTCTCTGTATTTGGCGGTGGAAAGCACGGAATAGACAGGACGCCGCGCGACCCAGTTTCTCATGTCCGCCAGCATGCACGCGCCAATGCTGGTTGCCTTCAGGGAAACACCGATCAGCTCACAGCAATCCACCGCCCACTGCGCGTATTCCTGCCAACTGCATTTGCCGGCATTCGCGAAATGCAAAAGGCCATGGAGATCGCCTGCCCCGGAGCCGCCAGGCGCGGAGCCGCGGCAGCTCCAATCGTCCAAAACGCGCCCGAGCATTTCACCAATGTCATGCGTGTACGTGGGCGTCGAGAATTTGTCGCATATGGCTTCAACGTTTTCGTTTTCCTGCGCGCGTCTGATCATTGCGTCGATAAAACTTAGCCGATCAGGGCCAAAGACCCATGAAACGCGCACGACGAGATGTTGGTCGTCAGCGGTAAGGACGTTCCTTTCGCCAGCCAGCTTGGATTCGCCGTAAACGCTGATGGGATTCGCTTCGTCATCCTCTGTGTAAGGCGCCCGTTTCTCCCCACCGAAGACGTAATCGGTGCTGAAGTGGATGACCTTCGCGCCCTTTTTAGCACAAAGCTTCGCGAGAACACGGGGCGCTTCGGCGTTAATTAGAAACGCCTGGTCGCGTTCTGTTTCGCAAACATCGACATTTGTGAACGCCGCCGTATTAATGAGGACATCAAAATCCATCGCATCGAGCTTCGCCTCTAGGTCATCCAACTTTGATAGATTAAGCTGCGCGTGATTGAAGCTGGCGAGATTGCATTTGCCTCCCAATTCCCGAACAAGCGCAGCCCCGAGTCGGCCGCCCGCCCCAATAATCACGACTTTCATTTCACCAGCCCTATCTGCGGTCGGATAATTCCGCCAGATTTAATATCGCCCTGTGCGCTCGAGTAGCGGTTGCCACCAGGATGGATTGTCAATGTACCATTGGATCGTCTCGTCCAGTCCTTCCTTAAAACCGTGGCGTGGTTTCCAGCCCAATTCCTGTTGCGCGAATGAAGAATCGATAGCGTAACGGCGATCGTGACCAAGCCGATCGGGCACAAATGAGATGAGATTCAGTGGCTTTCCAAGCCGGTCGAGAATCGTTTTTACAAGGTCAAGATTAACCATCTCGCTGTTGCCGCCGAAATTATAAACCTTTCCGGGTTTTCCTTCGAAAAGCACGGCCACAATTGCGGCGCAATGGTCGTCCACGTGAATCCAGTCGCGCACATTCAAGCCGTCACCATACACAGGGAGCGGCTCGTCGCGGACCGCCTTTATTATCATGAGTGGAATCAATTTTTCTGGGAACTGATACGGGCCGTAATTATTCGAGCATCGCGTCACCAGCACCTCCTGGCCGTACGTTTTGTACGAAGCGAGCACGAGAAGATCGGCGCCGGCTTTGCTGGCTGAATAAGGGGAGCTGGGATCGAGTGGCGATTGCTCTGTAAATTTGCCCGTGGAGCCAAGCGACCCATACACTTCATCTGTGGAGATTTGGATAAACCGTTGAACGCCGTGACGACGCGCACAATCCAACAGTACACTAGTGCCAATGACATTCGTGTGAATGAAGTTAAGGGGGTCGTTGATGCTCCGATCGACATGGGATTCTGCCGCAAAATTGATGATCGCGTAAAACCGATGCTCGGTCATCAGCGCGTCCATCAGATCGGCATCTGCGATATCGGCTTTGAAAAATTCGTAACGCTCGCCATGTTCTTCGACCACGCCGTCAAGGTTGACGATGTTACCGGCATAAGTGAGCACATCGACATTAGTGACGTATGCGGGCTTGTAATGTTGCAAAATATACCGAATAAAGTTGCTCCCGATGAATCCGCAGCCACCGGTGACAAGGATGCGCATGGCAGCGCGTACTAGCAGTGCCGAGCGCGACGCGCTAGCAGAATCTGCTGCCCCCACCCGAGGGGTCAGCGATTATGCGGAGCAGTGGAAACTCCGGTTTACCGAAACGGACTGGGTCCCTTGGCTGATCCTCGCACTGGCGGCGTTCCTGCGGTTTTTCCTCTTGGGCATTAAGCCGGCGCATTTTGACGAGGGCATCAACGGCTGGTTCGTGGATCAGGTAATGAAGAACGGGTTCTATCGGTACGATCCGACTAATTACCATGGCCCGCTTCATTTTTACGTTCTCTTGCTGTCAGAAAGTCTGTTTGGCCGAAACATCTGGGCGCTGCGTCTGCCAGTTGTGCTGGTGAGCATCGCTTGTGTATGGCTCGCGTTGAAGTTCGAGCCGTTTGTAGGACGAACCGTGAGCCGAATTGCCGCCCTGGCAATGGCAGTCTCTCCCGGTTTTGTTTTCTACGGGCGTTACGCTATTCACGAAGTGTGGCTGCAATTCTTCTCGATGCTGTTCATTTTAGGACTGTTCGGTATCTGGAAGCGCGGCACCGTGACTTTCTTATGGTGCGCTGGAATAGGCTTAACAGGCATGATCCTTACGAAGGAAACCTACGCTATTCATTTAGCCTGCGCTCTGCTGGCCATCCCCACTCTGGCGATTTCGTACGCGCTAAATCGTTTTCCGGACGCTAAGCCTGCGAAGCAAACCTGGAGCTGGATCGACCTGGCTATGATCGTCATAGTAGGTGGGTTCGCCATTATCTTTTTTTATTCGGGAACGTTCTTCAACTGGAGTGGTGTCAAAGGTCTTTACCTGGCGTTCAAAGCGTGGACCGAGACTGGCGAAGCCGGCCATGGCCACGAGAAAGCGTGGGACTACTGGTTGAAATTAATGGGCCCTACCTGGGAACTTCGGCGAGCCGATTTCTTCGGTTACGAACTGCCAATGCTGGTCGGGCTTATTTTGTGTCTGTTTTGCCAAAAATTTAAAAATCTGAGTCTGCGATATCTGGCCATATACGGCGTAGGAAGCTTGGTTGTCTATAGTTACGTCAAATACAAGACGCCGTGGTGTATCATCAGCTTCGGGTGGCCATTTCTGTTCCTCTTTGGTGGAGCGATTCTGTTGGTTCGCCAAAAGCATCTACGGTTCGCGCAATACACGATCGGCGCGCTTTTGGCCATTTCTCTGGGGTCAAGCGTCTGGCTGAATTACTTTCGGTGCTCGTCTCCTGACGAGCCCTACGCATATGTCCAGACATATAATGACATGTTTAAACTGACCAAACCGCTTCTCACGCTGGCGAAACGCGACCCATCCAATTATCATCTCACCGGACACCTCATTCGCTCCAGCGTGTACCCGCTTCCATGGGTTTTGGGCGATTTCGATCGAGTTGGTTATTACGAAGGGGGAAATATGCCTGCGAACCTCGACGGCGATTTTCTCCTCGTACAGCAGGACAAAATCAAGGAAGTCGAATCGAAATTGAAAGGGACGTACTATACTGACATGATGACGCTTCGGAATTATCAGGAGCCGTCAAAGATCTTCTTCAGTGCCGAGGTGTTTAAGGATTTATTCCCAGGCAGAAAACCGGAGTTCGTTGGGAGCGCGCGCAAACCGGCAGCGCCATAGTTCCAATGAAGTGGGTCACTGCTGGAGTAACGTTTGTTAATTTGTCGGTGGTTTGTGGGCTTTTTCTGGGACTCGCCGGAAGAGGATTGACCACCACGACTGCGGCTCTGGCGCTCGTATGCGGCGCTGCATTCGCGATTGCTGCTTTTCTTGGGACTCGAGACAGTGCCATTCAGCCGATGCCGATCGATGGAGGCCCGGCATCGGAACAAAAATCTCGAAGCTCCTCTGAATTTGAAGACGCGCCGAATGCCGGCTTTTCATCAGCGTTGATGCGTTATCGCCGAGTGTGGTTCTGGGCCCTCGCTGTCTGCTTTGCGATGTTCGCCGTGCGATCGTTTTGTTGGCTGCTTTACATCGATGGCAGCGACCTAAAGATTCAATCCCCGAACAATCTCGGCGATCTCTCATTGCATCTGACGCTGATTAAAAATTTCGCCAACGGCGTCGCAATTTGGCCGGACAACCCGATCTTCGCCTTTAGCAAACTGCGATATCCGGCAGGGATCGATTTCTTCAACGCACTGCTGTCACTGGTTCATATCAATTTGCTGATAGGGCTGGTGTGGGTGGGATTACTCGCGTCACTTGCAATCTTTTATGGCTTTTACCGGTGGGGCGGCACGTTCGCCGTTGCGGGCTTTTTGTTCAACGGCGGTATAGCTGGTTTCCAATTTTTAAAGACCTTCAAATTTTTGGATTATCAGGGAACCGCGGCGGATATCGCCCACAAATCAATTGCCTGGAAAAGCATTGCCCTCTCCATGCTCGTGACGCAACGGGGATGGCTTTACGCGATTCCGGCAGGTTTGGTGCTGTTATGGCATTGGCGCGAAAAATTTTTCACTCCTGTCGTCGTAGAGGGTAGCGATGCGTCGGGCGTAGCCTTGGCATCAGCAGACGGAACCGGCCAATCAGCCGCGGTCGCCGAGAGCGGTTACAAGAAAGGCCCCCTGCCCTTCTGGGTTGAGCTCTCGATTTATGCCTCTATGCCCTTGTTCCACCTGCATACGTTCATGGCGCTGACAATCGTGTTGATCGTTGGATTGTTTTTCGAACGCGCAAGCGAGTTCAAATTCATCGGCAACATTTTCCGCACCGAAGGAATTGGCGGAATCGGCCGCCTGGTTTCGCATCCGAAGATGTGGCCCCAGGTTTTTAGTAGTGCGCCGATTCGCAGACACGCCGCCACGACGCTGATCGCGGCGTTCATTCCAGCCACATTTTTTGTCTGGCTGACCACCGACCAATTTCACGCTGCATCAGTGCTCAAATGGCATCCGGGATGGGCACAGGATTCCACCGAGTTGGGAGCGCCTTATTTTCGGCTTGGGTCAAAAGACTTTGGGTCCTCGACTACGTTTGGTTTGCTGCTGCAGAAAACATGGAACGGCGTCATCGCACCTTTCTTCCAGTTCTGGCTGCCCAATTTCGGTCTGTGGGTTCCCCTGGCGTTGGCACTGGTTGGATTATGCGGCTGGCGTATTTGGAAAGGCAAATGGCGTTGGGGCGACAAACCTCCGGCGGATATCGCTTTTGTAGTAGCCGCAGTCGTAATTTTCACTTTCGGCTATTTCGTCCAAACCGCCCCGTGGGATTGGGACAATCTCAAGCTCATGGTGTGGGGTTACTTCATGATTCTGCCCTTTTTGTGGAGTGACATCATTGGGCGTTGGGCGCTTCCTGAACGAGCGGCCACTTGCGTGCTCCTCTTCGGTTCGGGATTTGTCACGTTGCTCGGCGGTCTAACTGCCGGACACCCCGGCTTTGGATTGATCGAGCGGGCCAGGCTCGATCACATCGGTACTGCGCTTAGACCTCTGCCCGTGGAAGCCCGATTCGCAACCTATCCGACCTATAACCATCCAGTGCTGCTGCAGGGCCGTAAGGTTGTACTCGGTTATCCGGGACATCTATGGACGGAAGGATTCGATTACGGAAAGACCAATACTCAGTTGACGGCGTTGATGACCGGAGCGGCAAACTGGCGAGACACGGCAAAAGCTTTGGGCGTGCGTTATATTTTTTGGGGCCAGGACGAACGAACCAATTATCCAACGAGTCTGCGACCCTGGGAGGGAACGACGTTCCTCGTAGCATCCGGTGATTGGGGCGCGATTTACGATCTTGAGCGGGAGTCACCTTCGCATTAGGGACACCTCGGGACCCGACGGTAAGGAGCGTTTACTTCTTAGCGAGCTTTCGGCGGACCCGAAATGGATGCGCAAGAAAAACAAAATACATCGCCCTCACAAAATCGCTAAAACTCGAAGGAGGACTCGTTAGGCCCAACGGCCCTCCGCGCATTCCCGCAAAGACGTTCTCTATCGTAAGCGCAGGAGGCATCGGCATGGTCGTGTAATGGCGCCCAAAGGCATGCAGGCGATGCGCATCAGAAGTCGCGATTAACGGTTTGCCAAATCGTGACGCCACTCTTTTTGCGCGTCGATTTGGATTCACAGGCCCAAAGTGGAAATGGCAATATTCGACCGCGTCGAAACAATCGATTTCCGCCAGAAGCCGCGAGCCGATTGAGCCGCCAAAGATGTAAAACGGGTGTGGCACGATTGTGAAAATAGAGTCGCCGCGTCGCGTGCGCAGCGAGCGCAGGTCATCGAAGTTCTTTAGCTGCGTAATTTCGTCCGGGGTTACATTCAACACAATCACATCCGCGCCGAGCAAGCGCACTTCGGCCGCGGGAATGAGTAGAATGCCTAGTTCAGCCGCATCTGCGAATACTTCCTTCCGATTGAACACTGCGTCGTGAAGAGTAATCGCCAGGACGCGGAATCCGAGCAACTGCGCGCGTTCCAGCAATTGATGCGCAGAAAAATCCACGGCGTCCTTGGGATCATCGAGAGTGTGAATGTGCAAATCTATTTTGATCCAGTCCTTTTCGTCTGTCATACTCATGGTCGTGCTCGCCTGCAGGCCGTAGCTGTGCCAAGTCGAGTGATCAAACTAACCGTAAATCGGTGATATTTCATTCTGCGGTAACAGACAGAAGCAGCACTTGCCAGTCGCTCACGTCTGCGGAAAGTTTCTCACTCTCGGATGCTCGGGTGGTGGAATTGGCAGACACGTACGTTTGAGGGGCGTATGCCGAAAGGCTTGCGGGTTCAAGTCCCGCCCCGAGCACCACTTTCAGCGAACTAATTGTAAGTTCGCCGGCTAATTGTCCAAAAATAGCAAATAAGCGGAAAGAGCCGGAATAACGCGGAATTAAGCGGTTGTTAGGCAGTTACGAATCGCAAAAGTGAATCGCGGCCGGGTGTCAAGCTGTCCGGCCAAAAAGCTAATGTCCAAAATGGGTTGATACCGTCTTACTAGATAGCGACGCCCCAAAATGGACAAATAGGCCGGGACGTTAGGGGTATCAACCGTCAACCTAGTAATCGCAAACTAGGCGTCACTCGCCGAACAAGTGCACCGCTAGTGATTAACAAATTTTTCGCAAATCCAGGTCGTTAGCCGCCCGCTGTCGAATCAAGAACATCGCGAAGATCAGTTCGCGCCAACAGATGCCAGGCGACTCAAAATGACCTTAAAAAACGCTGGTCGATCGAGACCGCCAAGGTCGTCAAGACGAATTCCCTGCGTAATTTGTGCCGTCAATTCATGAGGCTGAAAAATGTCCGGCCTCTCAAAACTGAGGCGAATCGTGAATGCGCGAATTAACAATGTGAGTCCGTAGAGGTCTTGATGCAGAAGAGCTGCATCAGCGATCAGCAACGTGCCAATGTAAGGCTGATAAGCCCGGATTTTGTGCTGGTCGCGGTCAGCGTGCTTAAAATAGTTTTGCGGATCACGGAGCTTCCGTCGCACCTCAGCAGGAAAATTTTTTATCCATTCCCTCATATGCGGGTGTTTGTGGTACTTTCCCGCAACATCCTGAAGAATTCCTTGTGCCTCGGCCAATGTATGAATGGAAGGCGGATCCGCGTAATGAAACCAGAGCAAAATGGCAGTCTGAAGCTGCCCTCTGGCTGCCAGTTCCTTCGAAACGATTAGGGCTTGGTCATCGTGGTCCCGATTACCCTTCATGAGTCGTTGTCGTCGGTGACAATTTTTATTTTAAAATCTCGTTCGTCCAGCCGATCTCTTTTCAACTGCACATGCTCCAAATTCAGGCGTTCATCGACCGTGGCGGAACAATAACGTCGTATAGCGTCCCCGGTGCTGCCGGCACCCTTGCTTACGAGATGAATAATAACAAAAAGTTGACGGTAGGATATTATATAGACGCCTCAGGAGTCCTTCACGGTC
>DASTMV010000115.1:0-5878 GCA_035713885.1 Candidatus Udaeobacter sp. | reverse complement strand
CGGAATCGGAGTTCTTTTTCGATTTTTTCATCTCTTGAATAAAAACACTGTGATGCGCAAATGAGAAGCAGATTCAGAAGAAGCCAGCGGTCCTGGTCCGCCGCGGCGCCGGTCTGGTGACCGCCTTCTGGGCTATCGCGGAGACGATAAGGTTTTGTCGTCACGATGAGCAGTGATGGCCCTCGGTGCGACAAGTGTTTAGAAACGCCTTTCCAGCGGAGATAGCCGAAATCATTGGTCTCCGTTAGAATGAATATATGAGCGCAGGATGGAAGACGCGTGATGAAATGGAGACGGGGGAACGCACAATCCTGGCGGCGTTCGCGCAAAAGTCCGGTGAATCGCGCGGCCGCAAATATCCCGAGCCGAGCCACGCCTACCGCACTGAGTTTCAGCGCGATCGGGCGCGTATTATCCATTCACGTGCGTTTCGCCGGATGGAATACAAGACCCAGGTTTTTCTCAACGGGACCGGCGACCATCTGCGCACGCGCCTGACCCATTCCATCGAAGTAGCGTCGATCAGCCGCACCATTGCGCGCGCCTTACGACTGAACGAAGACCTTGCGGAAGCGATCGCTCTCGCCCATGATCTGGGGCATTCACCTTTTGGGCATTCCGGCGAGGAGATGCTGGCGGAATGCATGCAAAATCACGGCGGGTTCGACCACAATCGTCAGAGCGTGCGCGTCGTAGAGTTGCTCGAGACGCCGTATCCGGATTTTCCGGGCTTAAACCTGACGTTCGAAGTGGGCGAGGGACTGCGGAAACATGAGCGTACGTACGAATTTCCGCCGCCGGCAGCCGAGACATACAATTTTCCCTCGCTTGAAGCACAAGTTGCAGACCGTGCGGATGAAATCACGTATTACAGTCATGATCTCGATGATGCGATCGACTTTGAAATCTTGGGCTTCGCGCAATTGGAAGACAACGCTGTATGGCGTAATAGTCATCGTGCAGTGCGCGCCCGTTACACTGCCGTGGGAGAGCCGAACCTGCATAAGCTGATCATTCGCGACATCATCGATAACGAAGTACACGACTTGGTCTCGAACAGTGCCAAATTCATCGCCGAATCAGGCGTGCAAGGCGCGGATGAGGTGCGTCGGCAGCGTGCGCCACTGATTCGATACAGCAATGAATTGGCCGAAGCGAATCACGCGCTCCGGAAATTTCTATATCAAAATGTCTACTATCATCCGCAAGTCTCGAAATTGAATCGGCGCGCGTGCGAGATGCTGCGGCGCCTGTTTCAGTTTTATATCTCCAATCCGGATCGGTTCAGGGAGACCGTGGTGCGACGAACTGAAACCGAAAGCCTGCATCGCATCGTCTGTGATTATGTTGCAGGAATGACGGACCGATATTTGATGGAGGAATACGCGCGCATTACCGATCGAGGCGCTTTGGTCGGGCCATCGCCGCCAATTTGATCAGGTAATGAAGCCTATGCTGCGGCGTTACCGATTTCGTCACGCAAGTATTTTATGAGCAAGCGGAGACGCTGATTGATTGAGCGTTCGTCGAGCAACTGTTGCCGGCGCAACGGATCGTTTACGAACGTCGAACCCATCAGGTCAGCCAGCATTTCCAGATCACGGAGGTCGGAAAGATACCGATCCAACTTTGGAGGCAGCTGGCGGCGATCGTGCCTTAGGCTGGCGTACAATTCGATTACTTTTGCGCCGAGTGCTTCGGTTTCGACCGTTGTCGGGTCGTGTGATTCGACGACGTCTATTCTGGCGATCGGAAATGGTTCTTCCTGTTTGAAACCGGTGAAGTGCACGCGCTGCAGGCCTTGGAGAATCAAATTCGATGTGCCGTCGCCCCGTTCCACACACGCCCGAATCAACCCAGCGGTTGCACAGTGAAAAAAATCCTCAGCCGCATGCCAATCCGGACAGCTCGGTTTGACTAACGTCACGCAAAACATGCGATGCTGTTGGAGAGCGTGGGTCAGCATCATGCGATATCTCGGCTCGAAAATGTAAAGCGGTAGCAGTGCGTGGGGAAAAAGCACGGTGCCCGGCAGGGGCATGACCGGAAGGTGTTTTGGCAAAGTAACGGATCCCGACATTATTTACAGCTCCCCATAAGATAATACGCATTATCGTCAGGAAAAAAGCGCCCTGACAAAGCAATGATAAATCCCGAATGACGGAGTTCGAACTAGACGAACGGCGAACCTCGAGACATGCGTCTATCAGTCGAGGATTGTATCCTTCGTCTCAGCAAAGTGTTGTCATTCGGCCGATTCCCAGTGCTCGAAGCTCCTCTACAGAGAGTTGGCCCTCAGTTACCGTTGCAGACAGCGATGCATAAATCAGGACCGAGCCTGCGCGCGCCAATAGAACGCGCGAAAGAGCGCCGAGCCTCCCGATCCCCATTACGGCAAGGGGAATACGGGTGCGATTATATGTCACGAATTCGAGTAATTGTCCGAGTTCCACCGGAGTGTTGATTCGCGTTGCGACTTTGAAAACGTCAGCGCCATGCGCTTTCGCCTGACGCGCTTTCATCGTGAGCAACCGTGTGCTTGGTGTGCATTTCAAATCGTGAAATGAAATTATCCGCCGTTTTTTTTTGCTTTCAGCAGCCGCGAGCAAGGATCGTAGTTCCGAGGCGGATCGCAGTTCGACATCGAGATAGTCGGCGTGATTTAGAAATCGCGTCAGCAAGTCGCGCCGTTGCCGCATTGAGAGTTTTCCGGCCCCTCCTTCCTTGGGGTGTCGCGCTGTGATGATTAGAGGCGCGCGTAACTTGGAGAATAAAGGTTGCAGTCGGTCGGCTATACCAGCCATGCAATCGAGGCGGAGCTCAAACAGATCCGGCGGTCGACGCATTCGCAACGCGCGATCAAAATCGGCACGCGACGCAATCACGCCAACGATACGGGCTGGCCGTCTGGTCGAGCGATCCCTCCTCATCTTCCAATCAGGAGCGGCGCACCATTGCCTCAACGTACTTGGCGAGGAGGTCGAACTCGAGATTGACACGATCGCCGGTCTTTGCGCGATCAAGGTTCGTGTGGCGCTTCGTGTAAGGGATGATCCATGCAACGAAGCTTCTCGGAAGAACCTCGGCAACGGTGAGACTGATTCCGTTGACCGCGATTGAGCCTTTGGAAACGACATAATGTGCCAATTCGGCAGGCAATTCGATTTCCAAGCGAAAGTCTGCACTTTTCCTGTCGAGCCCAATGATGTGCGAAACGCAGTCGACGTGCCCTTGAACGAAATGACCGCCAAGGCGCGAATCTGCGCGCAAAGCCCGCTCCAGATTTACACGGCTGTCCTGTCGCAAATTTTTCAGATTGGTGCGGGCGAGTGTTTCCTGGAGCAGATCAAAGCTCATCCGATCCGAGCGACGGGAAGCAAGCGTCAGGCAGCAACCATTTAGGGCGATGCTTTCCCCAATTTTCCCCTGCCTGGCCATGCGTGGTGCAACGATCTGGCATCGCGTGCGGCGATCACTCGCATCTGTCGCTACAACCCTGCCGACTTCTTCGATTAGTCCGGTGAACATGTGCGTATGAAACTGATTCGTTAAACGGTTATATCATCACGTTGATGTTCCGGTTGAACAGTTCTACAATTTAACAGCTTACGGATAATTTGATGTTGAGCGTTGGATATTAGTCTAGGGACCGTTGCAATAAGCCTGCAGGATCCATCGCTGTCTTGATCGTTGGAGCAACAATTGACCCCTCTATTGGAGCCTGACATTTGTCGTCATCTCCTGCACAGATACGACTTTTGTGTGCGTCGAAGCGAGGTATTATCGTCGGTCCTTTTTTTTGTTGCAGTTGCCAGCGCGGTAAATACTGAACATTAAGCTGCGTGATGCTAACGGGTTCGCACAAATTCAAGGAGACGGCATATGCCTCACCGACAAGAAGCTCACAGAGTGCACGTGTTCTAGTTCTCTACGGAATCCTTTTCCTCTCTGGCACCGGCGCGCTCATTTTCGAAACGCTCTGGCTGCGATTAAGCGGCTTGACATTTGGGAACTCGATCTGGGCTGCGGCGCTCATTTTGTCCAGTTTTATGACCGGGCTGGCTCTGGGAAACGTGCTCGCTGCTTCATCTAGAATCCAGCGATGGCGTCCTTTGAATTTTTACGCCGCGCTGGAGCTCATGGTCGCATTTTTCGGCTGCACAATTGTTTTCAGTCTGCCCATGCTGGGCGAATTAATGCGGCCTCTGTGGCAATTGCTATGGAACTATCAGCCCACGCTTCTTGGGCTGCGTTTTGTCGTTTCCTTCTTGATCTTGCTCGTCCCGACGACCGCAATGGGTTTAACGTTGCCAGTACTCATTGAGGACCAACTCTTGGAGCAAACCCGATTTAGCGCCGCGATCGGTTTTCTTTACGGCTCAAACGCGCTCGGCGCGATGGCCGGCGCCATATTGAGCGAAGCCTATCTGATTCGCGCATTTGGACTGTACGGCACAAGTTTAGCAGCAGCCTTTATGCTTTGCGCGGCTGCGATCGCTGCCATTCTACTTGCCCGAAGAGGAGCGATGTCCAGTGCGCCTCAGTCGCAAACGAAACACCGGTCGTTTCTGCCATTGCGTTTCGGTCTCCGTTATCAACCGCCGTGGCGACTGCTTTTTGTCAGTTTTGGAACCGGATTGATTTTTCTCGCGCTGGAGGTGATTTGGTTTCGATTCCTTCGGCTGTACATACCGTCTTCGCCGACCGCTTTTGCCATAATGCTCGCGGTCGCGTTGGCAGGAATTGGAGCCGGCGCAGTTGTGGCCGGTGTGCTCTTTCGCTCGTCCAGCGGTCCGAATCAAATTCTTCCAATTCTTTTGCTGGCTGCCGCAATTTCGGTCCTTGTTTCGTATCTCTGTTTTCCGGGTGAATTTATGCAAACGCCAACCGGCATATTCGACCTTCGTTGGTGGCAGGCGATGCTTCTTTGTCTTGCGTTGATGTTTCCCGTTGCGTTTCTGTCGGGACTTCTGTTTCCCTGCATCGCGACCGCGATTCAGGCGAGTGTGGGGGACCGAATGAATAGCACAGGTATTGCGGCGCTGGTTAATACGACTGGAGCGGCGATCGGTCCACTCGTTGCGAGCTTCATCCTTCTGCCTTTTGTCGGTTACCAGTCCAGTCTCATTCTGTGCGCCGCCGGTTACGCCCTGTTCAGCGTCCTGGGGACAGGAGGACTCAGAGTGGGGCGACGTGTGGGCGCTTTGAACCCACACACGTCTCCGCGCACTCCAAGATTTACGCCGGGTTCAATAATGGTCGTAGGCCTCTGGGTCGTGCTGATTCTCATCGTGGCGATGTTTCCGTACCGACGCGCCGAAAAACATTTTGAACATGCGAGCCGCCCACACGAAACCGATGACCAGGGTCACGTGCTGGCGCACGTAGTGAAACGGGTCGAGGGAACATCAGGCACGTGGCAGTTGCTGCGCCGAGATCTTTTCGGCGAGCCGTACTATTACAGGCTGCTCAGTGACGCGTTCTCAATGTCGGCCACCAATCCCCGCAACCAGCGGTACATGCGGCTATTCGCTTATCTACCGCTCGCTTTTAACCCGGCAGCCAAAGATGTGCTGCTTCTTTGTTATGGATGCGGTGTCACAGCGGATGCCTTCACTCGCGAATCAAGCTTGGAACGAATCGACGTGGTGGACGTTTCAAAGGAAGTCTTGGCCCTTGCAGATTCCTATTCCGGAATCAATTACTCGAATCCGCTGCAGGATCCCCGTGTTCGCTCGATTGTTCAGGATGGACGTTTTTTCCTCCAAGCCAGCCCGCAGCAATACGATATCATCTCCGGAGAGCCGCCCCCGCCGAAAGTAACCGGCGCTGTCAATCTCTACACGCAGGAGTTTTTCTCGCTGATGCGAAGCCGCCT
>DASTMV010000114.1:0-5147 GCA_035713885.1 Candidatus Udaeobacter sp. | reverse complement strand
ATCCATCGACATCTCGTCTCAGATTGCGCAGCAGGGTCAGGCTGTTCGCGTCGCCGGGATAGCATCTCTGCAAAATGCCTGTCCACTTTTGCCTCACGTCATCGGGCACATCACGATTGCTCGAAATTGTATCGCCGATTTGAACCAGTCGAATGATGATTTTCCTGCGGAGCGTTTCTTGATCGTCCGTCTCGCTCGTTTCGTCGAAATCGTATGGCAGCTGATCATCCGAAGAAATGTGCAAGCCGTGTAGCGCCGCAAGCGCTTCGCCATTTAGTCCACCCTCGATTTGGCGATTCGCGTCCGAGATCCAGCGATCCTGTTTTTTGTCCCAAGCTTGGTCGTCGGCTCGCTTTTGAAAATCGTCCATTGCTTTGCGCCTCGGTTACTTTTGCAACTCTAGACTGACACTTTTCCATTATAGCAGTGATTCATTTGCTTTTACCTCGACCGCCGCGCCTTCGCACCATTGCGCTGGCGAGCATCCTTTGCACAACCTCGTCGCGCTGATTCGTGGTGATGTTGCGCAGGCGAATGATGCCGTACTGAGGCCGGGAGCGCGACGGACGCAGGCCCAAAATCTTTGTCTCAACGGTAAGCATGTCGCCGGGTCGCACCGCATTTGGCCAGCGCAGGTTGTCCACGCCCAAACCGACTGCGCCCCTAGCGAAGTTCAGTGTTTGCACAAACAATCGCATGGTTAACGCTGCGGTGTGCCAACCGCTGGCAGTGAGGCCTTTGAAAATCGTTCGCTCTGCGGCTTTCCGGCTGAGATGAAACATCTGCGGATCAAACTGGTGAGCAAAATTAATGAGTTTCTTCTCCGTCACTCTGAGCGGTTCCGATTTAAACCGATCGCCGACTTTCAAATCTTCGAAATAGCGGGCTTTCATGATCAGAATGCAGGAGTACATTCACGCGCAATTGCTCACACTGAGCAACAGTTAAAGCTGAATCAGCGGTGGCAGACTGCCCTCCGCCTCCAAGGTTCCCAACACTCTGATGGGATTCCTTCGCGCACTTGAACGCTGCGACAGAATGCTCAAACTTCTTTGCGTGCCTGGGATGCGCAGTCCGTCAGAGAAAGTCGGTGGCCTTTTTTATTTCGGGCGAATGCTGGACAAAATCCGGCTCCGACACCAAGGCGAATTGCCGTCAGATTATCATGCCAATCTGGGAAAGGGCTTCGATGAAAAATGCGTGAAGTTTCTCCGCATCGAATACGATCGGCTGGTAGAGCGCGTAAAGAAAGGCGGCACGGACGAACAGATACTTGAATGGTGCTTCACGACCGGACGCCAACCATGCGAAGACGAGGTTTACGTCTGGAATGAATTCATGCGCAAACGCGGCTGGAATGACGAAGTCTCGCCAATCTTGAACCGTCGGAAATCGGAGGCAGGAATGACTGAAAGATCCGACATTCAGACATCATTCCAATTTATCGACGCCGACGAGGGTCGTTTGCCGAAGCCGCGATAGAGTCGGCACGCCACGCCAGCTAGAGATGCAGCGTGCCGTCCCTACCCTTCTATTCCTCCAAGGTGTCGATTCGCTCGGCGAGATTAAAATCAAGCTCCGTCAAACCGCCCTTGCTGTGGGTTGAGACCGCCAGACGGACTTTGTTGTAACGAATGTCGATGTCGGGATGATGTTCCTCTTCCTCAGCCACCTCGGCCACCCTGTCCACAAAATCGATCGCATCGACAAAATCATCGAATTCGAAAGTGCGCTCGATCCGGTTTTTCTCTAATTCCCATTCCGGGATCTTTTTCATGCGATCCTTGAGCTCGCTCTGTTTGATCAAGTCAGCCATAACGGGACAACGAGTATCACCCGAAAATCGTTTTGCAACGCGAAATCGAGCGCTTAAAAAGCGAGTAGTCTGCGAACGTTTTTAGCTGCATCGAACACCTCTAACGCACACTGGCGCGCTTGCTTCGACAGGCGGGACCAATCGCGTAGCACTTCGCGGATGGCGGCCTCTGCCTCGGCGGCAGATCGAATAAAGTAAAATCCACTTTTTTCTGGCAGGTAACATTTGGCGGCGGTGTCTTCAGTAACCACTGGACGACCCAACGCGAGAAAAGCAGCAGCCCGATCGCTGATCCACCCGGTACGCCACGCCACGTCAACCCCCTTGATTGCTGTGAACTCAGCGAGCGCGCCAGCGAGATAGCGGCGGTAAGCCCGAGCCGTACGCGCGACCCGGTGCGGATCGACAATTTTCCAGCCGAGCCGGCGTACTCGATCGCGTTCCGGATCGTCGGCAGCGATGTTCATCGCCAGTTCGAACTGGGCCTGTGGAATACGCGCTGGCAGACTCAAGTAAGGTGCGAACGCAAATTTTTTGGATAGATCGGGAAACTCACCAGCGATCTCGACAGCGCCTCCCCAATACCATTGTCCGACCGTTGTGAACTTTGGCGTGCGGGGTCGCGGTTTTCGCTGAAAGAATTTCGTGTCCACTAACGGATAAAATGTTTTCCACTTAAGCTTCTGTAGCGGCAGACGTGTCGCCTTCGCAGACGGCACGGCTGCCACCACAGGTTTCGGCAGCCGACAATCGTCTGCGTGAACATTGAGGCCAATCGTCCAGAATTCGTGATGGTAGGACTGGCCTACCTCCATTCTAGTCATCCAATAGAAGATTTCGCTTGGATCGAGATCGCAGAAAATACGCCGCTCAAATTTCAGTAGGAGCGGCGGATGAATGGAATACGCTAGATTGAGAAGAACATTCGGCCCGGCGAGGCGGGCAAGCAGCTCACGCTTCGACATCCCAATGCAAACCATTGCATCCAGGTCATGCGCGTCGGCTGTTGGCCTTTGATACAGCAAGCAATATCGGCCGGATAATTCATGCTCCCGCAATTGCCTCTGGAAGCTCTCGATCTTTGATCGATCAGCCGAGGAATCATCCGAGGCCTGCAACAACTCCAGCCAGATCGCATCCAGCTTTAGTCGCCGTAACCCAAAAATCCATTGCAGTGGCACCGAAAAATTTCCGCCGCCTTCGCGGTATTTCGCCGCAAACCCGCAGCCAAGAAAAATTGTCACGCGGGGAGAATCGTCATTCCGCTCGCGCACTCAAGCTCGAAGAACTCTGATCTTAGAAGATGCCTTTGTACTTCAGGTAATTTCTACCAGTGAAGACCTGAGGCTGCCTTGGCTGGTCGCAAAGTCCGGCGTTCGGCAGTGGTATCACAAATCCGAGAAATTGTGGCTGTCTTCGGACATTCAATTCCTGCTCCAAATCGTAAGCGAATCCAAGCAATTGCGGTTCACGCAGGAACGTACTGTACATGAGCATTCCGACTGGCTTGCCCGAATCACGAATTCCGACCGGCAGCGATAAGTTTGGATAGCCGGATACCGCGGGCCCGGTCGAGTTCGTCAGGTGCGGCGCGACGATTGCGTCGAGATTATCGGCAAGGAGGGCATTATCAATGCCATTACGTGCGGTACTCTGGGCATGTGTTCGCGCTGCAATGTATTCGGGATTGTGGGGATAACCCATCGTCTCTTGCGATGATTCGAAAACCTCCTGGCCATAGTAGACCAGCTCCTGCTCACAATGCGCTTCGTTGAATGCAATCAGGTCAGCCAAACTGCGCTTGTTGGTGTTCGTAAGAGTAACAAGATACTGAGCAATTTGTACCTTAAATTCGTACAACAAAGCGGTAAACTCATCATCCGTATACGCGAACACATCGCCTGTGTCGGTGTCCACAATCGTCGCACCGAGGCTCTCCATCACCTCAAGGGCCTGGTTAGCAAATGCCACCGATTGTTCGTCCCCTGGCAGGCCACTCCCGTAATAACTGTAATCGAAAAATCGAACGTCACGTCCGATTCGCGCACCCTGAAGCGAGCCGCGCTGAAGAAACTGCGTATAGTCATTCGGTACCTGATGGCCAGCTACTTCGCCAAATGGTGACTGCAGCGCACCTAGTAAGATCGCCACGTCTGTAACGCTTCGCCCCATCGGTCCTGCTGAGTCTTGCTGATGGGAGATTGGTATAATCCCGTCCTGCGAGACGAGTCCAAGTGTCGGCTTTAAGCCAACGATATTTTCAACAGCCGAGGGACCTGTGATTGATCCGTCCGTCTCGGTCCCAATGGCTGCCGCGCATAGATCTGCGGCAACTCCATTGGCCGAACCCGCACTGGATCCCCACGAGGTATAGTTCAATACGTAGGGATTAATCGTATTGCCGCCGCGCGCGCTCCAACCGACAGCAAGAGGATAGATGTTGTCGTTTCCGCGGAAGTTGGCCCATTCACCCAAGTTCGCCTTGCCAAGAATCACGGCGCCAGCGTCGCGAAGCTGTCGAATGATTGGAGCATCAGAAGGTACCTGGCTGCCGACCAGCGCGAGCGACCCCGCGGTAGTTTGCATTCGGTCGTCGGTCGCGATGTTGTCCTTCACCAAGATCGGAATGCCGTGAAGCGGACCACGGACGACTCCCCTGCGCCGTTCGCGGTCGAGAAATTCGGCAATGAATGTGGCATCTGGATTGGTTTCAATTACCGAATGAAGCAACCCGTTTAACGAGTTGATGCGTTGCAGGTAATTCCTCACCAATTCCTTACTGCTCACCTCGCCGGAAGCCATTGCGGCCTGAAGTTGAGGAATGCTTTTTTCAAGAAAATCAAACCCGCTCGCAGAAGCAGAGCGTTGAAGGAATGAAGTCAGGCCCCCAGTTAGGAGTGCTGCGCTACCGAGGCCGGTTGTGCCGAGAAATCTTCGGCGGGTGATAGTGTGGTCGAGGTTAGGACGATTCGAGCTATCTTTGATCATAATAGTCTTCTCCGGTTGCGCTGTTTCGCGAAAAAACAGACGGAGTTAATTCTTTGGGACCTGTGTCCGGAAGACTCCGGCTCGGTCAATTTGAACTGCAGGATGGATATTGTTCGCGAGGACATCTCGATAACCCTGCGTGACGTAATCGATTCGAATCCTGGAAATGGTCGTAAGTTTTATCGGGATTATTTGACCATCTGCCCCTTCCTCCGCAAATTGATTTCCTCCCTCGGGCGCCCGTAGCTCAACTGGATAGAGCATCTGACTACGGATCAGAAGGTTAGGAGTTCGAATCTCTTCGGGCGCGTTTTCTTACTGAATTTCAGGCTTGGACCGGCAC
>DASTMV010000113.1:0-18191 GCA_035713885.1 Candidatus Udaeobacter sp. | reverse complement strand
AATCCGGCCGCTGGACAAAATAGAAAACGAACGGAATGGCGAGAATGGCGATCACGATCATCAGCCAGTCCTTATGCCTGCGCAGTAACTTCATCATAGCGGAGCAAAATTACCTGCGACCATCCTCAGCCGCAAATTTCTAGCACTCTGTAAGCGGATTGACCGAAACGCGCGCTCATAGCCATGATTCGCACGGTCGAGCGGCTACACTTTTGTCGCGGTTTCCCGAACGATCTCCCATGCTTTCTGCAAATGTTGTTCAGTCGTCAGCACATTGCCGAGGCCGATTCGCATCACTGTTCGACCGCGCAACTTCGTCTGCGTCAGATAAGCGCGTCCGCTCGCGTTGATCCGCTCCACGACTTCACTATTGAGTCTGTCCAGCTTCTCTTCGCTGGCAGGGATGACACGGTTCGGCGTCCGGTTGGCGCAGCTGGCTGACCCTACCCATCGGAAACAGACTACACCCATGCTCACCGGCGCGGATAGCTCAAAATGTTCGTCGTTTTTGATCCAACAGGCCAGCAGGTTAGCCAGACGGATTTGCTCGCGCAGACGTACAACGATTCCCAATCGGCCCAACGAGCGCCAGATCACCCATGCTTTGAGCGCACGGAACCGTCGGCCAAGCTGAATGCCGTAATCCATGTAATTTTTTTCCGCTTCGACGGTGTCGCCGCGCAGGTATTCCGGCACAAGCGCAAACACACGACGCAACCGGTTGAGATCGCGCATGTACAACACGCTGAAATCGAGCGGCACAAAGATTGTCTTATGCGGATTGATGACGATGGAATCAGCCAACTCCCAGCCATTCCTTATCCATTCGTACTCCGGCAGCATAGCGAACCCGCCGCCGTAAGCCGCATCAACATGCAGCCACATGTTTTCTCTTCGGCAAACATTTGCGATGTCGGGAACGGGGTCAACGCTCGCAGTCGATGTCGTCCCCACGGTAGCCACGACCGCCATCGGCTGAAAACCTCTGCTTCGATCCTGGACAATGTTTTCGCCTAACGATCCGGCATCCATGCGAAATAGATCATCGCTCAGGACGCGGACCACGTTTTCCTCGCCGATTCCGAGAGCAATGGCGGCCTTCTCAGCAGAGCTATGCGCTTGGTCGGACGTGTAAATGCGAAACCGTGGGAGGTCGCGACCGGCTAACCCCAGTTTTCTTGTAGATGGCGCAGCTTCTTCCCGCGCAACTGCGAGCGCGTGCATGATTCCGACTGAAGCGGTGTCGTAAACCACGCCGTCAAATTTGTTATTAAGGCTGAGCCATCGGTGCAGCCAGCCGACCACAACTGTTTCAAGCTCGGTGGCAGCGGGACACGTGCGCCACGTCATCGCGTTCACGTTTAGCGGCGCGCTCAGAATTTCGCCAAGAATACCAGGCGGGGTAGCTGTCCAGCCGAAATAACCGAGAAACATGGGATGGCTCCAATGCACCATGCCAGGAACAACGGTACGATCTACGTCGCTGAGAATTTTCTCGAACGGTTCGGCTTCCTCGGGGCCGCAATCAGGCAGCTTTGCGCGAACGGCGCCAGGCTTCTCGTTAGGCGCCACAGGCAGTCGTTCCATTTTTTCACGGAAATCTGCGATCCAATCCACGAGGTCGTGGAGCTGCTTGCGAAATTTTGGCGGCGGCATCTCGCCCATTGGTTGTGAAATCATGTGCAACTCTGGGTCAAAAAATCCGCATCTCTATGCAACACAGGGCCGCGGCAGGCTGACAACCTGCGCTCCCCTGAAATCTGCATCCGCATGTTCACGTGATAAACAGCTCAAAATGCAAAACCAAAACTAAAATGGAATGCGCCGAAGTCTTCTCCATCCCGCGGATCTGGGTTCACACCGTAATCGAGGCGAAGCGGACCGACCGGCAACTTGTAACGCAAACCCGCGCCGATTGCGTACCGCATGTCGTTCAGGCCGACGTCTTCCGAACTCGGCAAAAGATTGCCCGCGTCGGTGAAGATCGCGCCCTGCAATTCACCAAAAATCGGGAAAGTATATTCCACATTGAACACAGTATAGAATTCGCCGCCGACAGGATGTCCGTGATTATCATGCGGGCCCAGATCTCGCTCACCAAAACTGCGCACTGTTGTGGCGCCACCGATAAAAAAACGTTCGTCGATCGGGAGTGCAGTAGCTTCGTCTGAAGCACTGCTCGTCAGCGAATGAATAACCCCGGCGCGCGCGCCAAATGCGATCGACGACTGGCGAAACCAATGCTGCAACGGCGTGCCGGACCGCTCAACGCCGATGACGGCCGGCGAAACAGCCGTCGGTCCAAGCGGAAGATAGTAACCGACCCGCATTGTGCTCCGGATAAACTCAATATCGCTGCCCAATGCGCTCGACGCCAAATCCACGGTATTATTGATCAAGAAACCACGGGGCGTTACATTTGGACTCTCGCGCATATCCAGTGTGTTCGTTAGGCCAACCGTATTTACAAGGTAATTCGTCGTGGGACCCAGCAGGAATGTCGGCCTGATCTCGGAGTCTGTGATTTTTACATGCCGAATGGCGATAGCCAAACCAAGCTCGTCGTGTTTGGTAATTTGTTTGGTAAAATCGAAGTGTCCGCCCAATTCAAATTTCGAGTAGCCATCGTAATCAAAAGTAAAGGCGCTCGCTCGCGCCCGGAAAAAAATGTTCGTGTCGAAGAAAAAAGGATCCTCGTACAGAATTTCGCCGCGATAGCTGCGTTGTGAGACCTCGATCGTTGCCGATCCGGCACGACCTGTGCCGAACAGGTCGCGATCGCCGACCTGTACGCCAGCGAGGGCACCTTCGTACGTGTCGAATCCACCCCAAAAACCTAATTCCTTGCTTTTCGCTTCTTCGGCTGAAATTTCGAGTCGCAATAGATTTCCATCCACAGGCACCGGCTTGATTTGCAACACATTGAAAAGGCCCGTCTTCATCAGAGTGCGAAATCGCGCATCGAGAACATCGGGACTATAGATTTTCCCATGCAATGTTGTGAATCGCTTGGTGACAAAACTGGGATTCAGCCGCTGCAAGCCGTTCACTGTTGCACCGTCGAAATGGTAAACTGGCCCCGTTGAGATCGAAACTTCGACTGGTACGCGCCCGTTCACAGCTTCATCGGGGGCGCCATTGGCCTCCACCCTCACATCGTAATAGCCGCGCCTTTTGAAATACTCCTGAAGACGAC
This sequence comes from Candidatus Udaeobacter sp., assembly GCA_035713885.1. Classification (GTDB taxonomy): domain Bacteria; phylum Verrucomicrobiota; class Verrucomicrobiia; order Chthoniobacterales; family UBA10450; genus Udaeobacter. Next base: position 14,995 of record DASTMV010000113.1, on the reverse strand, counting down.
GTGGAATATCCTGTACGCGGACATCGGTATACGGCTGCTGAAGCAAATCGGATACTTGGGCACGAAGTACATCCGGGCCGTAAGCGGTTTGTCCGATAAAGGAGGTTCTTCCGAAGAAATACTGATGGCCTTCGTGAATTCTGACGATCACGTCCACCTGGTTGCTTTGATTTTGAAAATCAGAACGCGGCTGATCGACGACCACATTCAAAAAACCTTCAGCCAGATAAAAGCGCTGCACGAGACGCGCACCTTCCTCCAGGTCGGCAGCCACGAAAGGATACTGTTTCTGAAGAGCCGAATAGCGCTCGCGAGTCGGTCCAATCACATAATCGAATAGTTTGTCAGCAGACTCATGCGCGTTCCCTTCGAACGTCACAGTACGTACAATGAATTGCGGGCCCTCGGTGATGTCCAAACGCAAGCTCTCGGACGATTCGATCACGTAACGCACATCCACTTTTGCGTATCCATGTTTTCGATAAAAAACCTCAAGAAAAAAGGCGAGATCATCGGCGCGGGCAGGACTTAACCCGAAATCCTGTATCGTCGTGATCTCCTCCTTGAGAGCTGTCCGCAGTTCATTCTCTTTAAATGCCGTGTTGCCGCGAAATTCGATCAGGCTTGTCTGCTTCGCGCGTCTCTCCTTTTGCTTTGCGATTGCTCGCTCGGCTTTCTGCTGTTGCTCGGGACGCACGACATCCACTGCGCCTTGCGCTGCGACGTCAAATGCAAACGCGACGGTTCCAACCCAGAAAACGAGCGCTTGTCGCATCTCAACGAAATCGAATCAGATATTTTAATCTTCCTCGAAAATCACCTCGAACGCCAACGTCGCCAGTGAGCACAAGATGATCGTCGATCTTAAATCGGACTGTGGCCTGCTGTTGACCAGTGCGTGGGTCCACCGTTCCCAAATCTAAATCCAATCGATTAAAGACCGTGTTGCTCTGGGTCGGCTGACCTTTCTTGACAATCTTTCGGTACAGCTCCTGAAATAACAGCATGGCGGCGCGTCCGGCGAGAACGTTCGTACCTGAGAGTTCTTGTCTGGTGGCGCCAGTCGCGATCAGGGAGATGATTTCGTCCTGTGGCAGGGGTGGTTCGCTGCTGAAAATGGCCTGGGGCGACTCGATGGTTCCGTACACATAAACGCGGACCGTGTAATCGCGGATAACCGAGGTGCCTTGAAGGCTAATTTTCGGATTCATCGAATCGCTCGGGTCGAAGGTGAGCAAACCTTGTGAAACATCGAGGCGGCTGAAAGGCAATGTCGCATCGACGTTTTGCATTTGAACCACACCCTGGAGTCCTGGACGCAAACCTGTGCCGGTCAATTTCAGATCGACAGTCGCTCCACCACTCGCTAGGTTGCCGCGAATTTCCACCGGATTTTTCGTCTTAATTGCGACATTAAATTTCCAATCGCGCAACGGCGCTGTGGTCACGGACAATTCAGGAGTCGCCGAGGGCGGCTGCGGCGGAGGCCGACCGGGCAAACCTATGGGAATTAGCTCGATGTTCTTGAGAATATGACTATCTGTCAGCGCGACATTGCCGGCTACGGTCGCGGACGCAAGCGGACCCGTTATACCGATGTCGCCGTCGGCACGTATAGTGAGCGTGTCGTTACGCGCAACCAGCACGCTTTGAGCTCTCAATTTCAAATCGAGAACCGGTTCGGTTAGTTTGGCGAATGTAACTCGACCGCTGACAGTAAATGGCCCACCAGCCAAATCGCCTCCGAGACGATCGAGAGTGAGCGCGTTGTCCCGAAAAGTAAGGCGAGCGTCAAAACTCCGCAGCGCGGGAAGAGTCGCGTTTGTGAAACGAGCGACGTTCACCGTCATGTCCCCTGCTCCACTGAAAACCGGATGGCCAAGCGTTCCGCTTACATTCACGTCAAGACCCAGATTGCCGTCCAATTGCTGAAGCTCAGGCACAAATTGCCGAATGAAATTTACCGACGTCCTGGGAACGAGAGCTTTTGCAGTGACTGGTGTGTCCTCTGGAAACCCTCGATTATTAACAATCTTCTGCAAATCGAACGGCATGCTGGCGTCTATCTCCATCGGCTGAATCCGGGTTTGTTGCAGCTTGCCTGAAGCGGTCAGCCGATCCTGCACGACCTGCGCGGTCAATTCAAAACTCGCTGGTTCCATTTTTTGCCATTGCTCATTCCGTAAGTCTCGTGCCTGCACTACGAGCCGCGCTTTCAAATCTGCGATTGTTCCGCTGGCATCAAGCGCCGCGTTCAGAACACCGGAGATAGTTGATTTAACTCCGAGATCTTGAGCCAGCCTCTTTAGATCAAGGTTCTCAGACCGCATTATCGCCGACACTTTGCCGGAAGCGGGAATCACTTCGGATTTTGTGCCAAAGTTTCGCCACGCAAACGGAAGCGAGAGATATCCATATGCGTAATTCGCGACTTGTTGCGGCATGGCGGGTTGCCCCGCCGCGCCGCTGCGGCTAACCCGCCGTGGTTGCGAGGCGGCCAGCTGATTCAGCTCGATCTTGTCTATGTCCAGCGTGCGATCCGTTGTGTGGGCGACGGCATTGAAATTCATGTTGGGTGTGGCCAAAAAGATGATCGGCACATTAAGGCCGTCAGGCGAATAGGACCCGTCAACGTTCGCCTGCAGCCCTTGCAGATCTCCGTAGCGGGCTTTTTCCAGAACGAGCTTGAGGTTGCCTGTATTTTTAAACGCCTGCGCATTTCCGCTGCCCTCCCAATCCAATTGGAGCGAGCCCGCCAGTTGATTCTGGTTGCCGACCGCGCGCAAAAGTGGCTCCAAAATGGCCAAATTCGTTACGCTCGCGGATGCTTTCCCGCTGTAATTCCGAGGCGGCTGCAAGTTGAACGTTCCAGTTGCGTTGACGTAATCAGTGTTGTTCAGAGCCGCGCTGCACTCATTGAGATGGATCACATTGTTTGCGATCGATGAGTGCACACTCACTTGTTGCACAACCAAGTCTCGCATTTTCAGATTCGATCCTGAAAGTGATATTTGTCCGCCGACGATTCCCTGTTTCCGCTCGATGTGCCCCGTCATTTGTAACGGACCACTGATTTTGTTCTGAGAATTGCTCGACCAAAAATCGCCGATCTCGGAAGCATTTAACGCAACATCTAACTGCACGGGTTGTGACGTCGCATTGTCCAGGTTTTCCGGAAGCTGGTAGCGGCCGCTGATCGTTATCTCATTTTGATGACGCCGGAGAGTCACCCCATCAAGTCCGAGCATATCATTGCTTCCGTTCATCGATCCGTTCACTGAATCGACGATGTAATCCCGGTACCGGACGCCGGTCAGGGTGAATTCCATCGCAGTGCGAAGCTCCGCGAACCATGGTCTTTTGCTGTTGGCCACCGTTGCCTTTTTGGATGCGCGAACAGTGCCGTTCAGCTTATCAATGATCCCATCGGGAAAACCAAGCGCGTCGGCTGTGACACCAAGTGTTGCCTGCACATTTTCATCAACGATGTCGATTTTGCCATTCAACTGAATTGAGCCGGTCAGCCCAACAGTCAGGCTCTCAAGATCAGGTACCTTGCCGGCAATTTGTAGATTCGCCGGCGTCCGGCCAAAATCTTCGAAGGTCGCCGGCAAATCGATTGTCCCGTTCAGATGAAATTCATTCTGGTTCTGAACAATATCGAATGAGTGCAATGTCGCCTTTCCCTGCCCGGCCGAAATCTCAACAGTGCTCTTATCGAAATTCACCCCCGGCATGTGCGCTTTATTGAGCCGCAATGACATCGCGCCATTCCAAGTACGCGGCGAGTCGATGATGCCGGTACCATCCAGAGCCAACCGCTCAATTTCGCCGGAAAAATAATTCTCCGGAAGCAAAAGGAATTTGTTCAACGACGCCGTCGCGATTTTCTCTCCAACCAGATTAGCCGTCGCGTTCAGAGAAGACGCAGTTTCACTCAACGCCGCCGAGGCAGACAATTTCCCGCCGCCGATGAGCGCATCGAGCTTGACCGAGAGAGCTTTGGAATCGATGCGGGACGCATCGATGTTCAGAAACCGGATGTTTTCCTGATCGCTGAGAACCACATCGCGCAAGATGAAGTTCTTGTTCGTGTAGGAAGTTTGCCCAGAAATTCTGGACCAACTCTCGCCTGACGGTAGTTGCAGTGTTCCGATTCGTAGCTCGCCTGAAGCACGCGGATTTAAATCCAGGTCAGCGTGTTCAACAAGAAGATCGTTCGGCCTCCCTCTAACAATGAGCGTTGTGTCCATCAGCCGAATCCGCTCCGGAAAGATGGAAGGCAGGCTTGGTTTATGTTTCGGGTGCGGCTTGGCGGGCGGCGGGGTTGCGGGATTCAGCGCCACCTGCGCGCCGCGTAATTCGATATCTTGCAAAAGGTGCGAAGCTCCGTGACGCAAAAGGCCAAGCAAGCTGTAATCGACATACAATGATTCGATGTCGATTGATTCGATCGCCGACGGCCCGGTCGCCACCCCATGAACATTTCGAAGCGTCAAATAGCTGAGAGGATTTCCTTCCAGACGAAAATCGATCTTGAGGTTATTTTTGTTGGCGTACCAAACCCCGATCTGCCGGGCTATGGTCAGCAAAATTGGCCGATAAGAAACGATCAGGAGCACAACAAACACCGCGAGCCCAATAAGAGCGCGGCGCCAGATATGTCGATGCCGCCCTTTCTTGGACCGATCGTCATCAGCCACACAACCACTCTATTGCCCGCGATGTCACAGAGCAAAGGACAATTGGTTGTAAGCTTGGTCACAATCTGTGACTTCGGTGTACTTTGCGGCGTTCGCAAAAGGCGATGAATTGGGCTGACGTAACGATTTTGTTACAATTCCATATTTGGAGCGGAAACGTTCCGGCGAAAATATCACGGAATGAAATCGCTCTTGCGCACCCCCATAATCCTAACGAAACAATCTATTTCGATCGCGCTGATGGTGCTGTTTGTTTTCGTGGCAACGCTGACGCGCGCATCCGAACAGCCCCGATTTCAAGCGAACCCGAGCGCTGGAGCGAGTGACATCATCGTTCATGGAAAACTCGGTGGATTGATCTTTGGTTTCGAAATCGACCCGAACGGTACCGAAGGTCTGCTTTGCGAAGCGGCCTCAAATCCTGACGGCACAATATCGGCGGGAGTTGAGACGTTCAGCCAGGTTACGGGTGAAATTATACGGGTCCTGGCCAAGTCGGAATCGCAGGATGACTTCATCGCTCTCGGTATAGCGGGCTCGGTCGGCTTGGTGGAACATGAACACGTCAGGGGTCTCTCTAATATCAGGCGAACCTTTTTCACCATCGATCCCCTTGCAGGTAACATGATGAATGGGCACTGGACGCCACCGATCGGTCCCAAACAAATTGTTAATCAAGTTAAGCCAAGCCTCGATGGCAGATCGAATGCCGCGGTCTACGCCCTCAGTGTAGATGCAAACGTTAGTCCAGTTGTCTTCAGCGCTAATCTTGCTGAGAACACTTTCGGGCCGCTCATCGACATTAGCGATCCGGATTTCACTCAGGAGGCGCCGCCTGTCATTGCCTTCGATCCCATACGAAACAAAGCGATCCTGGGTCATGATAAGCCATCTCCGTTTATCCTTCCGCCCCTTATCGGCTTTGTCGATTTAACCGGAGGGTCATTTGTAAAACGAACCGGTCTTGGCCTTGGCGTCATCAACGGCATCGCCATTGATTCGGACGACGAAGTTCTTTGCACCGATACTTCGTTCGACTCCACCGTGCAGTTCTATAACCTGAACGACTTCACGGGCGTCAGTGTGTTTTTACCCGGACACAATCCGCAAACTTCCACCGCGAGCGGTGGAGACATCGAGTTTGATCCGGTGAATAAGCTATTCCTCGTGGCCCAGCCCTTTTCCGATGGCCAACTGGATAATGGCAGCAGTATTCACGTTTTCGATCTCGCTGGAAATTTGGTCGAGTCGATCGACGGCTTGAATTTTCAAGGTGGCGATAATGTTTTTCCGGTCCACATCACTTTGAATCCGAATCGCAGGATCGGTTTCGTGAATGGTCCCGACCTCACGACGGCAATTCAAATGTTCAGCTATTGAGGTCAGAAGGGGGATACCGCTTTTCCGACTTAAACAACCCAACGAGCATTAGACGATGAATATTACCAAGCATTTTCTTCACCGGCATTTTGCAATTTTCTTCGCCATCATTTCTCCTCTTACATGCGCTTCTGCGCAGACCAATCCACCTGCCGATGTCACCATCCGCGGGATCGGGAATGATGTCGACTTGGGTTGGCAAGTCGCACCCGCGGGAGATGTAAACGATGACGGCTTCACCGATTTTATTGTCGGGGATCCGTCAAACAGTTCCGTGGCTCAGTTCGCTGGTCGTGCCTATCTTTTTCTCGGACCGTTGACGTTCGACATCGATTCGTCAAAAGCGGTCGCCACCATTTCTGCGGAGGCATTCGGTGATAACTGTGGATTTTCAGTTGCTTCAGCGGGAGACGTGAACGGCGATGGATTCGACGACATCCAGATCGGAGCGCGAAGCAATGATGATAATGGGATCCAGTCAGGCCGCGTTTATCTGTTCTACGGCCCGGTAAGCGGATCGCTCTCAGCCACAATGGCCGACGCAGTCATCGAAGGACTTGCTTTCGATGAGGTTGGTCGGGCAGTCGCTCCTTTGGGCGATGTTAACGGTGATGGTTTTGGCGATATCGCTGTCGGGAGCGACATCGCCGGGGGCGGGTCGCGAGGAGAGATTTTTATCTTCAATGGCCCGCTCTCGGGTACACGAACTGTCGCTGACGCAGACGCTACCATCAGTGGCAGCTTCGCCAATGAGTCGTTTGGAGCATCGATCGCTTCCGCCGGTGACGTCAATGGCGACGGTGTGAACGACATTATCATCGGTGCACCGCGTTTTCCGCTCAACGGCGCAGACACAGGTCGCGCCTACATTTTCTTTGGGCCAGTCGCCGGCTCACTGATTGCCAGCCAGGCTGATGTCATCATTTTTGGAGAGGCGGTGAACGATGATTTTGGTGTGGCAGTAGCCGGAGGAGAGGACATCAACGGCGATGGTGTGCCTGATGTCATCGTTGGGGCAGACCAGCTTTTCGCAGCCGAGGGCGCCGGCAAGGCGTATGTTTTCTATGGGCCACTTAATGGTAGCATCCAGGCCACGAACGCAGACGCGATCCTGACCGGCGAAGTAGATCGAGATTTGTTCGGCACATCCGTCGGCAGCGTTGGTGATTTCAATGGCGACGGTTTCAATGATGTAACCGTTGGTGCGGCGGACAATGGATCTGGCGGCGTTCGATCAGGCCGCGCCTATACCTTCTTTGGCCCGCTGTCTGGAACAATCGCCGCAGCGAGTGCTGACTCGATCGTCACAGGTTCTGACGAGGATCAACTTGGCATGTCGGTTGCAGGCGGAGACGTCGATGGCGATGGCATAACTGATCTGCTCGTTGGCGCACCGCAATTCGCGACGGGCACGCACGGTTATGTTGCGATCTACTTCGGTACGCGTGGGGAGGCATCAGAAATCCGGCTTACTCTTACTGCGAAGGGCGACCCGATTGTCATCCCGCCGACCGGAGGCAGCTTCCGTTTCCGCCTCAACCTGACTAACCTCAGTTCCGGCACGCGCACGATTGCGGTCGTAGTGAGATTAACCGGGCCTGGGACGCAACGTACGATCGCCCGGTTTTCCCAAACTCTCGGTGCGGGCGAGTCGTTCAGACAAGTCTTCACGACCGCGATTCCCGCTCGTGCGCAGCCGGGCACCTACACAGTTACAGGAACGGCGAGCGTGTCGCAAAAGGTGCAAGCCAGAGATAACTTCGATTTCGAAAAATCCAGTGCGCGGTAAATCGAAGTAGTCGCGGGTTCCTCGCTGTTCCGGCGCAGCCGTAGGCGATTAATCAGATCCAGCTGCAGCTCGCCATCTGCCGGGAAGGCGCCAGCGATTGCACCGCATTTCAAGACAGTTTATGCCGCGAACGCGGATCGTTGAAACCGAGCTTGAGCCGGACGGTTGACCCGCTATGATCCCAAGCCATGCATCGTAGCCATCACTGTTGGTACTCGCACCGGCTTAATCGCTACATGGGGGTGGCTATTTATGGAAATTATGGCTGGCCGATCCTCGCCTTTCCAACCAGCTGCGGCGATGAATGGGAGATGGAAGGTCAAAGCATGGTTCGCACGCTCAGCCCATACCTCGAGCAGGGGCGCATCCGACTCTTCTGCATCAACAGCGTGAACACCGATTCATTTCAAAACAAAGGAGCACACCCCTTCCATCGAAGCTGGATGCAGGCGCAGTACGACGCCTATGTAGCAAACGAAGTTTTCCCGTTCATCGATTCTCAGTGCCAGACGCCGGGAATCGGCATCGCCACCTTGGGGGCATCGCTTGGGGCCTATCACGCAGCCAACACTCTCTTGAAGCATCCCGACCACGTGAAGCGCTGCTACGCGCTCTCCGGCATCTACGATATGCGGGATTCGATGGATGGGATGTACGACGACAATTTTTACTTCAATAATCCTGTCGACTACATGGCCAACCAGAGCGATCCCTGGTATCTCCACCAGTATGCTAGCTGCGATATCCGGCTCGTAACAGGCTGTGGTCCGTGGGAGAACAGCGGGCCGACCTACCGAATGTCCGGGATCCTCAAAGACCGTGGCATTGCTCATCATCTGGACGACTGGGGCGCGGAGGGCGGACATGACTGGCCTTACTGGCATCACCAGATGTGGGAATACGTGGGGCAACACTACTAAAGAAGTATTCGCGTCGGTCAGATCAAATCGCTCTCGTTCGCCTCGCAGCGTTACTCTGCACGCAAGGCAACCATCGGCTCTACGCGACTGGCTCTGCGCGCCGGGACCCAGCAGGCGAGAAGGGCGATGCTCAATAGGAGCAGGGCGACACAACTGAAAGTGATCGGATCGGAAGTGCTCACCCCGTAGAGCAGGCTCTTCATCATGCGCGCGCCACCCAGCGCGATAATCAATCCGCATACCGAACCCATTCCGGCGAGAAACATCCCTTGTTTCAGAATCAGTCTTTCCACATCGGAGAGTTGTGCGCCAAGCGCCATCCGCAATCCGATTTCACGCGTGCGCCCGGCGACGACATGCGACATCACACCGTAGATGCCGACGGCTGCGAGAATGAGGGCGAGCACACCGAAACTGCCTAGCGCGATCGCAGCCATGCGCGCCGGGAAAAGTGATATTCCCAAGTGCTCTTTCAGCGTCTTTGCTGCATGGACAGAAATCGAGGGATCGAGCTTGTGCACTTCGTTCCGTAAATCATTCAGGACCTGCCGCGGGTCGCCGCGCGTGCGGGCCACGACTGTCACCATACCGGTATAATCGCGATAGAGCGGCGTATATAAAGCAGGCTTGGGATCTTCGCCTAACGAGTTGTACTTACCGGCCGGCACCACGCCAACAATCTCAAAAAACGGATCCTTTGGTCCATTCCAGTTGAAGCGCCTGCCAATGGGGTCCTGTCCGTTGAAGAACTTTCTTGCAAACGTCTCATTCACGATAGCAACGCGGCTTTCCTTCTTGTTCTCATCGTCACGAAAATCCCGGCCGCGCAGTGGAATGCCCATCGCATCGAAATACCCGGGACTGCTCTCAATTGGGATCGCGATCGGCAATGTGCTCGCGCCTTTGAACTCTGTCCCTTCGATATAAATCGTACTGTCGTTGTAATTGAGACCAAGTGGAAGATTGTCAGTCAGCGCGGCGCTTTCGACCTGCGGCAAAGCCTTCGCTCGCTCCAGCACCTGCTTCTGAAACGCCCGCCCGCGTTGCTCATTATAGCCTTGCAGGCTGACATCAAACGAAATCGCAACCGCGTTTTCTGGATTGAAGCCTGGCCGCATCTTCTGAGCGGCTTGCAGACTGCGCACGATAAGGCCGGCGCTGACAAGCAGCACTAATGAAAGGCTGACCTGCGCGACAACGAGGAAGTTTCGTAAACGTGAACGACGGAAACCGCCCATCGACGATTCGTCCTTTAACGCCGGCACAAGCTGCGGCTTTGACGATTGCAGCGCAGGAATAAGGCTGAATAGAATTCCTGTGGTGATCGAGAGCAGCAGTGCAAACGCAAGCACGTGCCAGTCGGTGCGCAGATCGAACAAAAGAGTAATGTCGCTCGGCAAATGAATGCCGCGTACGGCGTTATTGATTACGGCGGCAAGTACCACACCGGCGGCGCCACCGCCGAGTGAAATAAGAAGACTCTCAGTGAGCAATTGTCTGACCAGTCGTTTCCGGCTTGCGCCGACTGCGAGCCGCACAGCAATTTCGCGCCGCCGCTCTGTCGCGCGCGCGAGAAGTAAACTGGCGAGATTCACGCAGCCAAGCAGAATCACCAAGGCACCAACCGCCGCGAGCACGCTGGTAAACGCAAAGACAGAATTTGCGATATCAGGAATGAACAAGCCTGGTTTGCCGAGGCGGATGCCACGGCCAACATTCTCCGGATAATCCTGCGCAAGCTTCGCGGTTAGCGTCTCGAGAGCTGCCTTGGCTTCGGGTATCGACACGCCTGTCTTTAAACGCCCGACTGTAAAGAGATTATTTGAATCTCGTCTGTCGAGCCACGTGCTCCCAGGCTCGATCGTCTTTGCCATCATCACCGGGATGAACATCTCGGGATCGTAGGCGACTTCCGTGCCGATAAATCCTTTCGGCGCGACACCGATAATTGTGAACGGGCGGCTGTTGAATTCAACCTTCTTCCCCACAACCTGCGAATCGCCGCCGAAATGGTATTGCCAGCAGTTGTAACTAATTACCGCAACGGGATGTGAATCAGGGGTCTGATCTTCTTCAGGCAAAAATGCGCGTCCCAGAATCGGCTTTACGCCGAGAACATCGAAGTAGTTCCCTGAAACAAGATAGCCCCAAACGCGCTGGCTGGAGTTGTTAACAGTCAGACTGCTAACAACAAGGCGATAAACGAATAGACCTGACAGAACATTGTTGCGATCACGGTACTCTTTGTAGTTCGGATACGACTGCAACGACCAAGCCGCGCCGTTGTGCAGTGTGCCGTAAAGTTCGACCAATTCCGAAGGCTTATTCACCGCGAGCGGCCGCAACAGAGCCGTATCCACTAAGCTGAAAATCGACGTGTTAGCCCCGATTCCCAGTGCCATGGAAATGATGGCCAACGCGGCGAAGGCAGGTTGTTTCATCAGTTGCCGAAAGCCGAAGCGGATATCCTGCAGAAGTGTTTCCATAAGTGCGCGACGTTCTGCATTGTGAGATGCGGTGCAGGCTCGTTTTGGATTCAGAAATTCGCCAACCGTACAGATTGGACTGGACGCCGACCGCGTTAGCAAGTTGTCCGTCAGGGCAATTCGATTGACCCCAACAATCTCATTCGCCATGGTCGAGCGAGTATGAACTATATCTTCATTTCGAAACGTAATCGTTCGATACCCGTCCTTACCGGAGTGGCGGCATGCGCCGCTCTGCTCAATGCCCCGGTGGCGTTCGCGACCAATCAGATCAACTTACAGGTGACTCCGCGGACTGCGCAGGTGAAGGAGAAAATCACCATTAAAGCCAGTGTAATCACCGACGACCAACCTGCCACTGGCGGCACGGTTACTTTTCTAGACGGACACATTCCTCTTGGTAGCATTCAGGTCGTTGGCAACAATCCGGCCTTGGGACATCGCACCGGCACAGCCGTGCTGACCACCATTCTCGCTCCTGGCGATCACTCTCTTTTCGCAGTGTACGGTGGCACGGCACAGTCGCCTGACATCGTCAGGTCAACACGTGTCATTGTAACAGTCACAGGTAAAACTCCGAGTTTGACCAAACTGACAGCAACACCTAATTCTCAGCACCCACAGAACTACGATTTTACGGCCACTGTTACCGGGTCAGGCCTGCTCCCGCCAAGCCACGGCGTCAAGATTCGGGACATAACCGCTGGCGTGAATCTGGGCGTCGCTCCGCTCGATCGAGTCACCACGGTCCACGTTTTTGGCAGGCCGGAAGTCGTTCCAGCTTCGGGTGGACCTGCGCAAGCGGCGATTGCCGATCTTAATGGCGACGGATTTGCTGACGTCGCTACCGCTAACGCCGATTTTTCAGTGAGCTCGATGGGCGTCCTGCTTGGTAATGGTGACGGCACTTTCCAGTCGCCCGTAACTTATACCACCGGGGTATTCACTAGTGGCATTGTCATTGCCGACTTCAATCAGGATGGTATTCCAGACATCGCCGCAATGAGTCAAGGGTCCGGCAACGATGGCGACGTAAGCATCTTCCTCGGCAACGGTGACGGCACTTTCCAAAATCCAATCGTCAACAACCTCGGGATTTTTCCTGTCGCGATCGTCGCGGGCGACTTTGATCGCGATGGCGCGCTGGATATCGCTAGCATCGATTACTTCGCTGCCAAGGCCTACATTTCGTTAGGCAATGGCGATGGCACGTTCCAAACACCGGTGCCTTATCGCATAGGCAGCGGTCCTTACAGCATTGCCACGGCCGATTTTAACAATGATACCTTTGCCGACCTCGCCGTAGTAAATGATAACACCAGCACAGTGAGTGTGCTCTTGGGAAACGGCGATGGCACTTTCCGGACTCAGAGGGTTTTCCCAACCGGTTTTCAAGTGGAGTTTGTTACCACTGGCGACCTGGATGGAGACGGCAACCAAGACATAGTAGTCGCTAACTACGCCGACCGCACAGCCGGCGTCCTGCTCGGCAATGGTAACGGCACTTTCCAACCACAAGTTGCCTACCCAGTCGGCGGCTATACCAGCGGGCTCGCCATTGCGGACCTCGATGGCGACGGTGCCTTGGATATCGCGGTTTCCTGCAACGTTCCGCCTCGGGTCGATGTGCTGTATAACCAACGCAACGGTACATTTGGCGCGGCGCAAGAGTTCAACATCGGCCCCGGTGTGCACACCAGTTTCCAGTTAAGCATCGGTGACCTGAACGGCGATGGCGCACCGGATATTATCAGCGAAGACATCACAAGTTCGATCAGCGTTCTCAAAAACGGCACGACCGTCGCGGGGACACTTTCCGACATAGCCGTTCCAGGCAGTCCCACCGATACGGAAACAATAGGTGGATTTTACCTCGGAGACAGCCGCTATGATCCATCTCGTTCCAACCTGCTCGAACTTGCTGGCTCCGGGCTCCGACCTTGATGAGCGTTGCAGATGGAGCAGTTAGACGTTGCAGGAATCGGGAACGCTAAATCTGTGGATAGAAATCTTCCCCGTCCGGCGGTTTGTGAGACATTCACCCTCTTTCGAGTCAGGTGATTTTTTGTTTTCTCGCCGTGGACAAATGGCGAGGCGGGGTCATTTCACCAAAATAGTTATTTGCACGAATCCAACGAATCGTTGCGCCACGATTCTTTTCACAAAAGCTCATTAATTATGAAAATATCAATTAGTTTACTTGGTTGTGCAGTGGCCCTCATGGCGATTGGTTTGACGGGAGCGTTGGCCCAGGAGCCAGCTTTGAGTATTCAAGTGGTGGGCAGGTTTGATTATCCGGGAACGGGGAATCAGACTCGGCCGCAAAAGATTAATGATACGGGCGACATTGCTGGGCTCTATGTAGATACCAGCGGGGCGTCGCGGGGTTTTATCAGGCAAAGGAATGGAACCTTCAGCCCGCCGCTAGTGGATCCGAACGACACCAGCAACTTCACCGAGGGACGCGGAATCAACAATTCACGACTGGTATGCGGAGATTACCTCGATGGGGCCACAGGAACTTTCCACGGGTTCTTCTTTCGCAATGGTAATTACACCAATTACGACGTGCCAAACTCGACAACCACGATCGTTCTCGGCGTGAATAATGCAGGAGATTTTGCCGGCTCAGTGACGCCGACTGGTGGAATCCAAAAGGCCTTTTTAAGCTTAAACAACGCTGTGGGAACCTTCGCGGTACCGGGCGCGACGGCAACTTTGGCTTATCAGTTGAATGCGAGCAACCAGAGCTGCGGTTATTATGTGGACGCCGCGGGCGTGAGTCATGGCTTGTATCGTGATAGCGACGGCACCGTTCACGCGCCGGTCGATCCGGTAGGCTCGACGGCCACAATTCTTTTCGGCAATAACGATGCGAATCAAATCGTAGGCCGCTATACCGACGCGAGTGGCGTAACGCACGGCATCCTCTTTGTGCCGCCGAGTCGGTTTTTCGTTTTTGATTTTCCGCACTCGACGTTTACTTCTCTCAATGGGATCAACAATGAAGGCCAGATAGTCGGCCGATTTACCGATTCCTCTGCCATTGATCATGGTCTTCTCTTGCAGGTGGTGCAAGGCGGCGCAAGCGTGGAACTGCCTCTGGCGCCATCTCCTGCGGCAACTCAAACTTTGCCGCAGCGCCCAGTGCAAATTGCGCCCGCTTATTAAAACTGTGGCGGGTTAAAGTTGTGAACAAAATAACGACCGCGGCGTGACGCCGCGGTCGTCCTTCAAATGTCAGCTTTCTTGCTGCGTCAGTTCCCCAAGCAGGAGCGTAACTCGTGGTTCCTGCTGGAAAGCAGTTGCTGTCAAACGGGGACACTGTCGGGTCTCGATTGTCGTGCCTTGTGTGGGCCCTCCGGCGCGTAGAGTCCAACATTCGCCAAGCGTCGAGCAGTAGCATATCTCGACCTTGATTCGCTTGCGGTTCTCGTCCATCTGAATCCACAGCGGGTTTGATCTGTTGAACGTAAGCGGGTTGCGATTAGCATCCCATGAGGTCAGAATCGTCACCGATTCGTCGGCCGCGAGCACGCGACCATTCATGTCGCTTTCGGCGAAGGAATGCTTACCCGGGCCAAGCATCCGATCGAACGCTTCATCCCACTTTCTCACCGCTCGGTCATCCACTTTTACAATCACGCGTCGAATAATCGCCGGGCCGACACCTTTGTTGGACAAAGTTAAATGTATATCGGGATCATTACTGGTGCC
>DASTMV010000112.1:0-7903 GCA_035713885.1 Candidatus Udaeobacter sp. | reverse complement strand
GGAAATCACTAAAACTGGGCCCAGTTCAGATTGAAGTCTGCAACTCGACTTCATGAAGCCGGAATCGCTAGTAATGGCGTATCAGCTACGACGCCGTGAATACGTTCCCGGGCCTTGTACACACCGCCCGTCACATCATGGGAGTCGCTTGTAGCCGAAGTCGGCGCGCTAACCGTAAGGATGCAGCCGCCTACGCTATGAGTGGTAACTGGGATGAAGTCGTAACAAGGTAGCCGTAGGGGAACCTGCGGCTGGATCACCTCCTTTCTAAGGAGAAGTGCTCTTGCACTGAGAATCGAAATTCGTGAATCGAGAGTCGGAAATTCTTCCGATGTAACGATTCAACGATTTAACGAATCACGGATGCGAAGCATAGGTCGACGGCTAAACCCATGAGTGAATCAAGTGATCATTCATGGATATGCCGTGAAGACCGCGTAAACGAAAGTGCACGCGGCTTCAAAGAAATCACAGTAACGCACAATTCAGTCTTTGCTGCACATCGACTGTAATGCCGGATGACGAATCGTAAGAATCGACATCCGGCATTTTGTTTTTGAGGAAAATCAACAGGCTGCAACGGATGCGAAGCAATGACCAAGCCTGCAAAACAGGAAAACCAGGAAGGGAAGAGGCTGTAGAGGCGGGCTGCTTACCACCCATAGCTTTTTTGCGAAGGCGGGTGTCAACCGCACAATCCGTCCTATTTCTCCAGCCGTGATACATGTCCGGCGGCAAGCTGCCAACGACCGTCGCGCTTGACCAGTGTGTCGGTGAACTGCACCACTCGATCGAATGGCTTGCCATCGGATGTTCCTTTCACGTGCGTTTTTCCGAGAACAATCGCCATGTTATTACCGTACATTCGCGCTAACATGTCGTAGTTTTCAAACACGTCATAATGGACTTTACCGCTGCGTAGTTCGTTGATTTCATCCGCCCGTGTGTTCACTTCGCCATTCGAGAGCGTCAGCGTGAAATCAGCCGTCAAGACGCGTTCCAATCCCGCCTCATCAGCATCGACAAATGGTTTGCAAGCGTCACGCTCGAATTGGAGCACCTCTTGTTGCGCCGGCATTTGACCAAGGGAGAATCGGCAAGCTAAAACAATTAACAAAGCGATAAACGTTGCCGTCTTGGTATTTACCGACTCAGCTCGCATATCCAGTTTGTTTCCCATGTTTTTCCGCCATCGGCCGAGAATGATTGTTCCATTCGCGCCGATTTGGGCGAGATGTTTAACCAGACATAGCGCACAAAAATTGCCCGTCCTTTGTATTGTTCCTGATCGTAGAACTCGCCACGGTTACCACGAAATTCGCCAACGACCGGCGGCATCGGGAGAAGGCCTTTGTCCAAATCGAGCAAATAGATACTCCACTGATGCGTCTCTGGATTGTAGAGCCTGAGTGTTTGGGCTTTGATGTGTAAGTGCTTCTCGGGATTATCGACTTCGAACTCTTCAAAGTTCGCGTTGCTGTCGAGAAGCTTCTTATGATTCGAGATACCGTTATATTCGAGCCAATTATTTGAGCCGATTAGGCGGTCGGGGAGCCGGCGCACGTGGGCTTTCCAGTCGCCGATAAGGAAGTCGAAATCATGAGATCCATCTCGCGCGGGAGCAGGCGATTCACCAGCGATTGCCCAGCTTAATGTGAACTTCAGAATGCCCAGCCAAAAGATTAGCGGCAATTTCATGGATAAGAGCAGAAAAGAATAACTTAGCGGCGGTGCTACCAATTATCTCAATGCGGCCTCAGCCTTCGCCGAGGCAGGCGTTCGTCCTTCCTCGGCGTCATGAAGGTCCATCCAGGTTTGAATGTCATCCCGATCGCCGAAGCCCGCCTCCTTCTTTGATTCTGCGAGCTCCTCACTAGCGTCATCTCGCCAGCCACGTTTCCTAAGGAATGCATTCCAAACGGAAATTTCCTCATCGCTTGGTCGCCGGCCACGGGCGAAGCACCATTCCAGGATTTCCTCATCTGATCCACCTTCCAGGATTCGCTTAACAAGCTCATCGTAATTTACTCCTAGAAATCTCGTACAACGCGCGTCGAAGTGGGTCGGATCCTCTACACCCGTGAAGTATTCGGGCGGCAATTTTCCTGCCGCCTTTAGCCGGATCTTGTCCAGCATTCGCGCAAAATAAATAAGGCCTTTCGTTTCAATATAGTCGGTGCACGGAGTTTGAGTCTGCATTGAACGAAGCTTCTGACCGTGTCGTAATGTGTCAACAGTCCACTTCCGGTGAAATGGCCAGACCACTTAACGAAGCGCTTGCACTTCGGAAGTTAAGTCGTGAATCGTAAACCGTTAAATGGTTAAATCATCGAGTAAGAAACGGCGTCGCCGCTCCATCGTCGCTTTCGAAATGGTTCGCCTTGATCGCGCCATGACCGAACCACTTCATCAACAACTTTATCGTCAAATTCGCGACGAACTTGTTTCGGGAACGTTTAGCAATGGCGCATCCCGACTTCCGTCGTCTCGGGCGCTCGCCGCTGAGTTGGGAATATCGCGATTCACGGTGAACCTCGCGCTCTCAAGACTGCATGCGGAAGGGTACCTTCAATCAAGGGTCGGATCCGGCACGTTCGTTGCCCAGGCGTTGCCCGAAACTTTCCTAAGTGCACAAACGACAAAAGCAGCAAGATCCATCGAACGTCCGCCGCGTCTTTCCCATCGTGTAAGGAATATTCCAGATCATCGGGCTGGGAAGCAGTTCGATTTCGGAATCGCCGGGCCGCCGGGTGTTTCGTTTGTCCCCGCTGTCGCCGCGCTCGATGAATTTCCGATCGAAATTTGGGAAAGGCTCAGAGCGCAGGTCCTCGCACAGAAAGGAGCTCATCTGCTTCAGTACGCATCGAGCCGTGGCGATCCAGATCTGAGGAACGCCTTGGCAACTTATCTGTGTGATTACAGGGGAGCACGCTGTCATCCAGACCAGATCATCATTACGGCCGGAACACAGCAGGCGATCATGATCAGCGCGATGGCGCTACTAAATCGGGGCGAAGTCGCCTGGATTGAGGATCCCGGATTTTATCAAGCGCGTCGCGTTTTCGGTTTTGCCGGAGCAACAATCGTTCCGCGGCCGGTCGATCGCGAAGGGCTTGTCATCGAAAAGCCATCAAAAAAATTCTCTCCAAAAATAATTTACGTTACCCCGTCGCATCAATTCCCCCTCGGGATGACCATGAGTCTCGCGCGCAGAACGGCCTTGATCGATTTTGCGCGCAATTGCGATGCCTACGTTTTCGAGGACGATCACAACTCGGAATTTCGTTATACCGGTCCCCCACTCCCGTGTTTGCAAGGCTTGGATAACGTGGGTCGTGTCATTTACTCAGGCACCTTAAGTAAGATCTTGTACCCATCCTTGCGACTTGGTTACATCGTAGCACCAGAGCAATTAATCGAACCAATGATCAAGATTCGGGCCGTGATGGACCAGCATTCTCCTGCAATCGATCAGGCGACACTGGCGCGATTTCTAACCGAAGGATTTTTCCTGAGTCATATCAAACGAATGCGACAATTGTATTCAGATCGAAGAGATTTTTTCATCCAGCAATTCAATAATCTGCTAAGTCACTATTTTGTTCTAGAGGTGCCGGAAGCTGGATTGCACTTCGTCGCCTGGGTGCGCCGAAAAGAGCATATGCCGCTCATTACGCGCATTTGCGGTGAGATTGGTATCCGCCCATCACCGTTGTCCTCATGCTTTATGGAAGCGGAGCCGGCGCCTGCTCTTACATTTGGCTTCGCCGCCTGGTCGCGCGCTCAAATCCGCGAAGGCCTCAGTAGATTTGCGGCTGCGCTTGATTCGAAATTAAGTCTGTAGCGTAGTGGACCGCATGGGGAACGCGAGCATTCTGCTCGCTCATGCCGGCATGTTGTCGGCACGACACTCGCCGTTCTCAACCGGCGCAGGAAATACGCGTCGGGTCGAGTGCTGCAGAATCTTCCAGGACTGTTCGGCAATATCCCGAACATGGCGGGCAGTATGCCCGCGCTCTCCACAAACCGGTTCGTACCAAACTGGCGAAGTGGCTCTGGTGATGACACGTCGTGAGTTCCTACAGTGGCGTCATGAAAAACTTAACAAAGAAACAAAACATGACAGCACAAGCTATAACTAAAACACATAGTCGGTTTGTTTTAATCACTGCAATCAGTGTCTGCGGGGGGGCGGCCTTATCGCTTGCTCAGGCACAGGACCAAGCCGCACCGAAGCACATAACGCACTACCGCGTGTCTAACCTGGATACTCTTGGTGGAACGAGTAGCGCCGGTAACAGCATCAACGATCGGTGCTGGATTGCCGGTTATTCGAAACTAACTGGAGATCAGACTCGACACGCAGCGTTATGGCGACGCCAACAGCACCATGCAATATTCGATCTCGGAACGCTCGGCGGACCGAACAGCAGTGTCACTTGGAACGTAAAGAATACCGAGGGCATTATTGTGGGCATCTCTCAAACTGCCGATCCTGAACCATTGGGGGAAGCTTGGAGTAGCGCAGCCTTCTATTCCGGACCCTATGCCGCTGGCTTCATCAACCTCGCGTTTGTCTTCGCAGACCGGCAAATGCGAGCGCTTCCCAACTTCCCCGGTGGAGACAATGGGTTCGCTACGGGAGCTAACAATCTTGGGCAGGTGGTGGGATGGGCAGAAAACGACGTTCATGATCCCACCTGCGTCTCGCCACAAGTATTGCAGTTTCGCCCGGCCGTGTGGACACTCGGGCCACCCGACCAAATCCAGGATCTCCCTCTAATTGCTGGGGATAGCTCAGGAGCTGCCACCGCAATCAACGATGATGGACAAATAGTGGGCATCTCCGGCATCTGTGACCAGGCTGTTGGAAGGTACACCGCCGCGCATGCTGTGCTTTGGGAAAACGGTGGTGTGACTGATCTCGGTAACCTTGGCGCTCTTTATTGGAATACGCCAACGGCCATTAATCAGCAGGGCGACATCGTCGGTTTTGCCGGGGCGCCTAACGACCCGGATGGCAATTTTCTCCAGGCATTTATCTGGACAGCCGCGAATGGAATGCAGCCTCTGGGTTTCCTTCCGGGTGATGTCCATAGCGAAGCCTATGGCATCAACGAGAGAGACCAGGTAGTCGGGCTCTCTTGTGATGCTGATGGAGATTGCCGCGCTTTTGTTTGGGAAAACGGTATGATGCAAGATCTCAACGATTTGAAACAATCCAGCTTTGCTCCCACTCTTGAAACTGCCAAAGACATCAATGACAAGGGGGAGATCACTGGAAGAGCCCTCGATCCGAATACTGGCGTGAGAACAGCTTATCTCGCAGTACCAAGACATCACTAGGATTGAATGAAGCAGGCTCGAAAAGAAGATGGTTAACGCACACCGAAGACTTCACTGCACTGCGATTACAGTGCCGGATGACAAAATCGAAAAAGCGTCATCCGGCATTCCGTTTTATCTCTTGCAATCGAAAATCGCCAATCGAAATTCGGCAAGTCTTCGGGGGCATAGCTCAGTTGGTAGAGCGCCAGCTTTGCAAGCTGGAAGTCAGGGGTTCGAATCCCCTTGCCTCCAGTCCACGCTCGCTTGCGACCAGAGCGTAGACTGTCGCGCCGTAGCCTAGGCGAACGCAGACATCTCGAAATTTCAATTTCCGATTGCGGATTTCCGATTTCAGATTTACAGAAGCCGCGCGAAAGGGCGGTTCAAATCATCGTCAATCGAAAATCTGAAATCCTAAATTCCGCGGGATAGCCGCGGCGAGGGCCTGTAGCTCAGTTGGTTAGAGCATGCGCTTGATAAGCGCAGGGTCACTGGTTCGAGCCCAGTCAGGCCCATTTCTAGGGTGACTTCGCACGTTTTTCGATGCGCCGCTAACGCGTCCAGAAGCGATCAGCCGCCGCTTTTCGACTCGACAAAAGAAAGGCGACCGTTTCAAACTAAGCCCATGAAGAAGTTAATGCTGTCGGCAACATGCTCCTTCGCAGTTTTGCTCAGCGCAGGTGCCACTTCTGCCGGTCAATGGAATGAGGTGCAGGGAGCGAAGTTAGACAATAGCGGCCTGTATGACCTCGCAGTGGTCGCCCCTAACGACGTGTGGGCGGTGGGAGGAGCATTTGCGAGACGAGCGCAGATTGAGCATTGGGATGGAACGAACTGGTCCGTGGTCGCGGTCCAGCCTCCGGAAAGTCTTCTTAGCGGAATTGCGGCACTGTCATCGACTGATGTTTGGGCGGTTGGCCAGAATGGAGGGCACAATTTGGTGGAACATTGGGATGGCCGGCGCTGGGTCGTTGTTCCTAGCCCCATCGTTGGCAAATACGACTACCTCACAGCAGTCTCGACGATCTCGCACAACGATGTGTGGGCCGTCGGTTCAAGTCCTCCCACTTACATTCTGATGCATTGGGATGGAACAAGCTGGTCAGTCGTGCAAGGTCCTCCAGCTAACTCAAGTGGGCTTTCTTCGATCAAAGCGTTTGCAACTGATGACGTCTGGGCGGTGGCTCCAAAGACTCTGACGGCTATCTTAAGTCTTCAACTTTCACGTTGCGCTGGGACGGAACAGCTTGGAGCGAAGTGCCCTGCCCAAACGTGGTCGATGGAAACTATCTTTTTAGCGTGGACGGAGCCACGCCTGATGACATCTGGGCGGTCGGTTCTACCCATATGGGTGCCCTTGCGATGCATTGGGACGGCGCAGCTTGGAGATCGGTGTCAACACCGGTGGATGGATGGTTCACCGCAGTGAAGGCATTTTCGGAGACCAATGTGTGGGCGGTCGGAAGCGTATCCGGTGCCTTAGGGCAACAACCCCTTTCGGCGCGCTGGGACGGAAGGCGCTGGCGTGTAATCCCGACGCCGCCAGTGAATGCCCCGGGGTGGCTCTCCGCGATCTCGGGTCGCGACGGATCTATATGGACCGGGGGCTTCCAAGGCCCGGGCCGGAAAAGGAGTGACTTGATTCTCAATTGGGCAAGGTAGACCGACTAACCAGCGGTTTACTGTCATCGACTGACGTTTGACTGACACGCATCCGATACGCCTCGCGTCACTGTCTCTTGGATCGACAAAACGATAGCTGAATTTGTATTCTGTGGGGCATGAAAAATTCAATCTCCGCGACATTCCTTCTTCGCGATTTTTCTCAACGCTGCTGCCGCTTTTGCAGGGCAATGGACGGAAGTGCCTGGAGGCGCGCCTAATGGTCTGTTTACCAAGCTGTATGGTGTAACCGTAATTTCGGCCAATGATGCATGGGCGGTCGGAACCCTGGGCGGCAACAACTCGCACATTTTGGTTGAGCATTGGGATGGAAACAACTGGTCAGCGGCTGCGGTTCCACATCTGCAGGGAAACCTTCTAGCTGTTGCGGCACGGTCACCGACTGATGTTGTGGCTGTTGGAGCGACTTTCGCCGGAGGCAATGCGCAGACCTTGATAGTACGTTGGGACGGCAAACACTGGATCGTGCTCCCCAGCCCGAATGTTGGCACATACGATATTCTCTTGGGAGTTGACATCGTGACGCGTAATGATGCGTGGGCCATCGGCTATTCGCTCCTGCCCAACTTCGTCTATATCCTAATGCATTGGGATGGCACAAGCTCGTCATTGGTAAATGGTCCTACCGCTAATGGAAGCGTACTGAATTCGCTGAAGGGATTCAAACGTCGTGATGATACAGATGAGGCCTGGGCCGTGGGCTACAAAGATTTCGGCTTAACTAGTTCAAGCTTCACGCTCCATTTTGATGGAACAGCTTAGAGCGAAGTTCCTAGCCCAAACGTCGGCACTGGAAGTTATCTTGGCGGTATAGATGGAGCAACCCCTAATGATGTTTGGGCAGTGGGCTCTTCAAGTCTAGGTCTCCTTGCCATGCATTGGGACGGCGCCG
>DASTMV010000111.1:0-4593 GCA_035713885.1 Candidatus Udaeobacter sp. | reverse complement strand
GCCCGCAAATTGAACTCTTGCGTTGCCTCGTCGTATTCGTAAATCACACCGCAGTCGGTTCCCGTCAGATCGACGGCTCGGGACACAATGGTCTCAAGAACGGTTTCGAGCTCAAGACTGGAGCTTACCGCTTGCCCGACTTCGCTCAGCGCTTTCATTTCCTCAACGGATTCTACCAGCTCCCGCGTCCGCTCTTGCAATTCCTTGAACAACCGTACGTTCTCAATGGCGATCACTGCCTGATCGGCGAATGTTTTAAGAAGAGCGATCTGCTTCTCGGTGAAAGGACGAACTTCCGTTCGGCGAATCAGAATCGCTCCGATTGCGACTCCTTCGCGCAGTAACGGTGTAACGAGGGTTGTTCGCGTGCCAACCTGTTGCTGAAGGGGCTTCGCGTCTGGAAACTCGGTTTCAATGGCTTCGGCGAGATCATAGATATGGACTGTGTCACGATCTAAAATGGCTCGGCCCACTGGCAACCCCCGCGCTAACGGCCGGTGGGCCCGTCCGAAAGGCACTGGACCATGATGCGCAACGGGCTTGACGATTCTCCCATCGACACGATAAATCGCAGCATCTAAAGCGTCGCACAAACGCGCAGCGCTCTCTGCAACAGCGTCCAGCACCGGCTGGATGTCCGTCGGCGAACTGGCGATGACTCCCAGGATTTGACTCGTCGCGGTTTGCTGCTCCAGCGACTCTTTGAGTTCTTGGAACAAGCGCACGTTCTCGATGGCGATGACGGCCTGATCGGCGAAAGTTTCCAGAAGTTTGATCTGCGCCGGCGTAAAGGGCCGCACTTCAGTGCGACGCGCGACCAACGCTCCGATAACTTCCTCCTGCTGACGAAGAGGAACAGTTAAGAAAGTTCGCAAGGGGCCCGGATCAATTAATTGGATCTTGTTCTGAGCGCAAACATCGGGAATGTGAAGTGTGCCTCGCTCCCGCACCCAACGGAACAGTGGCGCGTCGATGCTAACCTCGGCCGGGCCATGGTGTATGGGGCCAAAATGGGCCCGCGAAATCATGACATTTCCCGCACGAAGCCGTAAATGTACGTCATCAATCCCACAAACTCGCGCGGCGCTCTCGACGATGGCGTCAAGCACGGGCTGCACATCCGTCGGGGAGCGGCTGATGATGCCGAGTACTTCGGCAGTCGCTGTCTGATGCTCCAGGGCCTCGCGCAATTCCGCATTACGCTCCTGCAGTTCCTTGAATAGCCGTACGTTTTCAATCGCAATGACCGCCTGGTCAGCAAAGGTTTCCAGGAGTTTAATCTGTCGGTCGGTGAACGGCCGCACTTCGAGCCGCCGTATCAAAATCGCCCCAATGGAAACACCCTCGCGTAAAAGCGGCGTTGCCAGCATAGTGCGATGGCCTAAACGCTTTTGAAATTCGGCGATTTCGGGAAACTCGGTCTCGATCTCTGTGGCGAGATCGTGAATGTGTAGAGTCTGTCGATCGAGAACGGCTCGTCCGGCTGGTGATCCACGGCTAAGCGCTATGCCGTTATTGGACTCGACCACGTTCTTTTGGTCCGGGAAAAGCGTCCCATACGTAGCCACGGGAATGATGCGATTACCTTCGGCACTAATGATCTGAGCATCTACTGAGTCGCACAAACGCGCTGCATGCTCCGCGACAGTATCCAGCACCGGCTGAATATCCGTCGGCGAGCTCGCGATGACACCGAGAATTTCGCTCGTCGCAGTTTGCTGCTCCAGCGACTCTTTGAGTTCTTGGAACAAGCGCACGTTTTCTAGTGCGATCACTGCTTGATCAGCGAAGGTCTCTAGTAGTCTGATCTGCGCCAAGGTGAAGGGACGCACCTCGGTGCGACGTCCGGACAGTGTTCCAATGAGTTCCCCCTGCTGACGAAGAGGAACGGCCAAGAAGGTACGTAAGCCGCTGAGGGAACCAAACGATGGGAAATTGTTTTGCGCGCGGACATCGGGAATGTGGACCGTGCCATGCTCGCGCATCCAGCGATACCGGGGTTCATCAATACTGATCTCGATGCGGCCAAGGGGCGCAGGACCAAAATGAGCCCGCAGAACCATAGTGTTCCCCTCGCGGAGTCGCAGATGCACGTCATCGATCCCACAAACCCGCCCCGCGCTCTCGGCGATTGCATCGAGCACCGGCTGTACGTCCGTGGGCGAACGGCTGATGATGCCGAGCACCTCGGCCGTTGCGGTTTGATGCTCCAGGGCTTCACGCAATTCCGCATTGCGCTCCTGGATCTCTTTGAATAGCCGCACGTTCTCGATGGCGATCACTGCCTGGGCAGCAAAAGTTTCGAGCAGTTTGATTTGTCTGTCAGAGAACGGACGGACCTCGGTTCGTCTGATATTGATTACACCGATGGCCGTCCCCTCTTTGAGCATCGGTGTGCTAAGAAACGTCCGTGTTCCGAGCGTCGCGTTCAAAAAGTCGGGAAATTCGGTTTTCCTGGCTTCCACAACATCGTCAACTTGTACGGTTTCTTTATTGAGAATTGCTCGTCCGACAGGATGCCTCGGGCTTATGGGTACAAACTCGCGGGCTGGCACTTCTCCGAAGGACGCAACTAATCGAGTCCCGTCACCGTCAATGAGGCGAATCTGTGCATCAGTTGCCCCGCAAAGTCGAGCTGCGTTCTTCGCAACAGTATCCAGTACCGGTTGAACGTCCGTTGGCGAGCTGGCGATGACAGCCAGTATTTCACTCGTGGCCGTCTGCTGCTCCAATGATTCCTTGAGTTCATTGAACAACCGCACATTCTCGATGGCGACGACAGCCTGAGCGGCAAAGGTTTCGAGGAGTTTGATCTGCGCCGGGGTGAAGGGGCAAACTTCAATGCGGCGAGCACCCAACGACCCTATGAATTCTCCCTGCATCCGAAGCGGCACGGCTAACCACGTGCGCCAGCCCGTACTCGGAGGGACGAACAGCGGTAAATCGTCCTGCAAGGCATGGGTGTCGGGAATGTGAAACGTACCGTGCTCACGCAACCGAACAAACGGTGGCGCATCCACACTGACTTCGCTCCGACCAATGGGTATGGGACCAAAATGAGCCCGCGCCACCATACTGTTGCCGTCGCGGAGTCGCATTAAGACATCGTCGATTCCGCAAACCCGCGCGGCACTCTCGACTATGACGTCGAGCACCGGCTGCACGTCCGTAGGCGAGCGGCTGATGATGCCGAGCACCTCGGCCGTTGCGGTTTGATGCTCCAGGGCTTCACGCAATTCCGCATTGCGCTCCTGGATCTCTTTGAATAGCCGCACGTTCTCGATGGCGATCACTGCCTGATCGGCAAACGTTTTGAGTAGGGCGATCTGGCTTTCAGCATAGGGACCAGGGTATGAGCGGTTTACGCCGATCGCCCCGATGGGCCGTGCGTCGCGTAGCAATGGCACAGCCAAGACCGCTCGTATCTCTGCGGCGCGCACGGAGTCCTGCCGGTATTCAGCATCCTGGCGTACGTCGGCTATATGGACCATCGTGGAATCGAGAACTGCCCGTGTCATTGCGAATTCTCTTGTTGGAGGCCTCGGGAACATCCGCCGCATAGCGTCGCGATTTTCGGCTGAAATGTTGTACTGAGCGACCAGGTAGAACAGCTCGCCATCGTATCGAACAACAGTGGCCCCCGAACTCTCGCAGAGTCGGGTGGCGTTCTTGACGATAGTATCGAATACCGGCTGAACATCCGCAGGGGAACTGCTGATCACCGAAAGAATCTCGCTCGTCGCGGTTTGTTGCTCCAAGGCTTCACGCAACTCCGCGTCGCGCTCCTGTAATTGCTTGGCAGTGGCGTTCTTCTCCAACTGAGACTCAGCGAGTTCACGCCTTAGCGTTTCGTTCTCGCGTACTAATTGGGAAAGGTTTTTAGTGGTGGCAGGCTTCTTCTGAACGGGCCGGGATTGTTTTTCCCGGCTTGACTTTTGAGAGCCTTTCTTTGTGGATTTCACAATAGAAGCCCGCCTTGAAGAAACCCGGTCGGGCAGTCGTTGCAATAATGACGCGTTTGGAGGGAGCGATTCTGCCTTACTTGCTCAACGCCGCCCGATTAGCTTCTATCTACAACACGCGGTAATTGGCGGTCAAGGAGCGGAATACTCACGCGTACTCTTCTATGTCCCCCCGAGCAGCATCATCACGTCACTGGCTCTTTCGTTCGATCGGGGGCCGCCACTGAAAAACGGAAAATCAAAGCACCGACAGCTAGGATTTACTCTGAAACTGCGCTCCTTCGACCCTGGACGGGCTGATCGTCGAAGCTATTCCGATCATTTTGTTACTCGCTTTCCTAATAACCATCATAATGCTGCGGTGAACACTTCATGGGTTCAAACCGAAGGATCTTCTGGTCCTTCGGGTCAAATACGGAGCCGTAGTAATCCACTAGTCTCCATTCTCCAAGACAGCGAAATCCAGGCTCTTGATGAGTGTAGCCAGGAATGTCTGTTTCGTCTGTGCTAAGCACCTCTATCGAGTCATCGGCAATATCCGCAAAAATTAGGTCCTCGATGGACATCTCAGGGCTCCTAGAACTTTGCGCGAAAGACAGAACGGGCGCCACCAAGAAAGCCACGACAATAA
>DASTMV010000110.1:0-18283 GCA_035713885.1 Candidatus Udaeobacter sp. | reverse complement strand
AACGTGATCGATCCACGCGGCTCCGCCAATCCGTAAGGCCGCAGGTCACCACGATCGTCGGCCACGAATTTTTCGATGCGCGCGGAGGTGACTTGCGAAATCAAATCGTTGACTTTCTGGTCATCCGCGCGTGCGCGAAGGGGTTTCACAATATCCCAGTTAGCGTCTTTCTTCTGCAACTCCATTTCACCGGCAGCGGTTTTTAGGACCACCCGTCGCACTTGCACACTACTGAGGTCGGTCAGTTTCTTGTCCCGAAATTCTTCAGGCTGCTTGTCGATGTCTTTCCTCACCGACTGTCCGGCAAGAAATGTTTCCTTCGAGTTTTGAAAGCGCACATACATCCTGCCTTCCATCGCCGCGTCTTTGCCGAACAGAATTTCTGGGGGCCGGTCGCGGCCGAGCAGTTTCAGTTTTAGCTTGGGATTGTTCAGCCCGTACTCCGCGAGTTTGGATTTGTCGGCATCGATCTCTTTGGCGGCGATTGTTCCTTCCTTTTGCCAGTTTTCCAAATCCGACAACAGGCTCTCCACCAACGCCCCGTCTGCCTGGTCTTTGATAGGGGTTTCCAGCCGCCATTTATTGTCGCGACGTCGCAATTCAATCTTCTCATCGCCGTTTTGGATGACAATGCCATCTATCTTGGTTCGATCGAAATTGACCATGTTCTGATTCTGTCGCTGGGCTTCTTCTGTGCTCGGGCGTTTCATTTCGAAGAACTTGAAGTAAGCGACGCCAGCAGCCACGATAATTGCCAGGACGATAGTCGTTCTCCAGTTCATGACTTGTCTCTTGTTGTTCTGACCGAGCCGGAGCGTGTCGGATCAATTTTCGACGCAACGCAACCAAACCATGGCCAGAGATGTCTCGCTTTGTTCAACATGACCCGAAGCTCAAACGCGCCGCTGCCACCACACTATCGTCCCAACAGCGGCCGGAATGAGCGGTATGAGCAGCAACACGATCCAGCGGAGCCGCTGCATTGCTTCTGGATCCAGACTGAACGTTAGAGGCTTTGTGACTTTTGGCGCGATACCGATGAGTTGTTCGCGGCTCAGCAGCCAGTTTACTGCACCAGAAACAAAATCGAGCGCCGCCTGGTCCTGCATGATGGCGTTGTCCTGAACGAAAGTAGCGTTGCTGACCGCGACAAGTCGTGCGGAATTCACCTGCACGCGCGAGTCTGCGCTGCCGCCTTTTTCCGCGGACGCAGCAATCGTTAGCGGCGAATTCCCGGCTTTCTGGGCATCGGCCTGCAACTTCGCCTGGTCGTCCGTATTGTAATCGGTCTCCGCAAAATAACCTTTCTCTGTCTGAATCAATGGCTCCAGCCGAATGTTGGCAGCACGGACGCGGTTCGGATCCAGTGTAAGTGAAGACGTGCCACCGACGAAAATCGCTTGGACATCTGCGAGTCGTTTGGTGATTGGACTGTCGCCGAGGAAACGCGCCTGCACGTCTCTTGTCAACGCTAACTCCTGAATACCGGTGCGCAGGAAAACCATCAATCTATCGTCATTTACTTTCACGCCGGTCTCGTCGAGAAATGCGTGCAGTCTGGGTGTGTTAATCGCTGGGTCCAAGAGAAGAAGGATCCGCCCCTGCTTGTCCCAGAAGTCGCGCAGCAATTTCACTTCGCGATCGGAAAAATCATATTGCGGGCCGACGATCATCACTGCATTTACGTCAGATGGAATTGCAGGCTGATCGAGAAGATTCAGCTCTTGAAACTTGATGTTTTCATTTTCGATAAACGTCTTCACCAAGCTGATGGGGCTTTGGGGAGATGAAAGTGAAGGTTCTTTGTGACCCGTGACGTAACCCAGTGTCTTCTTCTTGCCTTCCACCAGGTCGATCATCGCGCCGGTGATGGCCTGCTCTCCTTTGAATGCGGCGACCCGCGGACCTTCGCCAAATGCCGTCCCGCTCTGGTCGATGTCTGCCATTTCCGACGCTTTGACCGTCTTGTCGCGACCGTCATAGTCGAGAACCAGAAGGCTCTCGTCGGTGACTACCTTGTATTTGTCGAACAACTCCTTGGCACGGGAGAGGTTTCGTTCGGGATCGATTTGTTCGACATCGATTTTTCCCTTGCCCGCGTACTGATATTCAGTCAGCAGATTTTGAACATCCGAGCTGATCGGCGTGCTGGGCGAAAAGAAAACCGTGATCCGCATCTTGCTTTTAAGCGTTTCGAGGAAGCGCTTTGTCTTGTCCGATAAGGCATATTTTTGATCGCGTGAAAAATCCCAGCGCTTGTAATGTTTGAAGGCTAACGAATTGACCATCGCGACCAGAAAGAGGACCAGAATGATCTGCACCAGGACATTGAGACCAATCCTGATCCGACCAACTTTCATTTTCCGCTGGGTACGCGGCTTTGACTGCTCAGGCACGGATCAGAGCCTCCATTTGCGAGATTGAAATGCCTGATAAGTGAGCACCAACATCACAACCGTCATGCTCACGTACAGAACAATCGGCCGCGTATCGATGATGCCGCGGGAGAACGTTCCCATGTGTTCGATGGCGGAGAAGTAGCCAAGCAAATCGCGCGTGGTGGATGTGACATCGAGCAGGATGAACTGCACCAGCCCGAGAAAAAACAGCAGCGTAATTGCACAGAACGAAATAATTGCTGCAATGATTTGGTTTCGGGTTAGCACGGATGTGAGGCAGCCTATTGAGAGATAAAACATTCCAAGCAGCAACAGCATCAGATACGAACCAAAGTATGCTCCGGCAGAATGCGCCGCTGGCTGCTTTGTTATTTTAAGAAAAATCCAGAAGTAAAGGAGCGTCGGGATCCACAGGATCACGTAAAACACAAGCGCGCCAAAAAACTTCGACAGCACAACCTGCCAGTCGCGTACTGGGACCGTTGTAAGCGGCTCAATTGTTCCCAGCTTAAATTCCTCGGCAAACAGTCGCATGGTGATCAAAGGAAAAATCAGAACGAACGCGAACCAAAAGAAGACAGAATTAAAGAACGCTTCCTGGATTGTGTACTGCACCTGGCGCTGGTTCATGAACGAGACTTGAAAATAGAAATCGATGCCGCTAATGATCAGAAAAAAGATCAGCACGATGTAGGCGATCGGAGAGTAGAAATAGCTGCGCACCTCGCGCGAAAGAAGGGTCCAAAATTTACGCATAAACGGGCGATAGTTTGGTTTGATAGCTCATTGCTCCATTACTTCACTGCTCCGGTCAGACCTGGTCCGGATGAGTCAGCTCAACGAACACATCTTCGAGTGTCCCGCGGCGCTGCGTGAGTTCGCGCACTGCCCAACGGCGTTCAACCGCGAGCCGGAAAACTTCTTCGCGCACATCGGCACCCGATTCAACTACCAACGAGAATCTTTTCCACTCCTGATCACCGTCCGTGGCCACGTCCCGGACCGCGGGAATCTTTCTTAGTTCCTCGACACCGTTGTCGTTCCCAACCTTTGCCTCCAGTTCCACGCCGCCAGCCTGTCTTACTTTCCCGAGCAGGTTTTCTGGCGTATCGCACGCTTCGATTCGCCCTTTGTGAATTATAGTTACCCGGCTGCAGGTCATTTCCACCTCGGGCAAAATGTGAGTCGAAAGCAGAATGGTGTGCTGCTTGCCAAGATTTTTGATGAGCTCGCGCACCTGTCGAATTTGATTTGGATCCAAACCGATGGTGGGTTCATCGAGAATAAGAAGATCAGGTTCCGCCAGCAGCGCGTCCGCTAACCCGACGCGTTGCCGATAGCCTTTCGACAATGTGCCGATCAGTTTCTTTTCGACCTCCCTAAGGCCGCACAGTTCCTTCACATCACCAACGCGTTCGGTAATGCGGCGGTGCGGAACTCCCTTAAGCGCAGCGCGGTAATTCAGGTATTCGGTTACACGCATATCACCATAGAGCGGCACATTTTCCGGCATGTAACCCAAATGCGCTCGCGCCTGAAGCGACTGTTCGAAAATGTCGAATCCTGCAATGCTGGCGCGGCCGGAGGTCGGCGGCATAAAGCCGGACAGGATGCGCATGGTCGTGGTTTTGCCTGCGCCGTTCGGGCCGAGAAATCCCATGATCTCGCCTTGGGCAACCTCGAAGCTCAAATCCTGAATGGCAGTTTGACCAGCGTAACGTTTCGTCAGGTTCTCAACTTTGATCATTGTGCGACACTTCGATGAGACAACTGAACTGCGATTGTGTTGGCAATTTTTTTATCGCGCCGTCAGCGTCGCTGTGGCCAGTTCATGGTTTTCTCCCCGAGCGCGGACAATACCGACAGTAAACTCCACGGTTGTGCCGCTCTCGACTTCCCGGAGCGCATCCTCGATCTGCTTTACAGAAGAGACCGTGGATGTGTTCACGCGATAAATTACCATACCGCGCTTAATTCCAGCGTCGTCTGCCGGGCTGTCCGGTTCAACAGCCGTAACCAAAACACCTCGGCCTCGCAAATAACCGAGCGCATCGCTCAGTTCCTGAGTCAAGTTTTGCAGCTGAATTCCAAACAGTTTTTCCACGCGGGGTTCCGATGACTCGTTGGGCGCCGCCGGGTTCTTCAAATTTCCCTGCTTCACCGCCACTTGTTTGAAGCGCCTGACACAGTCACGCACAACGTCTGCTGGAATGGCGAAGCCAAGTCCTTGTGTGGGTACCCCCTGCGGCGTAAACGCCATCTTTGCCGAGGCGATACCGACGAGGCGACCAGAGAGATCGATCACGGGGCCGCCGCTGTTACCGGGATTAATTGCAGCATCGGTTTGCACCAAATCCTTATACTCAGTTTCCTCGACGGTGATGTTGCGTTTCACCGCGCTTAGCACACCTCTGCTGATGGAACTGCCATAGCCAACTGCGTTGCCCACAACGATCACTGTTTCTCCAAGCAAGTTCGGAGAGATATTATCGAGATTGATAAACGGGAAATCGCTCTGCGCATTGATTTTGATGAATGCCAGATCAGTCTTGTCGTCGCCGGTTATATAACGAGCGCTGTAGGTCTTGCCGTCGTTTGTAGTTACGTGAATTTTCAGGTCCGCGGCGCGCTCGACGACATGCTGGTTCGTGACGATGTAGCCAGCCGGGTCTATGATGAAACCAGAGCCGAGGCTTTGTAAGGTCTGTCGAATTTCGCGGGGCCGAAAGCGATTATAGCCAAAGAATTGTGCGTAAAAGTCGTCGACTGGATCACGCACGGCGCGTCGTACCACACGTTCGGTATTGATATTCACGACGGTCGGCAAAACCTTCGCGACTGCCAATACTGCTGGTTCAGAGGCTGGATCGGCCTGCGCGAAACACGATGTTGACTGGCCGAAAATGCCCCCTGCGACAATCAGGGCGCAAATTGCGCGTTGTGGCAGAGCACGCGCTACGCGTGTTATCGCCGGAAATGCTGCTGTTGCTTTCATCTCTGCGCAGCAAGTAACGAGGCGCCACCGGCAGTGTCAACTTGCCGCGCCGCGTAATCATTCGAGATTATCACTGCTATGCGTACTTCGATTGATGCACGCGCAAACCTCAACCTGATCGAGGAAAATTATC
This sequence comes from Candidatus Udaeobacter sp., assembly GCA_035713885.1. Lineage (GTDB taxonomy): Bacteria > Verrucomicrobiota > Verrucomicrobiia > Chthoniobacterales > UBA10450 > Udaeobacter. Next base: position 12,756 of record DASTMV010000110.1, on the reverse strand, counting down.
GCCGTTGGCAAGAGAACCCCGACTCCGTCGGTTCGGGCTGGTCGGCGTTTTTCGAAGGATTTGAATTGGGAAACCTGCCGCACGAGGATGGCGCTACGGTCCGCGAGGAAGAGGCTCGTGAGGCGGCGCTCCAGACGCGCGTCGATGGTCTGGTTTATGCCTATTGCTCTCTCGGCCACACGATTGCGCGAATCGATCCATTGGCGGAGGCGCGCTCAGGAAACTCATTGCTGAGTCTCAGTCATTTCGGGTTTAACGAATCAGATCTCGGTCTTCGCGTTTCATCGAAATTCTTTCTCGATAATCGTCAAATGACATTGCGCGACATGATTGCCGGGCTGGAGAGAATCTACGCCGACTCCATCGGCTCAGAGTTCATGCACATTCAGGACCCACACATCCGCGAATGGATTCGGCGGCGACTGGAAGCCCGGCCCCAGAAGCATTCGACGCCTCGTGCAGTTCAGGTCGCGTTGCTGCGGGCATTGCTGGAGGCCGAATCATTCGAAATTTTCCTGCACACCCGCTACGTCGGACAAAAACGCTTCTCACTTCAAGGGGCGGAGACTCTGATGGTCGCCTTGGAGACAATTCTTCACAAGTGCTCTAAAGGCGGCGTCGAGGAAATTTGCATGGGCATGGCACATCGCGGCCGGCTCAATGTGCTTGCGAATTTTCTGCGTAAATCGCTCAAAGTTATCTTCACAGAGTTTAGCGAGAATTACGTGCCAGAGTTAGTAGCCGGTGATGGCGATGTAAAATATCACCTTGGGTATCATTCGATGCGTAGGCTCACTTCCGGCACCGAGGTTGAGATCCGATTGTCGGCAAACCCGAGCCACCTAGAAGCAGTCGATCCCGTGGTCGAAGGCAAAGCGCGCGCTCGTCAGCGAATTCGCGGCGACACTGAGCATCGAAAAAAAGTTTTGCCTCTGCTGGTGCATGGTGACGCGGCCTTTATCGCGCAGGGGGTCGTGGCCGAAACATTGAACCTGTCGCAGTTACCCGGTTACAGCACCGGCGGGACGATTCACGTCGTAGTGAACAATCAGATCGGCTTCACGACACTCCCCAAAGACGCGCGTTCGTCGCAGTATGCCACCGACATCGCTAAGATGATCGAGGCGCCGATTTTTCACGTAAACGGCGACGACCCGCTGGCGGTGAAATTTGTTAGCGATCTGGCATTCGATTTCCGCCAGCGATTCGGGCGCGACGTAGTCATCGACTTATGTTGCTATCGACGCTACGGCCACAATGAGGGCGACGAGCCTTCATTCACGCAGCCTGATTTGTACGCCAAGATCGAGAAGCGTCCGTCTGTCACGCAGCTGTATAAGCGCGAGTTGCTCGAGGCCGGAACACTGACCGAAGACGATGCCGCTTCGCTGGAGACCGAGTTCGCGCTACGACTGGAAATGACGCGAGATGAGGTCAATGCGATCGAAAAACGGAGGACAAACCAGAAAGCCAGGTTCAGAGAGTCAACAGCCATTTTTCAACCGGAATACAGAAGTGAGTCCGAGCCCACGGCGATCAGTGAGGAGACGCTTCGAACGATCGTCGATGGTTTGACACGTGTCCCGGATGGGTTCGAGGTGCAGCCAAAGATTCAACGCATCGTTCTCGATCATCAGCGCGAAGTTTTCGAGGAGGGCGGACCTTATGAATGGCATTATGCGGAAGCACTGGCGTTTGGATCGCTGCTTTTGGAAGGAATTCCAATCCGATTGTCGGGTCAGGACAGTTCGCGTGGAACATTTAGCACGCGTCACTCGGTGCTTTACGACGCGAAGGATGGCAGAGCATATGTGCCGCTGATGCACCTGGCTGAAAAACAAGCGCGCATTTGCATTTACAACAGTCCCCTCTCCGAAGCCGCTGTGCTCGGGTTCGATTACGGTTACTCTCAGGATTATCCGAAAATGCTCTGCCTGTGGGAAGCGCAGTTCGGCGATTTTGCCAACGGAGCGCAGACTATTATCGATCAATTCATCGTATCAGCGGAATCAAAGTGGCAACGGCCCAGCGGAATTGTCCTTCTACTGCCGCATGGCTATGAGGGCCAGGGCCCGGAACATTCCAGCGCCAGGATCGAACGCTTCCTTCAGGCTTGCGCGGAGGACAACATCCAGGTCTGCAATCTGACTACAGCAGCGCAATATTTTCATGTCTTGCGACGGCAGATGAAACGCGATTTCATCAAGCCGCTCATCATCGTGACGCCGAAAAGCCTCTTACGCGCAAAGCACGCCTCCTCACCCGCTGAAGAATTTATTCACGGCAGATTTGAAGAAATCCTCGGCTCGCCCGAAGCCGATTCTGTTGACAATGTGAAGCGGATCATTTTCTGCTCCGGCAAAGTTTATTACGATCTGCTCAATTATCGGACGCAGCGCAACATCAAGGATGCGGTGATTATTCGCATTGAACAGCTCTATCCGCTCGCGGAAAAGAAATTGCGCGAAATGCTTAAGCCGTTTCCAAAGAACGCAAAACTCGTCTGGTGCCAGGAGGAACCGGAAAACATGGGCCCATGGATTTTCATCGAACCGCGCTTACGCATGCTCTTCTGCACGGAAATTGCGTACGCAGGCCGTGAAGCCAGTTCCAGCCCCGCCGTGGGCGCGCTCGCCCGCCACAAACGCGAGCAAACGCGCCTCGTTGCGGATGCTTTTTCGGTCTGAGCTTTTTTATTCTACGGATCGTTGAGAACACGTTCTTGTCGCTGCGTTGCTTCGCCGAGTGACGGATGTTAGCGTCGCCCGCTCGTCATGAATCAGAATTACAAAGAAACGCTGAACCTGCCGCGCACGGATTTTCCGATGAAGGCAAACCTTGCCGCTCGCGAGCCGGAGACGCTCCGAAAATGGGAGGAGACGCAGCTTTACCAGCAGATTCAAAAGTCGCGAGAAGGCCGAGAGTTATTTGTTCTGCATGACGGTCCGCCGTTCGCCAATGGCGACGTCCATATGGGTACGGCGCTCAACAAGATCCTGAAGGATTTTGTCGTGAAATCGCAAACGATGCTGGGCAAACGCGCTCCGTACGTGCCCGGATGGGATTGTCATGGACTCCCGATCGAATACAAAGTCGTCAAAGAATCGCGCGAGCTTTCGCCGCTCGAAGTCCGAAAAAAGTGCGAAGCCTTTGCGCGCAAGTTCATCAACATTCAGCGCGACCAGTTCAAGCGGCTCGGCGTGTTCGGCGATTGGGAACATCCGTATCTCACAATGGATCCCAAGTACGAAGCGGAAATCTTGCGAGCTTTCGCGGTTTTCGTTGAGGAAGGGTTGGTTTACGAGGCGCAAAAGCCTGTCTTCTGGAGTACCGGCGCGCAAACTGCGCTGGCCGAGGCCGAAGTGGAATATCAAGAGCGGGACGACACCGCCGTTTACGTGAAGTTCCCAATCCAGGGTGGAGCGCGTTCTCCGAACGCACTGGCAAATGCAAGCATCGCCATCTGGACGACTACGCCGTGGACGTTACCCGCTAATCTTGCCATCGCTGTGGATGCAAAAGAGAACTATGTCGTCCAGGAATTTTCGCGCGATGGCGCTTCTGAAATATTAATTCTGGCGGAGAAACGTCTTTCACATTTTTCTACAGCCACGGGACTGCAGCCAGTCGGAAAACCGCTTGCCTCATTTGTTGGAGCCAATCTTGAAGGAGTCAAGGCGCACCATCCGTTTCTGGATCGCGAAGCGCAGATATTGACAGCTGGGTTCGTTACGATGGACAGCGGCACTGGGGCGGTGCATATCGCGCCGGGACACGGCGCAGATGATTACGCGCTGGGGATCGTGCATAAACTGCCGGTCCTCTCGCCGGTCGACGATCACGGCCGATTCACCGAGGAAGCTCAGCTCCCAAGATTGACCGGTAAGTACGTTTTCGATGCAAATCCCGACGTTATCGAATTGCTTCGCGACCGCGGAATGCTTCTAGGCGAAGAAAAATTTCATCATTCCTATCCGTATTGCTGGCGCTCGAAAACGCCGATTATTTTCCGCAATGTCGATCAATTTTTCATCCGCATTGAAGCGCTTCGAGGCAGAGCGCTCGAAGCGATTCACAAGGAGGTGAAATGGATTCCATCCTGGGGCGAAAACCGCATCGCTGGAACAGTAGAATCGCGTCCCGACTGGGTGATTTCACGGCAGCGAAGCTGGGGAGTGCCGTTGCCTGTCTTCTATTCCAACGACGGCAAGACAATTCTCGACGCAAGAATTATTCGCAAGCTAGCCGACCTTGTCGCCGAGCGCGGCTCAAATATTTGGTTTGAGTTGGACGATGCCTCGCTTGCAAAAGAACTCGGACTGCCGGCTGACACAAGAAAAGGCAACGACACGATCGACGTCTGGATCGACAGCGGCGTCTCGCATAAGGCGGTGTGCGCGTTGCGCCCCGGGTTGCGCGATCCCGCCGACATGTATCTTGAAGCAACGGACCAACACCGCGGCTGGTTTCAATCGTCGTTGATGACGAGCATCGCGCTTAATGATCGCGCGCCATACAAAATTTGTCTGACCCACGGTTTCGTTGTTGATCTTGATGGCAAAAAAATTTCCAAATCAGGGACGTACGAAAAGCCGACGGCGGCCGATCATTTCGTCAGCCGTTATGGCGCTGATCTGCTGCGGCTTTGGGCCAGCAGCATTGATTACACGACCGATGTGCCCTTCTCAGAAGAAATCTTTACGCGTCTCGGCGACACGTATCGCCGTATTCGCAACACACTCCGGATTCTGCTTGGGAATTTGTACGACTTCGATCCAAAGTCATCCGTCGCCTTGCAGGCACTAACCCTTGTGGATCGTTGGATTCTTAATCGGCTCTCTGAAATAAGTGTCGATTGCCAGTCTGCTTACACCGATTTTCAATTTCATAAAGTGTATCATACGCTCAACCAGTTCTGCGCGGTTGATCTCAGCAGCCTTTACATCGACATCACCAAAGATCGCATGTATTGCGATGCGCCGGATTCGCCGCGCCGGCGCGCCACGCAATTCGCAATGCGCCAGGTTCATACAGCGTTATGTCGCTGGCTTGCTCCAATTCTACCGTTCACTGCAGAGGAAGCGTGGACTTATACCGGTGCGGCGGCATCTGTTCATTTGGAACAGTTTCCCGAAGATTTAGGAAAGTGGCGTAACCCCGATGTTCACGATCGGATGAGCCAGGCCGCAGACTTACGTAATTCAGTCATGCAGGAGATCGAAAAGGCACGTCAGAAGAAATTGATTGGTAATTCGTTGGAATCAGAAGTTGTTCTGGCGCTTCCTGACACGCTAATGTTTTCTTGGATTGGTTTTGAGCGCGAGCTTGAGGAGATCTTTATTGTAAGCTCCGTCCGGCTCGCCGAAGCCGCGGAGCTGCGAGTTGAAGTCACAAAGACGTCCTACAAAAAGTGTGCGCGCTGCTGGCGCCATCGGCCAACAGTCGGCGCAAGCAAAGCGCACCCCGATTTGTGCGATCGGTGCGAGAAAGTGATGGTCGCAATCACGAAGTCTGAATGACGAATGAATCACGACAAATGGCGTGACCCGCAACATCGGATCGACTCTTCAACGCTTCAACGAATTCACGCGGCGAAGCCAATGAAATTGATCCTCTTCCTTTCGCTCCCGCTTTACGCTCTTGATCAACTGACGAAACATTGGATACGGAGCTCTATCAATCCTTATGACGCGCAGATTGTAGTGCCTGATTTCTTCAATGTCGTTAACGTCACAAACACCGGCGCAGCGTTTGGATCTTTCAAGGGCAACAACACCTTCTTTGTCGTCATCTCCATAATCGCATTGGTGATTGTGACTTTGTTGCTCCTGCGACACCGGGGAACTGATGCCTGGCGAGACGTATCGCTTGCGCTACTGCTTGCGGGTATTCTGGGCAATCTAACCGATCGCCTTCTTTACGGGCACGTAATCGATTTTCTGCTTTTCAACCTGCACGTTCGCTACGCCGATCCGTGGCCGGCATTTAATGTCGCCGATTCGTGCATCTCAATTGCGGTAGTGTTGTTTATCATTCATTCTTTTTTTGGGCAGAAGAGCGCAGGTAGGGGCGATTGACCTCAATCGCCCGCCAACGGATGGTCATCACGCGTGAAGCGGGCGGTTCGGGTGGACCGCCCCTACCTTAGATCATGAATCCTTCGTCCATGGAAAAGGCGGCTCGCAAAGTCGCGGCGCGGTTGCGTGAACAGGGCCACGTCGCGTACTTCGCTGGCGGTTGTGTGCGCGACATGGTGCGCGGACTGGCACCGAAAGATTACGACATCGTTACCGACGCACGACCAGAAACAGTCCAGGCGCTTTTTCCACGAACGTATGCGGTCGGCGCACATTTCGGCGTGATCATGGTCTTGGAGAACGGTTTTCAATTCGAGATAGCCACGTTTCGTTCCGATGACGTTTACATCGACGGTAGACATCCCAGCGCGGTGCATTTCTCATCGCCGGAAGAGGACGCAAAACGCCGCGACTTCACGATTAACGGAATGTTTTATGACGCGGTCGCAGAACAAATCATTGATTTTGTGGGAGGCCAGGCGGACCTGGCTGCAAAATTAGTCCGCGCTATTGGTGATCCGGGGCGGCGTTTCGCAGAGGATCGGTTGCGGATGCTTCGTGCCGTGCGGTTTGCTACGGTACTCGATTACGAGATCGACAGGAAGACATGGGATGCACTGGTTATAGATGCCGCCTCAATTAACGAGATCAGCGCGGAACGAATTCGCGAAGAGTTAGTCCGCATTTTTCTGTCGGCAAATCGCGTGCGTGGTTGGGATTTGCTGGACGCCAGCGGGCTCATGAGTGCGATTCTACCCGAATTGGAGGAGATGAAAGGCGTGTCGCAACCCGAACAATTCCATCCCGAAGGAGATGTCTTCGTGCATACCCGCCTGATGTTGTCGCTGCTCCCTAAAAAAGTTTCCGTTCCGCTGGTATTCGCAGTGCTATTTCACGACGTCGCCAAGCCTGTCACAGCGCGAGTGGACGCAACAGGTCGAATCCGTTTTAACGAACACGACAGGATCGGCGCGGAGATGACAGAGGAGATCATGCGGCGGTTGCGATTCTCGGGCGCAGAAATTGAGGCCTCGGTTGAAATGGTCAGGCAACATATGGTTTTCAAAGACGCGCCGAAAATGCGTGTGGCGAAATTGAAGCGGTTTATGGCGCGACCAACCTTCGATGAGGAACTTGAGTTGCACCGCGTGGATTGCGAAAGCAGCCATCGGATACTCGATAATTACGAATTCCTGTTGCAGAAGCGCGACGAGTTCGCCAACGAACCGATTATCCCGCCGCCTCTGGTGCGCGGAGACGATTTAATCGCACTTGGTCTCAAACCAGGTCCGAAGTTCGGCGAAATCCTTGAAGCTGTTGAAACGCGACAATTGGAGGGAAATCTGCGGACTCGAAATGAGGCGCTTGAGTGGGTAAGACGGGAGTATTCCTTGCGAAATTGAAAGGGCGCTACAGGATTGGTCCGATTTTAACATTGCAACGTTTGTAATGATTTAACATCAGACATCGAATGCGAATCTTGATGATCAGCGCCGAGGGTCCACCGTTGCAACGGACGGGTGCGCTGATTGATGTCATCGACGCGTTGCCAAAGGCACTCCGCGCAAGAGGGCATGAAGTCAGTGTGGCGTTGCCTTTCTACCGCGAGATCGCAGAGAATCGCACGTTCAAAGCAAAGGATACTGGTATAACTGTCGATGTACCAGTCGGCGATCAGATTCACGTCGCCCGCTACTTGGAAGGGCGCGGGACGAGTGGCGTGCAGTTGTTTCTCATCAGATGTGACGAATTTTTCGATCGTCCTGGAATTTACGGCGAGCGCGGGAAACCGTACGAAGATAATGCGGCGCGTTTTGTCTTTTTTTGCAAGGCGGCGCTAGAGTTGGCGCGGCGGTTGACACCGCAATTACAAATATTGCACGTGCATGATTGGGCAGCGGCATTAGTGCCCGTTTTTGTGCACGCACAAGGCCTGCCCTTTCACACAGTGCTCACCATTCATCATGTGGCTGACCAAGGGAGCTTTTGGGGACTCGATTTTCAGCTCACAAATTTGCCGGAGCGTTTCTTTTCGCTTCACGGTGTGGAGTTCTTCGGCCGCCTGAATTTTCTAAAAGGCGGCATCCTCTACGCCGATCGAATCACCACAGTCAGTGAACATTACCGGCGCGAAATCCTGACGCCCGGTGGTGGATGCGGTCTGGATGGTGTCTTGCGAGAGAATGCGCCTCGGTTGAGCGCGATTTTGGATGGTGCAGATTACGCGCGCTGGAATCCGGCAGTGGATCGTTTACTCCCGGCGCGCTACGATGCAAAATGCCTCCGAGGAAAAGAAATTTGTCGAGAGACGCTGCTCGAAAAAATGAAACTGGCATCCGTACCGAGCGGACCGGTGTTCGGGATGGTTACACGTGTTGTTCGAGAGAAAGGCTTCGACATCCTCGTACCACTTTTTGATCGTTTACTGTGGGATGATGTCCGTTTGATCATCCTCGGAGAAGGCGACCCAGGATATGAGACCGCACTGGCGCTCGCGGCTCGAAAGTTTCCACACCGGTTTGCGTATCAAAAAGATTACGATGAGACACTGGCTCACTTAATCCAGGGAGGCATAGACATCAGCTTGATACCGTCGTGTTTCGAGCCGGCCGCCTTGAGCGCGATGTATAACCTGAAATACGGTACTCTTCCGGTCGCGCGCGTCACCGGTGGAATCCAGGAGATCATCGAAGACTACGACCCGATCATCGACAGGGGTTACGGCTTTTTGTGTTATCAGTATTCAAGCGATGCTTTTTGGGACGCGATGAAGCGAGCGCGTCAAATCTTTCGCGACCAGCGCCTCTGGACCAAGCTGATGAGACGAGCGATGTCGCGCAATTTTTCCTGGGATGTTTCAGCCGGCCACTATGAATCTCTTTATATGGAACTCATTGGCGAAACAAATAAAGCCGTAGCGTAGCGAAGAGTCGCATGCGCTGAAACCAGTGCCCACTGCCTAATCCTAAGCTTTCCGTTTGCTAATCCTGGCGGTCTATGGAATTTTGGTCGGCTTTTTCCTTCCCCCGGACGCTTTTAATTATGGCTTACGCAATCATTAGAACTGGCGGCAGACAGTTTCGGGTCGCCGAAGGCGATACAATCGATGTCGATCTTCTCGATGACGATCCCGGCAAGACAGCGACTTTCAGCGACGTACTGATGTTTGCGGATGGAAAAAACGTAACTCATGGCAATCCGCTTGTTGCCGGCGCAAAAGTCACCGCTGACGTTCTCGAATTCCGTAAGGACAAGAAGGTGATCGCGTTCAAATACAAGCGGCGCAAAGGCTATCACCGGACAGTCGGTCATCGGCGTAAATTGATGCGTGTAAGGATCAAAAGCATTAATTTAGAAACGAAAAAGACTGCGGCGCAGAAGAGTGAAAAATAATACTGCCGCACGAGTAGCAACCATCAACTCTCAACTCACGACTTTCTTCAATGGCTCACAAAAAAGGACAAGGCAGCGTAAAAAACGGACGCGACAGCGTCAGCAAACGTCTGGGTGTAAAAAAATTCGGCAGTGAGATGGTTATAGCCGGCAATATCATTGTGCGGCAGCGGGGTACAAAATTTTTTCCGGGAAAGAATGTCGGACTTGGCCGCGATTACACAATTTTCGCGCTGGTTGATGGAAGTGTGCGCTTTGATCGCCGCGGACGGCGAGTAAATGTCGATCCGATCGCGTCTTCGTCATCTTAAACGAAGATCGTGCGGCGAGCGCCGTCGAAGAATTCCGTCGAGGAACGTCAACGCTATTTCACGGGCTCCTTTTGGTGGTCATGACAATGCTTGTCTAGGGCGCCCGCGTTGCGATATAAACGGATTTGTGATGATGAGATACAACACCTTCATTCTTTTTGGCGCGCCGGGCAGCGGCAAAGGCACACAGGGCAAAACACTCGGCACGATTCCACGTTACTACCATTGCGCCTGTGGCGACGTATTCCGCTCGATCGACACGCGCACAAAAGTCGGCAAAGCCTTTCTCGAATATTCAAGCAAAGGCCGGCTCGTGCCGGATGACATTACAGTGGAGCTTTGGAGAGAAGCAATCGATGCGGCCGTAGAAGCGCACAAGTTCAAGCCCGATATCGACACACTCGTGCTCGATGGGATTCCACGAAACGTTGGCCAAGCCAAGATCATGAATGACATGATCGATGTGAAGAAAGTGTTTCATCTCGCGTGTCCTGATCGCGAAACGCTTTTTTATCGACTCAAGAAACGTGCGCTGAAGGACAACCGGCTCGACGACGCGAACGAACAGGTCATCCAGCGGCGTCTTGATGTTTACGAGAAGGAATCGAGACCAGTACTTTCATATTACCCGAAAGAGCTGGTCAGCGTGGTTGACGCCACGCAGCCGCCCGCGAAAGTTCTGCTCGAGATTTTAAAGAGCGTGAACGACGGCGTGTATGAACCAGCAGCAGTTTGAAAGTTTTACTGCTTCCAGTCTTTACTGCGATAAATGCAAGGCCGCGATGCCGGTGCGGGAGCGGCTTTTGTTAGTTCTCCCCGATCGCGAGATATTCGATTACCTCTGCACAGGATGTGGCTCATCCGTAGGGCGGCGTGAAGTGACGGCTGGCGAAAAGATGATGGCTCAAGCCATGACGGCGCGTCGTGCACGAAGCTCGACCACGCTGCACTGATCTCCGGCATTGCAGAATGCGCATTGTTTTTATCGGCACGGGTGAAATCGGAGTGCCAACGCTGACAACCTTGCTCAGTTCAGAGCACAAAATTGTCGGTGTTGTGACTCAATCGGACAAACCGGTTGGACGCGACCAACAGGTTAAGGCGCCGCCCATAAAAAAAGCGCTCTTAAACGGCGCGCCCGGCGGTCGCCCTCTGTCATTCCCGATTTTACAGCCGTCCAAAATCAAAGATCCACAAGCGATCAAGGAGATTCACGCGCTCAATCCAGAGGTGATTGTTGTAATGGCTTACGGTCAGATTTTGCCGCGTGATGTGCTCGAGATTCCTCGCGTGGCCTGCCTGAATCTGCACGCGTCGCTTCTGCCACGCTGGCGGGGCGCTGCCCCGATTCAGGCGGCAATCGCGGCCGGGGATACCGACACCGGACTTACAGTTATGCATATGGACGAGGGGCTCGACACCGGCGACATCTTCTTGCAACGGAAGATCGAGATTCTTCCCCGCGATACCGGCGGATCATTGCACGATCGCCTCGCAGATATCGCACCCGAGATACTGCTTGAAGCTTTGCGACTGCTTTCCGCCGGCAAAGCGCCGCGAATTTCGCAGGATAGTACACATGCGACGTATGCTCCAAAGCTGAACCGCGAAGACGGTCGAATCGACTGGTATGAATCAGCCGAAGCAATTGAGCGAAAAATTCGAGCATTCAATCCCTGGCCGGGCGCATTCATGAAACTTGACCACCAAAATCTGAAAATATTTTCCGCGTCGGTTGCCGACCTCAACGGCCAGCCGGGCCAGATCTTGCGCAGCCAAAACGAGTTGGTAGTTTCTGCAGGCAAAGGCGCGCTTTCTCTCGATGACGTGCAGCTCGAAGGAAAGCGGCGAATGAGCGTAGCGGAATTTTTGCGCGGCCATCGCACACTCGTGATTAGAGCAAATTGATTTGGGACCGCAGGCATTCTGCCCGCTGTGTCCGGCGTTTTGCCGGAGGCTCTCATGTACGCATTTTGCTTTCCAAGGACGGTCACCTTCTGTTTGGATGTTCACCCGCTGTTATGGAAACAGAAGCTCCAGTCTACGAACGGATCGTGCTCAAGCTAAGCGGAGAAGCAGTTCAGGAACGCGGCGGGCGCGACAATATTTCGCCCGCAGTGGTGCGCGAAATTGCCGAGCGCATCAAAGAGGTGCGTGATCTGGGGGTGCAAGTCGCAGTCGTAATCGGAGGCGGAAATATCTGGCGCGGCCTTTCTGCGGCGGACCGCGGCATGGATCGCACCACGGCGGATTACATGGGCATGCTTGCCACCGTCATCAATGCTCTCGCGCTGCGGAGCACACTCGAGCAAATCGGCGTCGAGACCCGTGTTCAGACCGCGATCGAGATGAAAAATGTGGCCGAGCCTTTTATCCTCGGCCGGGCCGTTCGCCATCTGGAACTGGGAAGAGTCGTTATCTTCGCGGCCGGCACTGGTAATCCATATTTTTCGACCGATACGACCGCGGCGCTGCGCGCAAGCGAGATTCGCGCCGATGTCATCCTGAAAGCGACGAAGGTCGATGGCATTTACGATCGTGACCCGAATAAATATTCAGATGCGCGCCGATATGATCGGCTCACATTCACTGAGGCTCTGACCAAGCGTTTGCAGATCATGGATTCGACCGCGTTCAGTCTTTGCATGGACAACAAAATTCCAATCGTGGTGTTCGACATGTACAAACCCGGCATTCTGCGCGACGCGGTGCTCGGGCGAAAAGTTGGCACGCTGGTTTGCGAATGAACCGCGGCGCAGTAGAAACTTAAAATCATGAACAGAGATGACATTCTTCTCGAAACCGAGATGTCGATGGAAAAAAGCGTCGACTACCTGGTGCACGAATTTTCCGGCGTGCGCACCGGTAAAGCGTCGCCGGCGTTGGTGGAAAACCTCGATGTTCAGGCTTACGGCTCGACCATGAAACTCAAGCAACTCGCGCTCATAACCACGCCCGAATCACGGTTGCTGGTA
>DASTMV010000109.1:0-5313 GCA_035713885.1 Candidatus Udaeobacter sp. | reverse complement strand
AAAAAATAGCTCCCTAAATTCGAGCGGTAACCAATGGCCGCGATGCCTGAAACTCCAGCTCCCGCGCAGCCCCGGCCATTCAGACGCAATTTCCGCAACTGGCTTAGCTGGTCCGGAATGGTGCTCGCTGCCAGCGCCCTCTTTGCTTTTTGCTTCCTCTTCGCCATCGACCTGATTGCCGGACATCGCAATCCTTATGTCGGCATTCTCGCTTATTTGGTTGCGCCGCTATTTTTCGCGCTCGGAATTTTTCTCACGTTTCTTGGTGCAATTATTCGTTGGCGGACACGGCGTCGTGCCGTGCGAGCGGTCGAACCGCTTGCGATTAAGATTGATTTGTCGCGGCCGCGTGACCGGAGAATTCTCGCATTATTCGGCTTCGGCAGTGTGGCCTTCCTGTTCATCACCGCGCTTGGCAGTTACGAGACATACCAATACACCGAGACGGTAGGCTTTTGCGGCCAGGCTTGTCATCTGCCAATGACACCGCAATTCGTGGCCTATCAACACACTGCCCATGCCAGTGTGGATTGTGTGGCGTGTCACGTCGGCCCGGGGGCGGCCGCATACTTCAAGACCAAACTCAATGGTGTGAAACAACTTTATCACACTGTTCGCAACGACTTCGATCGTCCTATTCGTCTCGCACCTGATATGCGTCCGGCTCAAGCGATCTGTGAGCAATGCCACTGGCCCAAGAAATACGTCGGCAACGTCGATCGCACGTTCCAGCATTATCTTTCAGACGAAAAAAATACGCCGTTTGCCGTGCGGCTTCTTCTTAACGTGGGTGGCGGTGATCCGTCAAACGGACCCGTCGGCGGAATCCACTTTCATATGAATATCGCGAATAAGATCGAATACATTGCTGCAGACGACGAGCTGCTGCACATCCCGTGGGTAAGAATTACAAATCCTCAGGGCGTGACTACCGAATATCGTGATCCGGAGTTCAAGGACGATCTGGCAAAACATCAGATTCGCCGCATGGATTGCATGGATTGTCATAGTCGCCCCGCGCATAAGGTGCACACGCCGAATGAAGCAGTTGATCTGGCCTTAGCGACTGGCCGACTCGATCCGAAGATTCCGTGGGTCAAATCCAAAGTGGTGGCCGCACTGGTCAAACCTTACTCAAGCAGATCAGAGGCGGAGCAGGGGATCGCCAACGATTTGCGCGCATCCTATCCCGACCCCGGGCAAGCGAATTCAATCGTTAATGTGGCACAGGCAATTTATCGCGATAATTTCTTTCCCGAAGTCAAAGTCGATTGGCGCACTTACCCCGATTTTGTCGGACACAAAAACTGGGACGGATGCTTCCGTTGTCATGATGGCAAACACGTTACGGCTGATGGTCAAAAGTCGATCAAAGCCAGCGATTGCAAGTCGTGTCACCTCATCCTGGCGCAGGGAAGCGGTGAAGCACTGCAACAAATCAATGCAAATGGGTACGATTTCGTTCATATCGACGCCCCGTATTCCGAGTTTTCGTGCACCGATTGCCATACCGGTGGTCCTCAGAAAGAGTAATCCTATCTCGGAACGCAGGCCCCAAAAGCAGCATGAATCAACGAGCCGAGACGCCCCCAATAACATCACGCCGTCATTTTATTGACATTGTGTTAGGTGCGAGCTTCCTCGGCTGGGTACTCAGTATTGCTTATCCGGTCATACGCTACCTCAAACCGCTGCCACAAACAGGGCCGACCGGACCAACACGTCTGACGCGCGACGAAGCCTCCAAGCTCGAGCAAAATAAGTTCGTAATTATTCCAGTAAGCGGACAGCGCGTGCTGGTCTTGCAAGCTGCGGATCAATTGCATGCGTTCAGCGCAAAGTGTACGCATGAAGGATGCACGGTGACATTTTTGCCCGGCCAATCAGTTATTTGGTGCCCTTGCCATGATGGGCGCTTCGATCTCAACGGGCGAGTGTTGTCCGGACCGCCGCCGCGGCCATTGAGTCAATTTCTCGCCCAACGCCAAGCTGACGGTGGAATCGTCGTTTCAGAAGAAAAAGCCTGACGTCAACGGCGCCGAAGAAAGCCAAGGCCTGCGCGGTTGGCTCGACCGGCGTTATCAGCTCACGCCATTGTTCGAATTCCTGCGACACAAGGAAGTGCCGATTGGTTCGCATTGGATGGGTTGGTATTACCTCGGCGGGATCACAATGTTCTTCTTCGCGGTGCAGATCGTCACCGGGGTATTGCTGCTCATGTATTATCAGCCTGGTGAAGCGACAGCATATGAGAGCATTCGTTTTCTAACTACAAAGGTGCCGTTCGGGTGGCTCATTCGATCAATTCACAGTTGGAGCGCGCATCTGATGATCATCTCGCTCACGCTCCATATGTTTAGCACCATGATGCTGAAGGCGTACCGGCCTCCGCGCGAAATGACCTGGGTTTCGGGCTACTTCCTGTTTCTACTCACACTCGGGTTTGGCTTTTCGGGCTACCTGCTTCCGTGGAACAAGCTGGCTTATTTCGCGACAACGGTGGGCACAAATATCGTGAAGTCGGTACCTTTGTTAGGCAACTGGCTGTTGCAGGTGCTGCGTGGCGGCCAGGATGTCACGATCAATACGCTGTATCGATTTTTCGCTGCGCACGTGGTGATTCTGCCACTTACATTTGTTGGAATAATCGCGCTGCACCTGCTTTTGATTCAGCGCCAGGGAATGGCGCCGCCTGTCGGCGCGAAAATCGCACCGCGAGGCATGAAGTTTTTTCCCAGCTTTGCAATGCGCGATGCGCTCTTGTGGCTTGCGTGTCTGATGGCGCTGGGGACACTGGCGGTTTTTCTTCCCTACGGCCCGGGGATTCCCGGAATGGATTGGGAATTGGGCGACAAAGCGGATCCGTTTGCGCCCGCTTATCCCGGCATCAAACCCGAATGGTATTTCCTGTGGGAATATCAGTTGTTGAAGGAATTCCCTCCACATCTCTTTGGCCTGGAAGGACCGCAGGTTTGTTTATTGTTAATCGGGTTGTTGTTCGCTATTTGGGCCGTTGTTCCCTGGCTCGATCGCCGCGCTTATCATGACAAACAGTCGCCGGCTTTCACCGACTTCGCCTGGGCGGCGATTCTTTTTCTAACCTATTTAACCTTGATGGGATGGGACATCGGAGCACGCGGAATCAGCGATGAACTGGTCGCGATGCGTAACGTTGCGCGGATCTGCGCATGGTGGACTCTTGCTACGGGCGCGGTGGTGATCGTCGTTCGGATTTGGAAATTCGAACATCGCTGGTTCGTCCTGACCGGCGCGGCGTTATTGCAGATCGGGCTGCACGGGTTGCTCGGTGTTTCCTATCTGCTCAGCGGCCTGATCGCTGTCGTGCTGGCGTCGATTGCAATTGCCATGTCGTACATGAACCGCTCCCGAGCAGAACGGGGTGGCGCAAGATGAGAACGATCACGATTGTTCTAAACGTGTTTTGGATTGCTGCTGGAAGTTTTGCAGCAAATCAAAGTTCTGTTGGAGCAAATTCAAAACTAACCGCAATGCTTCTGGCGAAAGGCGCCGATGGCAAACCGATTATCACTCCGGAGGAACAAGTCTATTTCGACGGACTCAACGATAATCTCCGCGCCCTTGTGAATGAACTGGTGCAAAAGGAGGTAATCACTCGTCCAGAGCATTTGGCAGCGCTGCTCGGGTTGCAATTGCGTCCACAAAAAATGGAGGCGCTCCTGCAGAACAGATGCGTTTTGTGTCACACTGACTCCGAGTCGCAGTCAGCGGAGAATCTCTTTTCTGTTTCGGCGAATTCCCGGCAACCGGGCGCGCACATGAATCTCAAAGAAGTTGTCGAGGACGTTCATTTTCGACGAGGCCTCTCATGTGCCGGTTGTCACGGCGGCGACCCGACTGCCGATTTCGGTCACGATTTCGTAAAGGAATGGCCGGAAAAAGATCGCCAGAAAAATCGGGCGTGGGTGGTTCAATTTTGCGCGCGTTGCCATTCGGACCCGAAAATGATGCACGACTTCAATCCTTCGCTGCCGACCGATCAATTGGCAAAGTTCAAGGACAGTCCGCACGGCCGGACATTACTCGAAAACCATGACGATCGGGCTCCTTCGTGCGTGAGTTGCCACGGTGTTCACGGCATCCGGTCGGCCAAAGATCCGCAGTCGAAAGTGTACCCCCAACACGTGCCGGAGACATGCGGTGCGTGTCATTCCGATCCGAAAATCATGGCAGGATTCACGCGTCCCGATGGCGCGCCACTGACGACGACGCAGCTCGCCGAGTATCGAGATAGCGTGCACGGTCGAGCCTTGCTCGTTCGCGGCGATCTTGGCGCACCTGCATGCAACACCTGTCATGGCAACCACGCGGCCAGCCCGCCCGGCGTCGCGCAGGTCAGTCGCAGCTGCAGTCTCTGCCATTCGGCCAATGCGAGTTTATTTGACGGCAGCAAACACAAACACGCATTCGACGAACACAACTGGCCCGAGTGCGGCCAGTGCCATAGCAACCACGCCATCGCCAAAACACACGACTCGATGCTTGGCACTGGGCCCGGCCAGTTATGCGGCGACTGCCACCGCGAATATGCGAAGGATCACCCAGACTGCATTAACACCGCGGACTATTTTCACGATACGATCACTCAAATGGAAGCCGCGCGGACAAAATTCATTGCGGTGTCGGAAAAACTGGCAGCCAAGGGGCTGGACGTTGAGCCGATCAATAACCAACTGACGGATCTAGGCGATGCGTTGAAAAAGTCGCGGACATACATGCATTCGTTCAGTAAAAACACTTTTCAGCAGGTCGCCGCGCCGGGTGAGGAGGCGATCAAACGGACGGACACCTTAATTACTAAAGCGAGCGAAGAGTACAAGTATCGCCAGATCGGGCTCGCTGTAAGCATTGGTTTCATCGGGCTTTTGATGCTCGGAATTTATTTAAAGCTCAGGCAGCTTGAGAAATGATGAGGTTTGGTTTCGCGCCGGCGACTTTTGTGAAGACCCGCCACACCGGTGGTTCGCAGAAAAAGACACTTTGCAGCGGGAGCCACGCACCGCTCAATGTCGACCCGTACTATCGTTCCAGAATGAAATTATTTTCCGCGTAATGCGTATTCGATTATTCTTTGTCCTCCTCCGAAATGGTTAAGCTAATGAGCTAGAATACTACCGATCGGGTGCGTTTTGCTGGGTCATGAGAATTAGAAAATTTTTCAGCGTTATTCTGGGTTTGTCTGCTGCGTTGTTGCTTAGCTGCGAGAAAAATTCCGAGATCAAAGTCTACCGGGTTTCCAAGGCGCCACTGGAAGAATCCGCACCACAACAGCAA
>DASTMV010000108.1:0-56014 GCA_035713885.1 Candidatus Udaeobacter sp. | reverse complement strand
ACGGAATCGGAGCTTGCCGTCATTCGCAGAGCGTCAAGGCGCACACAACCGGCAAGAGTCACGGTTGAGGGTGATGGCGCACTCGTGCGCACGCCGGATGGAGTTTTTCACGCCAGGCGAATCGGAACAACGCCCGATGGGCGATGGATGCTCGCGCTGCCTTCCCGCGAAATTATGGTCGTACCGCCACCGCCCGATTACATCCCCCGATAATTTCGCGAACATTGTTCTTGGCCTAACGAGTGTAGGGTAAAACCTGGCTCGTTCGACTTTTCCAAGGCCTCAAGATAACGAATGACAAACGAAACTTCGTCGAATGGAAGCGGATGCATGCAGGGCTGCCTCCTTACGCTCGCGGCCATTCTCGCGCTTTTCATCCTGCTGCTCGCGGGCGGCTGGTTTCTCTATCGAAGTGCGATCGAACGATTCACCTCGCCGCGCTCTGTTCCAATCACGCTCGAGCCGATCTCCGACTCGCAATATCAAACCGCCGCGGACAAACTCGAACGCTTTCACAGCGGGCTCGGTAGCGGCGAGAAACAAGTCATCGAGTTCACCGCGAGCGATCTTAACGCGCTCATAGCACGCCATCCCGTGTTCGCAAACCCGCGGCGTCAGATTCGCGTCAAGATGGCTGACGCCATCATCACGCTGGACTTCAACGCTCCTCTCGAAAACGCGGGACTCCCTGGTTTGAAAGAACGCTGGATTAACGGCACGGCGATTTTTTCCTTCGATTACAGTTACGAACAATTTCGCATCACGCCCAAATCCGTGGTGCTCAATGGGAATGCGCTACCGCAAATATTCCTTTCCGAAAACGTGATTTCCTCGTTCAACCGATCGTTTACAAAAAACTTCATGAACGCGCTCGCCCGCAATCGCCAGAGCGACGCACGATGGAAAAATATCGAGAGCATCGGCGTGCGCGGCGACAAGCTGGTCGTGGTGACACGCTCAACCGAAACGGCGAACTCAGTAAGTCAGCCTAACGAACAACTGCGTTCACGCCGAATTGCCTGCGTATTCGTCAGGCATCTGAACCGCAAAGCGAATCGACAAGAAGGGGCAACGCAATGGCTGCTGGTTGACGGACTGTCTCCGTCGCGAACGACGATACCGACGTCGCATCGGGATTAACTTCGATTAGTCGAGAACTCTTTCCACGCGCGCGCAACGCCCAATCGACGATGTAACCGAACGTCGCGGTCGTTCCAATCACCATCGCTACATTGCAAGATCCCTGCGCAAGGAAATTTTCCACGCGCATGATCTGGTCCGAATCCAGAGACTCACCAAACCAAACCACACCCGGCCGCATTAGCGCGTTGCATTTTGGACATCTTGGAAGAGCGCTTGCGTCGCGTTCAAACTCATGAACAGCAAAGTCGCACTGAGAACACCGCGTCTCGAAAATATCGCCATGAATCTGCACGATGTTGTCGGACGATAATTGCATCCCATTCCATCGGGCGCGCGCATGAAGATCATCAACGTTTTGCGTAACGAGCAGAAATTCACTCGATTGTTTCGACAGCTGGACGACCGCTTCGTGCGCGGCATTTGGCTGCGCGTCGCGGATACGCTGCCGGCGCTCACGGTACCATTCCCAAACCAATTCTGGATCGCGCTCGAACGCCTCCGGTGTCGCCAGCTTCGCCGGATCAAGATTGCGCCAGTAACCATCCTTGCCGCGAAAAGTCGGGATGCCACTCTCCGCAGAAATACCGGCCCCGGTGATAACAAGAGTGCGCATGACACAACCCGTCTGCCGCGAAGCGAAACGTGCCTAACGAATAATGGCAGTCTCGCCGAATTTTTTCGCGAGATCTTCCAGATGCTGATCCATGTACTTTGTCGGTCCGATAATTTTCATCGCCACGCGAAAGAACGGATTTGGGATATCCGATTTTTCTGTTAAGGCCACCTGCGAGCCATCAGGAATTGTTGCGATGGCATAGCTCCACGAACCGGTAAATGGCGCATCCCCCTCGGTGATGGTGCGCACGAGATGTGACGGCGGGGAACTTTCCGTTGTTACCACGATCATCGACATCCCGTCTTTGAAGCTCTCACGAGCAGTTTCCTTTCCATCCCTCGGCGCGAGAATTTCGGCGTTCGCCATATTCCGATTCCACTTCGGCAAGTTTGGAACATCAGACAACACTGCGAAAACTTTTTCCGGCGGCTGTTTGAGCGTGATCGTTCGCGTGTGAGTGGTGTGTTCGGGAAGAGCAAAACCGGCCACAAGAAGCAGCACCGCAACAAGAATAACGAAACTGAGAATGCGAAGAATCCATTTCATAATTTTATCTTTGGCCCACGTTTTTGCATTGTCGCAGATCGTTGGATTGAATCATCCAAGGTAATTCATGTGTTCGTTCTGAGCGCCGATGCGAATTTAGCAAGGCTTTCTCGAATCTGTGTCGGTGTCCAGGCCGCGAAACCGAAGACGAACGCTGGCCTTAGCTTCACTTGAATACAAAAAAAGGATAACGGGGACGGTCTTACTCCAACCTGGAGGGTAAGACGGCGCATCATGGGAAACTCTTCCTCGCGCTTCAGCCAGGCGACGACGTTCAATCCTGCCTCCGGCACCTGCAAAGTAAAATAGTCACCAAGCAACTGATTGAATTGCTGGATGAAGAAATCTCGCCGCTCGGAATATAGTTTTCGCATCCGCTTGATGTGACTCAGGAAAAAGCCTTCGGTGATAAAACGCGCCAGCGTCGCCTGGTCGATCGGAGACGAATGCTGATCCATCGCGCTGCGAATCTTGACTAACGAATCGACGAGCGGCTCTGGAGCAACGATATAACCCAGACGCAAAGACGGACAAAGAATCTTGCTTACCGTTCCCGCATAAATGACGCGGCTAGAATTATCGATTCCCTGCAAGGAAGGAAGTGGTGGTCCGGCAAAGCGGAACTCTGCGTCGTAGTCGTCTTCGAAAACAAAGGCGTCGTGAGTACGCGCAAAATCGAGCAAGGCGGTCCTGCGCTGGATACTCATGGTGAAACCGAGCGGGAATTGGTGAGAAGGTGTGACGTAAATGATCCGCGGCGGTGACTGTTTTTTGGCTCGCGCAATCACGATTCCCTGGTTGTCGACGGGCCTGGGAACTATCTTGACGCCGGCCAAGGTAAGGACTCTTCGCGTCTGCTGATAACAAGGATCTTCGATCCATGCGATGTCTTCCGGATCCAGCACAGCCATTGCGCTAATCAGCATCGCCTGCTGCATTCCGGCTACGATGACGATCTGATCGGGATGGCAGCGCGCTGCCCGGAAATCGCACAAGTAGGCCGCAAGCGCCTTCCGCAAATCGGCGTCACCGCGATTCGACGAGTAGCGCAACAAGTTAACTCCTTTTTTAGCGAGAACCTGCGCTCTAAGACGTTCCCATACATCCATGGGAAATTCGTCGACGGCGGGAATGCTCGCCACCAGAGAGACACCTGCACCCGCATTCGTAGCGCCAAGGTCAAACTCATTTCCGACGCGTGCATCGGGAATTGCTTTCACGCGATTGGAGATGCGAACGGAGCGCTGGATTGATTGGTAAGTCTTCGGATGGTCCGCCGTCAAAAAAGTTTCGGGAAGAAGATTCGCGACGAACGTCCCGGATGCGGGCGTTGAGCGAAGATATCCTTCGGCATGAAGCTTCGAAAATGCGAGCGTCACTGTCGACCTTGAGATTCCAAGGTTTTTGGCCAAAGCTCGGGAAGAGGGAAGGCGCGATGAACCATCGCTGAACCTGCCCGATTTGAGCTCATCCCGGATTTGACGATAAAGCTGTTGGTGGAGCGGTTCAGTTGCCGTGCGATTAAGCCGAACCATCTCGAACGCTATAATCGAACGGCGCCGCCGCTGCTGCGGGCGCGATCTTCTGTTGAACATGGCAACTGCCATCGTTTTCTGCCGATCACAGTCCCATTAGCGAGGAGATTCTCAAGAGCCGGGCAACTGTTAGCAGCACACCGGTAAGAACCCGGTTGTATCTCAGACGGACAGAAACTGGACTGTGGCAACCCAACGAACTGGCTCTTGTTCGAACCGAGCGACCTCCAGAGAATTCCTCATGAAAAAAGGAGGTATCATGAAAAAGACAATCATCACTCTCGCTTGCTTGCTACTTGCGCCGATGGCATTTGCCCAGACGCAGTCGAAGCGCGAGAACAACACAACAACTGCAACGGAACAACCAATCACGGTCACCGGAACCACCGTTATAACGAGTGAGGGCGGATCGGCGGCAAATTACCAGCCGTCCAAAACCCTCGTCGTTAACAAGAACACTCCGGGCAGATATGTGCTCGACGGACCTGGTCACGTGGTGAACAGCAAAGGCGAAGTGGTCCGAACTGCGATCAGACGGGGCACCCGCGTGCGTGTTTATTATGTAGGCACAGGCACATCACGCACGATTGATCGCGTGGTTGTTGATTAAGCCCGGACCGTCCCAGGGCTTACGGACAAAGCCGCACGGATTTCCTAACCGTGCGGCTTTCGTCGTAATCAAGGTCACATCGTAAGCCTCAAAGCGTCTACCGCATTTGCGCCCGGCAATCGTCAGTCCCAGCCGATCTGGCGGCCTTTGTTTTGTTCTTCAAGCCAGGACTGGAGGGGCTTGAAGTAATTTGCCATCGCTCTCGTGGAGATGTCTTCGCCGGTGGCTTGTTTCAAAACTTTGCGCCAGTCCTGTGTCGCGCCTTTGCGCAGAATATTGTCCAGCCACTGGCCCACTTGTTTGTTATTCGCATAGTTACAGGATTGCGGCGGTTGAAACAGAATCTTACGCGCAATGTAATCGTGCAGCTGAAACTTAAAGACAGTCGCGAAGGCGTAATTGTAATAGTAGGCGGGAGCATCGTTGATATGCGTCTTGGTGGCAGCGTCGCAGAATTCTTCGCCACGCGGTGACGGCGGTTCGATTCCCTGCATTTCGCCGACGTATTTCCACCAGCGCGCATTCCATTCGTTAGGCGGAAGGTTTTTCGCGTAAACATCCGCTTCCCAATGCGGCATGACACCGGCGGAGAAGAAAATGAATGGAATGGAGCGGGCGAGCGCATCATCTAGCAGGAACGCAGTTTTGTCTGCCTTGAAGTCGTTAGGTAAAATGCCGCGTGATTGCAGATAGGGCACCTGACTTGCGGCAAGCGCAATCAGTTCCCCTACCCCTTCGTGAAAGCCGGGCGCAGCTCCAAGGCGAAGGATGTGTGGCACCTCAGGTCGCGTATATGCTTTGAAATAATAACCGTGGCCAAGCTCATGGTGCGCGGTTTGAAACCATTTTGAATTCGGCTCGATGCTTTGCAGCGAACGAATGTCGTTCTCAAGATCGACATGAAAACACCATGCGTGAGTATTTTTCTTGCGCTTCGAATCGGCCGGCAGCGGGTAGAGATCAGAGCGTTCCCAGAAAGTTTTCGGCAGCGCCGAAAAGCCGAGACCAGTATAGAACTGTTCCGCTGTCTTGATCACCCACTCCGCGCTTCGGCCTTCGAAACACTTATCGGTGTTCGCGGCATCGACCAGGCCTTCCCACTCCTGGCCCCAACGATTGTTAATCCAGTGCGCCGGAATTTTTTTCGGCACCGGCTGATGGAACTTTTCCGCGAGCCTGTATTTCGCCCAGGTATGCAGTTGCAGATAAAGCGGACGCAATGTCGCCATCCAATCGTCCAACATTTTCAGCATCTCGTCAGTCGTCATTCCGTAGGACGCGACTTCGAGGGCGAAGTAATCCGGGTATTTCATTTCCTTCGCCACGCCGTTACGCAGGTCGCGCAGGGTGACGAGGTTCGGTTTCAACGCCGGACCGGATTCTTTGGATGCTTCCCAGATCGCTTTGCGTTCGTTGAGGTCGGTGCTCTTTGCGAGCTTGTCCTCGATCTGATTCGCCGTAATAGGCTGGCCGTTCAGTTTGAAAACAAAACTGTTGAGGATCGACGCCTGCTTCGTCTCCGCTTCGACGCGTTTCGCGACGAGATCTGGATTGGTCATTGGACCTTCAGCTGCGTAAAGGAGAAGTTGTTTCAACTCGCGAGTACTGAGTTCGGTCAGCTCCTTTTCGTGCGTCAGTAGCTCCTGCGCTTCTGCGATGAGCGCCGGATTTCCAATGAAAGCGGCATAAGCTTTGCCGGTCGCCTCCGACGCGGCATCGTGCTCCGGCGTAACGTCGGTCATCGATTTCCACTGTGCTTCGCTGTTCACGCGATAGAGGGCTTGGAACCCGGCATCGGCCAATTTCAAAAAACGATCAGCCCGTTCCTGAATCGGCGACGCTTGAGCGACCGAAGAAATCGCGAAAAGAGAAATGGCGAAGGCTAGAGAAGACAGACGATGCATATGCAACAATAGGCGTTTTCAAACGCGCTTGTGAAGTGCACTTTTTCCCGTCTGCGATATGAAGATTCTGCTTATCAGCACCTCCACGATATACGGAGGCAATTATCTCGATCACGTCGAAGATGAAATCAGACGGGTTTTGAGTGGCGCGCAGCGGGTTCTGTTTTTCCCATTCGCACTGCACGATCGCGATGCTTACGCAGCGAAAGCGAAGGAACGATTTGCCGCAATGGGTTTTTCGCTCCAATCGGCGCACAATGCGGCGAATCCGGAGAAAGCCGTCGCCGAAACCGATGCATTTTTCGTTGGCGGCGGCAACACGTTCCGGTTGCTGAAGGCGCTGCAAGATTTGGATCTGATCGAACCAATTCAGCGAAAAGTTCAAAGCGGAACGCCATACCTCGGAAGCAGCGCCGGTTCGAATGTCGCCGGCCCGACCATCAAAACGACGAACGACATGCCGATCGTGCAGCCGCGTTCTTTTGATTCGTTAGGCCTGGTTCCCTTTCAAATCAACCCACACTACGTCGATCCGGATCCAAACTCCCAGCACATGGGCGAGACACGGGAAGAACGGCTTGAGCAATTTCTCGAGGAAAACGACACGCCGGTCGTGGGATTGCGCGAGGGTGCATGGCTTTCTGTCGAAAACAATTCCATGATTCTGAAGGGGTTGGCCGGCGCGAGAATTTTCCGGCGTGGGCAGAAGCCCGTCGAAACAATTCCGATTTCAGACATCTCGAAATTGGTTCTGGCGTAGTCGCTTCAAAACTTCATGCAAAAACAACTATTTCCGTTATTTTGTTAGCGTGCGGCGTCGGTTTGCACGCGCGCTCACAAACTTCATGGGGCGTCTCAGGCGAACGCGAACGCGGCAGCAACAAATCAAACATGGAGATAAATGAGAGATGAAAAGATCCAACTTACTAGTCATCGCGCTGGTCTCTGCCGGGCTCAGCCTTGGCGTGACCGCGCAAGCGCATGAAGCAATGGGAGAAGCGGTCGATATGAACTCGCTTCCCGCAGCCGTGCAAAAAGCCATCAAGGACAAGACGGCGGGAGGAGAGATCGTTCGCGTGAAACGCGAAGACGATCCGAACGGAAAATGGAACTACGAAGTCCTGATCAAGAAAGACGGAAAGGAAACGGAATTTGAGTTCGATCCGAGCGGAAAATTCCTAAAGCAGCACAAGGAAAAACGCGGCGAATAGAAATCTCGCTCCGCTCGCAATGCGCGGCTTGTCACGATTAGGAAAAACTGCGAGAAGATAAGCAGCTAACTCGCGCACGATGTCTGTGTTGTTTTTCCGAATCGCCGCCGCGTTATGTTTTCTCGCGGTCGCGCTCGGCGCTTTCGGCGCGCACAGCTTGAAAGCAACCTTACAGGCGCACGGGATGGTGAGCGTTTGGGAAAAGGCCGTGCTCTATCATTTCATTCATGCAATTGCGCTGCTCATTCTCGCGTTGCACGGAAGCGGCAGCCGCGGACCATCGATTTTGTTTCTGGCGGGGATTATTCTGTTCAGCGGAAGCCTTTACCTACTCGCCCTAACGAATAATCGCGGGCTCGGAGCAATCACGCCACTGGGCGGATTGTGCTTTCTTGCTGGATGGGCCTGGCTGGTGTTCCTGCCAGGAAGCAGCCGATAGCTGCGGGTTGAGAAGGAGGCGCCGCTCCTCCCGAGAGCGCTTGCGCGCTCCCGGAAGGAAAACGTTTAGCCGAGAATCCGCCTGCGTGAGAAAACAGCAAGTCCCGTCACCGCTGCCCCCAAAAGCAGACCGGTGTTGCCGTGTTCGGGGACAGGCGCTCCATTGGGATTACTCACAGTGGAACTGAGTTGCGTCACGGTCGCCTCAACGATCGCGCCGCATTGCGGACCTTCGTTAAGACCGAAGATACCGCTGTTAAAAGTTTCGTTGCTCAAGGACAGACTGAAGACGCGGTCGCCCAAGGTAACCGTCGTCGGCCCATTCCATTGAATCTGCCCCCACTGCGTCAGACCGAAAAGGATGCTGCCGCCGAACGTCACACCGTTCACCGTCGCCCCCGTGAGCGGATCGGAGAAATTCAAAGTCGCCGTGATCGCGTACGAAACCAGATCATCCGAGTTGATCGCCGTCTCGTTAGTCCAGATGCTGAAAAAGTTGAATGTGTTGCTGCCGCCATCGTTGAGCGTGAACGATGTGCCGGGCAACCCACCCGCCAGACTCGTGTTGATGACGAGACCGGGATCATTGAAATGACCGTTCACGTTACCGCCCGCGATTTCGTAATATTTCGGAACGGCAAATGCAGCTGAAGCTAGTGTCAGCGATAAAGCCATCCCGACCGATGCCAAACGAACCCTAATATCCCTCATGCGGATTCCTTTATTTACCATAACGAATAAAACCGCAATAGAAAACTGCGTTTACCATGCAAATTTCAGCCCGTCTCGACTGATTTTGAGCCTTTCGCTGGCCTCACCAAGCAACTTGTCCCCCAAGCCAACGCAGCGTTATCGTAACGCCGAATGTTCACCACTCTGACCGAGACGCAGAGAGCGGGGCTGACGATTTTCGTCTTTTTCCTCACCTTTTTCGTCACGCTCTCGATTGGCCGTATTTTGAAACGCCGTGCCGGCGTGCGTCTCGGCCTCTTGTTCCAGCTTTTCTGTATCACGGCTGCTTTTTACGCCGCGATCTGGACCTACGGCCTGCCGCTGCAATTTCGGCATCACATAACCGCGCTGCTCATCCTCATGAGCACTGTGATTGTGGTTGCGCTCATCAATCGTTACCTCTGGGATTATTACTTCGAAAAAAAGAAGCAGACGCCCATTCCACATTTTCTGCGCGAGATGGTGGCGTTGGTAGTCTTCCTCTTCGCGCTCTTGCTCGTTCTAAGTCTCGTCTATCACGCGGAGGCGCAACTCAAAGGTTTGCTCGCCGGCTCTGGCATCATCGCCATCATTCTCGGTTTCGCCGGACAAAACCTTTTCGGCGGGATCATTGCCGGCATCTCGCTGCAAATCAGCCGGCCCTACAAAGTCGGCGACTGGTTACAAGTGGGCGAGCGGTATGCCGAAGTGATGGAGATCAACTGGCGTTCCACACGGCTACGCACGAACGACGCCATTTACCTCGACATTCCGAACAATGAAATCGTTAGGCAAACGATCATCAATCTCCATTACCCGACGCAAGTGCACGCCATGCGCATCCGTGTCGGCATCGATTACAAACATCCGCCTAACCGCGTAAAAGATGCGCTCATGCGCGCGACAAAAAATGCGGAACTTGTGCTGCGCGAGCCCCCGCCGAGAATCTTTCTGGTCGATTTCGCCGATCACGCTGTCACCTACGAAATCAAGTTCTACATGGGCAATCACGCCGCAATCAATGAGGTTAACGATGCCATTCGCACCAATATTTGGTACGAGCTGAAGCGGCAACGCATCAGCATTCCATTTCCGACGCGCACACTGCAGTTGGAGCGCCGTTCGAAGGATGCGGTCCCCGAAGAACGCGAGAAAGCGCGCACGATCCTGCGCGAGGATCCGATTTTCCAATGTCTCGAGGAAGAGCAGCTCGACAGCCTGATTATTCGTTCGCAACTCAATCGCTTTGGCCGCGGCGAACGGGTCATCGAAGAAGGCGCGGCCGGAGACTCGATGTTCGTCCTCCTGCGTGGGACCGCCAACGTTTCGGTCGCGCGCAATGGCGCGCCATTACTCGTGGGCATCTTGCGGGCGGGGGATTTATTCGGCGAAATGTCGCTCCTTACGGGCGAACCGCGCACGGCCACGGTGCGGGCGGAACACGATTGTGAAGTGCTGGAGATCAGCAAAGCAGTGATGTCGGAAGTGTTGCACGCCGCGCCGCAGTGCCTCGATCAACTGAGCGAACTCCTGGCCAAACGAAAAATGGAAACGGAAGGAATTGTGCGCGAGGCAACCCCGACGGCGGAACAAACCAGCAAGGAGCGCGAGTACCGCGATACATTCCTGCGACGCCTGCGAACGTTCTTCGAATTATAACGGGTAGATTAGCTCTCGTTAGGCAAAATTGCCTGTTTCCAAACTTGCCAAACATGCACTCACCGCATTCTCAGTCATAATCGTCGCCCGATGGACACAAGACTTCTGCTCGTTCCTTACGATTCCGGCCAGCGCAGTGTCCGGATGGGTGCTGGACCCGAACATCTTCTCAATTCCGGTCTGAAGGAACACCTCGCCAAGCAGAGCCACGCCGCTGATGCAATGGTTGTCGAACCGACGGCGCAAAATTGGCGCGCTGAAGTGCAAACAAGTTTTGAATTGATGCGCGCAATTGCCAAGAGCGTGCGCGAGTCGCGCGCGGCGTATCGGTTTCCCGTCGTCCTTTCGGGCAACTGCAATGCGTGCATCGGCGTCATCGCCGCTCTCGGATCGCGAACCGGAATTGTCTGGCTCGATGCCCATGGCGATTTCAATACGCCACAGACAACCATGAGTGGTTTTCTCGATGGAATGAGTCTGGCCACGGCGACCGGGCGCTGCTGGGCGGAATTGGCGCGAAGCATTGAAGGATTCGAACCGGTGCCGGAACAAACAGTCGTCCTTTTGGGCGCAAGAGATCTTGATCCCGGCGAAGAAACGGCGCTGGCGCGATCGAAAATTGTGCGACTGAGTGTTCAAGCCACAGCGCTAGGGGTTGAGTCGGTTCTGCAGTCGTTAGGGCGCGAGATTTCGCGCTGTTATCTTCATCTCGATCTCGATGCGCTAGATCCGACCGAAGGGCGCGCCAACAATTACTCGGCGCGCGGTGGTTACTCGCGCGCGGATTTGCAATGCGTTCTTGCCACGATTGCCCGAGATCTTCCGGTAAAAGCGCTCACCGTTTCCGGTTATGATCCATCATTCGACAAGGATGGCGCCGTTCGTGACGCCGCCTTCGACGCAATCGCGACTGTTTTAGGCACAGTGGAAAAGCGCTGAGCTCATTGCGTTTTTCGCCAGATAACATCCTCGTTATTCCGACGATCGATCAGCGCGTCGACTTTGCCGTTCGCATCCGTCCGGAAAAGGATTCGGCCTTCGACGCCTTTTCGGAAAAAGACGTCGCAAGATTCAGGAAAGAGTTGCTCACGCTTCCCGTTTCGTTCGACGAACAACTCACCGGCGTTCACAGTGACGCTTCGCATTTGACCCGCCGCTAACTCATACGTTCCCGCAAAATCGGAAAGTCGTTTCACACCCGCTCTGCCAACGGCGGGATCTTCGTAGTAACGATGCGCCTGTGCCGCAATAATCTGCCATTGGCCGTTACGACGCAGCCAGGTATCAATCTCGTGGTAACGCGCCGTGAGATTCTGTCCGAAAATCGTTTCCGTTTCATTGAGATCGTAACTCAAAACAGCTGTCTCGCCGATAATCCGGCTTTCCGGACTGACAATCTTGATCGTGCCGGAATAACCTTTCGGCAGCGGCGTGATGTCTGCGACGAGCTCGGTCTTGTTCAGCTTGCGGCCTTTTTCATCCGCAAAAATACAATCGTCAGCGTAATACTTCTTCCAAGGGTCACGATTTCCCGAAACGACGGCATCAAAGAGTTCCTGCGTGCGGCGAACCAACTCCTCCTGCGTTATCGGCTGCTCTGCCGCAACGGGATTGCTTAAGAGGGCAAAGCCAGTGCCCACGATGAGAATTATCCGACGAAACATGCGCAAAAAGCTTCCCGATTTGGCCAAGTTTGACGAGCAAAATGCCTCTCGACCGAGCTCTGTCGAGAAGGCTCAGTTTCGCATTGCCAGTGGACTAAAACCCACTAAAGTCTGCCACTTTCACGGCGGACGCTCTTATGACTTTTGTTGCCCTAACGATGCTCGACTCCGGCATAACTTTCTCGATTTTGTGCGCGGCGGCCGGGTTGCTCTTCGCATTCTTCCTAATTGCCTCAATCGTCCGTAAGTCGGCTGGGAACGATCGCATGCGGGAGATCTCCGGCGCGGTCCAGGAAGGCGCGAAAGCGTATTTAAATCGTCAGGTTATTACCATCAGCATCATCGCCGCGATCATTTTCGTGCTCTTGTTTTTCTTCAAAGATCATCCAACCGCGGTTGGCTTTATCATCGGCGCGGTTTGTTCGCTTGCGGCTGGTTTTATTGGAATGCGCATCGCTGTCCTCGCAAATGTGCGAACGACGCAGGCCGCAACCGAATCACGTTCCAAAGCGTTGCGCGTGGCGTTTAACGGCGGCGCCGTCACCGGCCTGCTTGTGGTCGGTTTGGCGCTTCTCGCTGTTGGAATCTTTTACTCAGTTGCGACCAAAATGTTGGGATCGGACATGGCTGTTCGCAGTCTGATTGGTCTCGCGCTTGGCGCGAGCTTGATCAGCGTTTTTGCGCGACTCGGCGGCGGGATTTACACCAAGGCCGCTGACGTTGGCGCGGATCTGGTTGGAAAAATCGAAAGCAATCTCGAGGAAGATGATCCGCGTAATCCGGCTACGATCGCCGACAACGTTGGAGATAACGTTGGTGATTGTGCCGGAATGGCAGCCGACGTTTTTGAAACCTACGCCGTTAGTTTAATTGGTGCGATTTTAGTGGGTGCGCTGACGCTCGCGAGCACGCCAGCCGCAATCATTTATCCATTTGTGTTAGGCGGTATTTCAGTGCTCGGGGCAATTTGCGGAATTCTTTTCGTGAACGTGAGCGGCGGAAAGCCGGGCGCAGTTTTGATGGGAGCCGTCGGCGCGAGCGCGCTCGTCTCCGCGATTCTTTTCTGGCCGGCAACGCATTACTTCTTCCCTGATGGCGTCACAATCGGCGGAATCGCAAAAACTCCGACCGATCTTTACATCGCCTCACTGTGCGGTCTGGTCATGACCGGCATCGTTGTTGTTATCACGAATTACTACACGTCGACGAGTTATCACCCGGTGCGGAAAATTGCGAAGGCTTCCGAGACCGGACATGCGACCAACATCATCGCCGGGCTCGCAGTTGGTCAGCACGCGACCGCGCTGCCGGTTGGCTTCATCGGGCTCGCGATTTTGTTCAGTTTTCACTTCGCCGGTCTCTATGGAATCGCGATCGCGGTAATGAGCATGTTGTCGATGGCCGGAATCATCATTTCGCTCGATGCATTTGGACCGATCACGGACAATGCGGGGGGGATCGCCGTCATGAGTCACTTGCCTAAAGAAGTGCGCAACGTGACCGATGAGCTTGATGCCGTCGGCAACACGATGAAAGCAGTAACGAAAGGTTACGCCATCGCTTCGGCCGGACTTGCTGCGCTCGTCCTTTTTGGTTCGTACGTCGAAGAACTTCGCGTGCATCTAATCGGCGCGAACCGAATTGCCGCCGATCACTTCTTCCAGTTTTCCTTGCGCGAACCGAAAGTGATCGTCGGTTTGTTCATCGGCGGATTACTGCCGTTCATCTTTACCGCATTCAGCATGGATGCAGTCGGCAAGGCCGCGGGTGCAGTTGTGCGCGAAGTGCGGCGGCAATTGCAGGCCAAACCCGGCATTTTGCGCGGCGAAGATACGCCAGAGTACGGAACGTGTGTCGACATCGTGACGAAGGCCGCGCTGCGCGAAATGATCATTCCGGCACTGTTGCCGGTTTTGTTTGTCATCATCGTCGCAGTCATCAAACCACTCGGACCTGTTGTTCTCGGCGGATTACTCGTCGGCACGATCGTCACCGGTTTGTTCGTCGCCATTGCCATGACTTCCGGCGGCGGCGCGTGGGATAACGCGAAAAAATTCATCGAGGAAGGCAATCTTGGCGGCAAAGGTTCCTTCGCCCATCAGGCGGCGGTCACGGGCGACACGGTCGGTGACCCCTACAAGGACACGGCCGGGCCGGCGATTAATCCGATGATTAAAGTCGTAAATATCGTTGCCATTCTCATCATTCCGATATTCTTCTAGTAGTCGGCAAAGGCGCGACGGAGCGTGACCATTTGCCTAACGAGTAGAGACAATGGAAAGACCGCGCGATTATCAGCTTGTCTCGACCGCGGAACCGGCCGTGACGACAAAACAGAGTCTGTCCGTGCCCGACGTCGGCGGAACACCATTCAAGGTCGTGGTCGATCCCGACATGCGGTTGAAACTGAAGCGCGCTCTTTTCGATCTCATCGATTATCATGATGAGGCCCTGGCGGAACACTTCGCCGAGGGAAAACTCGCGCTCGAATCCTACAAGGAGTACATCGAGCTTTTCGCGCGCAGTTTGAAGGAGACGATGGAGAGCCGCGAAGGCGTCGCGTATCTGCTGCGGGCCGCGGGGTTCGAGGTTCCGCTGGAAGAAATTAATCTTGCGCCGGAACTACGCTGGAAACGCGGTCCGGGCGCATTCGGTTCAAGCTTGCTTTAATCAGGCACTGCGGTAAAACGCTGCTTCGCCCAACCAGGCTCACCATGGCCCGCGTTCTCATCATCGACGATGACGCCGATAGCCGGCGCACGATGGCAGACCTTTTCGCGAGTGAAGATTGGAGCGTGCTCCAAGCGGCCGATGGCGAATCGGGAATACAATCCGCATTGCACAACCGGCCGGAACTGATCCTCTGCGATTTGCTCATGCCGAGATCAAACGGCTTTCAGGTTTGTCGCACCATTCGGGATCAATTGCAGCCGACGAAAATCATTGTCGTCTCTGGGCGTGATTATGCAGTCGATCGCACAAACGCGTTTCAAGCTGGCGCCGATGAATATTTGCTCAAACCGATCACGTGGGAGCTGCTGATGGGCGCGGTTGAGCGATTGCTTCCGGAAATTCCGCGCCGGCCGCATGTGCAAATGCTGGACACAGATTCGGCACCGGCGCGCGTGAAATTGTGGGGCGTGCGCGGATCGATTCCTGTGCCCGGTCCGAGCACGGTTCGTTACGGCGGCAACACCAGTTGCGTAGAAGTGCGCGCTGACGGCGAGATCATTGTTCTCGATGCTGGCACCGGAATTCGCGCGCTTGGTCTCGCATTGGACAGGGAATTCGGCGCGCGCTCAATGAAGTTGACGCTGCTAATTACACACACCCATTGGGATCATATCCAGGGCCTGCCGTTTTTTTCCCCGGCCTACAACCAGAAGAATCTCATTCGCGTGCTCGGTTACGAAGGCGCTCGCGCTGGTTTGGGGACGATTCTAGCCGGACAAATGGAAACACCATTTTTCCCAGTAAGTCTGCGCGAATTGCCGAGTCATCTCGCGATCGAAGAATTGAAGGAGATGGAATTTCCCATCGGCAAAGTGAAGGTTCAATCCAAGTTTGCGAATCATCCCGGGATTTGCGCCGGCTACCGCTTGTTCACCAGTTCCGGATCGGTCGCATATTTGCCCGACAACGAGCCCTACGAATCTCTCAAGATTCATTTCGCATCGCGCGATGGCATCAGCGAACAAGAAGCGCGCGCGTTCGCGACCGCCGAGCGCACGAAAGTTGTCGAGTTCCTACGGGATTGCGATCTGGTCATTCTCGACGCGCAATACACCGACGAAGAATATTCCGAGCACATCGGCTGGGGCCACAGCTCGCTAAGCAGCGTCGTCTCGCTCGCGCTCGACGCTGGTGTGCGAAAACTGATCCTCTTTCATCATGACCCAAATCACGATGACGAAATGGTGGACAAAATGACGGAGCGGGCTCGTGCATTTGCCGCGAAAAGCGGCAAGCAACTTGAAATTGAAGCTGCTCGCGAAGGCGCCGAAGTAATACTCCAACCCGACCGGTCCGAAAAAAAGCAGCGCGCCACTTAGTTGCGGCGAGTCAAATCCATCCTACTTTTTTCTTCTCTTTGCCTCGTGGTGTAACGGTAGCACCAGAGATTCTGGATCTCTTTGTCAAGGTTCGAATCCTTGCGAGGCAGCCAGCGCTTCTTCTAAGAATTCGCCAGATCTTTGCCGCGTTTCGCGCGAAAAAAACTTTGCAGTAATGCGCCACATTCTTCGCGACGAACGCCGGTGGTAATTTCGCAGCGATGATTCAGCTTCGACATCTGCAATAAGTTGACGACACCGCCCGCCGCCCCGCCTCGTTCGTCATCGCAACCGAAGATGACGCGGCGAATGCGCACATGCACCAGCGCACCGGCGCACATGGGACACGGTTCCTTCGTGACATACAAATCACAATCCGTTAGGCGCCAGTCGCCGACGGCTGCTTCGGCTTGCGTTAGTGCGAGCATTTCCGCGTGCGCGGTTGCATCCTTCAACGCTTCAACCTGATTGTGTGCGCGTGCGATGATGCGGCCTTCGCGCACAACGACAGCGCCGACCGGCACTTCTTCCGCATCGAAAGCTTTTCGCGCCAAGCGCAACGCTTCGCCCATGAAGTAGGCGTCGCTTTGCAAATCAATCACTGTCTCCATAAGAAACGCAGCCGCTCACCGTCACCGATACGGTTTGGTAAGAAATGTCGAACGCACCTGCAAGGAAAGAGAAATTTCACTGCTTGCGGTCGCGGTAGAAATTTTTCATACGATCGTGAGGTCCCAACGTTTGCGATGACGAGAGGGTAGCGTAACTCATGCAGCCGTTGCCAAAGATTGCAGCGGAACTACTAGTGACCATGATCAAACATTTGGTTTCCGTTTTCGTTCTTTGCGCTCTGGCACTTTCCGCGCGCGGTATGACCGAGCAGGAAGTCGTCAATCAATCCGCCGGCATCATTCGCGATTTTCGGCATATGCCCGAACAATCAATTCCCGCGACTGTTCTCGATGAAGCGCGCGGCCTCGCAATCATTCGCGTTTTGAAGATCGGATTCGTTTTCAGTGGCAAAGGCGGCCAGGGTGTCGTCGTTGCAAAAACTGAAAATGGATGGAGCGGTCCCTCGTTTATCGGAACGGGCGGCGCAGGCTTTGGATTTCAAGCCGGCGCCCAAGTCACGGATTTTGTTCTCGTTCTGAATACGCGAGATGCAGTGCGCGCATTTTCGCGAGGCGGCAATGTGACCATCGGAGCTGATGTGAGCGCGGCTGCCGGTCCCGTCGGGCGCAACGCGCACGCCGGTGTACTGCCGGTCGCAGCCATCTATAGCTACAGTCGTGCGAAAGGACTATTTGCCGGCGTCTCGCTCGAAGGCGCGGTTATCGCCACGCAAAAAGATGCAAACCGACATTACTATGGCCGCGGAGTTACGGCGCGCGCCATTTTGAATGGGAGTGTTTCGCCGCCGAGCGGCGCGGAGCGATTGATCGATCTTCTCAGTCGCTGATCGCGAGGGAAATTTCCTTTACAAAACCGCGTTGACTTCGTCAGGTTGGGCGCGTGCGTAACGCGGTTGTCTTCGTCCTTTTCGCATGCAGCATTTCGCTCGCGAGGGCTCAGGATCAGGAGCGCCGTCTGGTTGACCGGCTGTTGCAACCGGACGCGACCTTGAGTAACACGGCGCAGAACAAAAAATTTATCGCGAAATCGAAACGCGTCGAGAAACAGGCATCCGTGCAATCATTTTCCATCTCACAGACGCCGCCAACGAAACCATTCGCGGATCTCCATGAGTATTCCGCAACCGAATTCGCTGCGCACCATTTCCGCGATGGCGAACTGAGCGCGACAACGCAGGCGCGGGCGGCGCGCGTTAAGAAATTTTCGGTAAACGACGGCACCGGCGCGCTCGAAGTGCGTGACGTCACGGACGGAAGGAAAAAGGTTGCAGCAAGCGAATTTGCGGATGAACGCCCATTCCTCGACAAGGGCAAAAGCCAGAAGTCACTCAACCAGCATACTGCTTTGACGATCGAGCAGGTGCGCGAGCTGCTGAACAAAAATAAGTAACGCGCCCGCCGATGGCGGCATGATGCGCATGGAACTGGACGAGGCTGCCGCACTTCTCAAACACGGCACCGCTCAGATCGTGAGCGAGGCGGAGTTGCGCGAAAAATTGAAGCTGGATCGCCCGCTCCGCGTGAAGTTGGGCGTTGATCCGACCAGTCCTGACATCCATCTCGGACATTCCATCGTGTTGAGGAAATTGCGGCAGTTTCAGGATCTCGGGCACCAGGCGGTCCTCATCGTCGGCAACTTCACGGCGATGATTGGTGATCCGAGTGGGCGCTCCGTCACGCGACCGCAATTGACACACGAACAGGTGATGGGAAATGCGCAGACCTACACCGATCAAGCGATGAAGATTCTTGATCGCGCACGCACTGAAATTGTTTTCAACGGCGACTGGTTGAGAAAGATGACATTTCAGGATGTGATCCAGTTAAACAGCCGCATGACTTTGCAGCAGATTTTGCAACGCGAAGATTTCCGCGCGCGCATCGACAAACAGGAGCCGATTCACGCGCACGAGATTCAGTATCCACTCATGCAAGGTTGGGATTCAGTAATGGTGAAAGCGGATGTGGAATTGGGCGGCACTGATCAGCTCTTCAATATCCTGGTCGGACGCGATCTGCAGAAAGAGCAGGGCTTGGCTCAGCAAATCGCGATGCTCCTGCCAATTCTCGAAGGTTTGGATGGCGTGAAAAAGATGAGCAAGAGCCTCGGCAATCACATCGCCGTGGATGAATCGCCTAACGAGATGTTCGGGAAACTGATGAGCATCTCCGATGCGATGATGGGGCATTACTATTCGCTCCTGCTTGGTCGCGAACTGCCGGCTGAAATGCATCCGCTCGAGGCAAAGAAGCAATTGGCAATGGAGATCACCGCGACTTATCACTCGCCGGAAATCGCACAGAAAACGCTCGATGATTGGAACCACCGCTTCAGCGAAAAAAAGCTGAGCGAGGCCGAGTTGCCGGAATTTTTTCCTGGCGAACCGATGGACGATGTCGTCGCGATTGTCGTGGCGGCTTACGAAAGAAGTTTTGGCGTCACCAAATCGCGCGCCGATGCGCGCCGATTGATCACGCAAGGCAGCGTCCAGCTTGACGGCAAAAAAGTGACCGATCCGAAATCGGGCCTCACCTTACACCCGGGGCAGGTCCTGCGCCTGGACAAGACACGCGCGGTTCGCATCGCGTGATTTTCGGTTGTGGCAGCGATTTCTGCGGTCAGAGACCGCCGCCACAGGAAAACAAAAAGCGCGAAGCTTTCGACTTCGCGCTCTTCGCAAAAAAATTCGTTTCGTTAGGCTGTAGCGGCCTCGAGCATCGGCACATTGTGAAGCGGCTCGATGTGCGGCGCGGCAATGCCTTCGAAGTGTGCGCGGATACTGCGCAGTTCCGACGTTAGAAACGCGTCGACGAAATGCAATCTGCGATCGAGCCAGGCAAAGAATTTATTTTTGATCTCGTAATGCACCGCGAGCGAAACCTCGGTGCAGTGCGGCCGAATCTGGGAAAAATCGACCAAGCCCATAAGGTCTATGTTTCCGCCCACAGATTCGAACGCGCACTGATCTGAAGAATCGCTATCGAGCGCAAGCAGAACCGTGTGCGCTTCAAACCCCAGCGGCCCGCGAAAACTGAAATCAACCGTTTTCGATGACGTCACGGTTGCTTTGGTCACCATCAAGAACTGGCGGCGGTAGGATTGAATGCTGGCGAGCCGGCTTTTGCATTCGGCCAGCGACTGATTCATATGCAGAGTTTTTTGTAGGAGCATAGCAAGTGGGTTTTTCCAGAAAAGGTTTAGCAACGGAGATGCCAGCACCGTTTTCCCTCGTATGCGCGTAATTGTGTCAGGTAAAAGTGTTTGCGAAATTTACACTTGTGTCGAACTGGCAAACACTCGGCGTCTTTAGCGACGGTCTTTGACTGTCGTTAAAAATCGCCAGAGCTCGCCTTGTTTTGAGCGAGCTGAACAGGGTCGGAAACCTCTTTTCGCAACAGTGCAGCGGTCAGAGACCGCCGCTACGCGCATCAAATCAGGCTGCGCGCGCTTCGCCGGCGCTGATCGTTTCCATCATTGAGCGGAAAATTTTTGCGCCATCGGCGCTGCCCAGACGCGCTTCCGATGCGCGATCGGGATGCGGCATTAGCCCGAAAACATTTCCCGCGCGATTACAAATGCCGGCAATGTTGTCGATCGAGCCGTTAGGATTAGCTTCAGGAACAATGTGGCCCTGCGCATCCGCGTAACGCAGGATAATCTGACGATGCGCGTTTAGATCGCGAACCGTTGCGTCATCCGCAAAATAACAGCCCTCGCCATGCGCGATCGGAATGCGCAAAATTGAACCAACCGGCAAGCCGCGCGTGAATGGCGTGTCCGAGACTTCGACGCGGAGATTCACCATCTCGCAGACGAAATGGAGGGAACGATTCCGCACCAGCGCGCCCGGAAGCAAACCGGCTTCGCACAAAATCTGAAAGCCGTTACACGTGCCGATGACCAGTTTGCCGGCGCGCGCCTCTTTCAGAACAGCGGGCATGATCGGCGAGAATCGCGCGATCGCACCGCAACGCAAATAATCGCCATACGAAAATCCGCCGGGCAAAACGATGGCGTCGTAACCGTCGAGCGATGTCTCCTTGTGCCAGACGTATTCGGCGCGCAAACCTTCGATGCCGTTAATGGCGGCGATGCAATCCTGATCGCAATTCGAACCGGGAAATTGGACAACGGCGAATTTCATTTTTGCGTTGGGATCAATTCGTAGTCTTCGATCACCGGATTGGACAAAAGATCACGGCAAAGACCGTGCAGACGTTTTTCGACGTCGCCATCTTTTCCGTCGATCTCGATCTCGAGATATTTCCCGACCCGGACTTCGCGTACTTCCGGCATGCCCAGATGCTGCATCGCATCGCGCACCGCCGCGCCTTGCGGATCGAGCACAGCGGCCTTGGGCGTCACAAGGACTTTTACTTTCATGCGCCACAATATTGACTGGCCGCCGCTGCGAACAAGTCGAATAATCCGCTGCGATGAAACATTGCAAACGATCTCTCGCGATAATTTTTCTCTCGTTAGGCGTCATGTCGCACGCGCAAGCGGGCACGCTAGCGCTGGTTGGTGGGCGATTGATTGACGGCTTCGGCGGACCCCCGCTCGCGAATAGCGTGATTCTGATCGATAACGAACGCATCACCAAGATCGGCACGGTCGATACGCTGCCCGTTCCGAAAGATGCAGAAGTGATTTCAACCGAAGGCATGAGCGTGCTTCCGGGTCTGTGGGATTGCCATGTTCACACCATGATTCTCGGTCACAGCGATTACGGGCATTGGGACAAAACCTACGAAAAGAGATTTGGCTCCGAGATCATGCCGGCAGCTGCGCACCAACTGCTCATGGCCGGAGTCACGAGCGCACGTGATCTAGGTGGACCGTTGGAGGACAGCATCAGCGTGCGCGATCGAATCAATCGCGGCGAAATTCCGGGGCCGACGCTTTACGTCGCCGGTCCATTTATTCAACACGAGCCGTATCCGGGCGAAGAACTTTACCGATGGGGTGTGAAAGGCGCGGCGGATGCACGCGCGAAAGTGAAGAAGATCGCGGACGCGGGCGTGAACATCATCAAACTGATCGATCAGGATCAGATGACACCGGAAGAAGTGAAGGCCGTCGTTGATGAAGCGCACGCGCACAAACTCCCTGTTGTTGCGCATGCACATCGACCGGATGAAATCCGCCGCGGTCTGGCCGTTGGCGTCGATTGCTTCGAGCACACCGGTCTCGCTACTGCGCCGGAATATCCAGCTGACATTCGAACTGCGATTGCAGAGCGCACAGCGAAGATGAGTCTCGGGCAGCTGTTTTGGTGTCCAACAATTGAAGGTTTCCTAAATTATCAATCGCTCATCGAAAATCCGGAGCAGCTCGATGATCCGGCGTGGCAACTGGATATTCCAAAAGACATTGTCGAGGACATTAAGGATTCAATCCGTCACCCTGGACAACTCTCGTATTACCAAATCACTGCCGCACGCAGCAAAACCGTCGCGAAAAAGTTTCAGCAACTTCAGGAAAGCGGCGTCACCCTTCTCATCGGAACCGATAGCGGTATCCCGATGAAGTTCCACAGCGGTTCGACCTGGCACGAAATTGACGCGTGGGTAAACAAACTCGGCGTCGATCCGATGATGGCGATTCGCGCCGCCACCTACTGGCCGGCAGTCATGATGAAGGTGGAGAAGGATTACGGCTCAGTGAGCGAAGGCAAGTTCGCCGACATTATCGCGGTGCGAGGCGACGTGCTGCGTTATATCGACCTACTGCAACGCGTCGATCTCATCGTTAAACACGGCCATCGCTACAAATGACCGGTCGCTATTCAACACTCTAACCCAGAGGATCCGCGGCTCCGTCCTCCAAACAAAACAGGTGGTCACCGTTACCGATGACCACCTGTCGCGATTCGCTTGTCTTATGCCGCTATGGTACTGACGTGCCCACGCTGCTCTTCACAAGAGTTACGTCACCGGCGTTGATACTACCGTTAACGTTGACGTCTGTGCGGAAGTTACCAGCGCCAACAGTCGTGCCGACCTGAACCTTCGTCTGAGTAACATCCCCGGCATTCACCGTCTTATTGTTGTTGGTGTCGCCCTTAAGCACACTCATAGGCACGACGACGTTACCGGTATTCGAACCATCGTTTACGTTGTTTAAGGTAACCATTATCGTCTGAGCATTGGTGACGCCCGTTAGGTTCACAGTGACAACGTTGCCAGCTATGACAGGACTACCTGAAACACTACCGGTGCCTGAAGTAACCGCCGCGCTACTAACACTGCTGATCGGGTTGACGAAGGTAACGACCATCTTGTGATCGGTTCCTGCGCCTTGGCCATTGCGGCATTCTACTCCTGGTGTCCCGGTCAAGGGCAGAGTAACGTCGAAGTCGCCTGCTCCGCCGTGTGTCTTTCGCGAAACCGCGCTAGTTACCGCAGGCGCCTGGCACGACTCGTAGATGGCGACACTATCCACTCTCCAGCCAGCGTGCGACACGGAGCTATCCGACCCCATGCGCCAGCGAAGCTTGACTGGCATACCCACCCCGGATGCTGGGAGGCTTACAGTTGTAGTCATAAAACCGCCTGCACCGCCACTGGATATACCACTCCAGCACGGACGGCTGGGTAACAGCGGATTGCTAAAGGTGCTGTTGATTCCCGTGTGCGTGTAACCACCCGTAACCCAGCTGCCACCTGCACTGATAATATCGGTGTAAGCTCCGCCATTGATCGAGATTTCCAATACGCCAGCATCGTACGCTATCGTCGCGCTGTTTTGCTCCAAATCGAAGTTCTGCCTGAAGGTTAACTGCGCGCCAGATGAATACATGATTGTTGGCGTATAGAGACGGTTATCACAGGTGTTACCCGGGTCCTGACTGAATGCCGCGTTGGGCGCCGAATCTGCAACCGGAGCCGGTGTTCCCGAATTCGATGTTTGCCATAGCGGCGCACCCGCGGCGTTGACTCCCTGATCGGCTGTCCATCCAGACGGCAACGCCGGTACAGCGACTGCGTCAAAGTTCTGCGTGAACGTTGGGCAGAAGTTCCCGGTGTATGAATACATCCCCGAGAATGCTGCATTTGGATTTCCAAATGCATCGGTGATTGTGCCTGCGGCGATGTTCGCCGTTAGGGTGCCGGAGAAGATGCTCGTCAGATTCAATGTGAATCGGGCGGTGGTATTCCCGTTGATCAGTTGAACGTTTGTTACGCTCCCGGCAACTCCGCTGAGCGTCAGATCGGAAGTTTGCACCGAGGCTGGATCGAGGGCTTCGTTGAAGTTCACATCGTAGAGCGGCGAGCTAGGCCCGCTGAAGTTTCCCCCAACCGGCGGGTTCGTCGTAGTTACTTGCAATTGCAAAGCGTCGAAACGGAACGTACACGTGAAATCCAGGTTCCCCTGATTATCGGAGGCGCGGTTAATGGCGTTGGCAGCCATATGCATTGTCTGCACGCCTTGTGCGGTTACCGGCGTGCTATTGAAGTGGAACGTGATCGTTGCGTTACCGTTCGACAGAACAACGCTGTTCGCTGGAATCCCATTCACGGTGAAGTCACTTCCCTGAACAGTTGCTGGATTGACCGGGTCTGTCAGGTTGACCGCGAAATCAGTCGGTTGAGTATTGATGATAGTGCCGCAGGCAGGGTTAGCGGTGGTTACGGAAAAACCAACCAGCTCTCTATCGGTGAAAGCGTCCTGCTGTGAGGTGCCAGTAATGGCTACCCGTCCGTCAGCCCATGAAGTGACGTGCCTCGAGGCTACCGCGGAACCGTAGTCGTAGTCGCCTGCGTAGGTTGCTTGAACTCCGGGATCGTTTTGCGCGGGGAGTGGACTGACCACGTCCGAAAGCGCATCGTCTGGCAGCCAGCTTGCGCCGTTGTCGTTAGACTTTCGCGAATACATCTTGTAACACGGAACGGCCGGGTTACCACGCGTACAGTTGGCACTGTCGCGTGCGTCATACCACGTCGCAAACAGGGTGCCGGTCGGACTAACAGAAAGGTTTGGTTGCCATTGAGGTCGCGTCGTCGCATCGCTGTTCAGTTTGAACGGCACGGCAAAAGTCGCGCCGCCATCGGTCGAACGGATGTAATAGACATCACCAGCGTCACTGCCAGCGCCGTGCTGGGCATAGACTAGGGAAACAACGTTGTTAAAGGCAGCGGGCTGCCCCCAACCTTCATGTCGCCAGTAACCACCCCCATCGCTAAACATGCAGGCGAAGTAACCCACCGCAGTAACGCCTGGTCCCTGGAACGCTGGGCCAGTATAAGGGTGACTCCACGTGTTGCCGCCGTCAGTTGACTTAAAGATATGGTTGATGTCGTTGTGGGGAAAGCCGCCACCGCCTTCGTCCATGCCCGCGAGGTAAATCACGCCATTGCCCGACATGTCGCCGGTGATCTGCACGTCACGAATGAAGGGGCTGGCGGGGGCAACCGTAATGGGAGCGTGCCAAGTGGAACCGTTATCAGACGAGTAGGTGACGACGAGACCGGCGGTGGCACCCCACGAAACATACATGCGTCCATAGAATGGCGAGCCGGGGTTGTTGTCAGCCCAACCAGACTCTCGATCGTCGTTAGAAGCCGTGTGGACACAGAAATGTGTCCAACTGGCAGCGTTCGCGGGAGTAGAGGACTTATATCCACCGAGCCCCTGAGAGCCGCAGCCCGTATCAAGCCACACGGTAACCCAAGTGCCGGTTGGCTTGTTGTAAAGAGCAACCGGATCGCCCACCGTGCCCGTAAAAGGGCTTTGACCGCCAGCAGTGGTGATACGTGTGAATGTCGTGCCGCCATCAGTCGAAATCGATGCGCCGGAGATATTGATTGGAGACGCGTTTCGGCCTCGCGAATCGTTGTAGGCCACGAAAATCTCGTTGGGATTATCCGGATTAACCGAACTGAACGTCTCCGACTGAGTAATGTTAGGTGAGGGTTCGGCCCCGGTGACCAGATCAACATCGCCCGAGCCGAACGCCTGCGGTACAAAGAGTCTTTTGATGTTCTGAACGAACTTGCCGAAAGCAGATGAAGCTGAGCCGCCCTCTATTTCTCCGCAGGCAATCATGAGAGCCTGGGCCCGCATGTTCTCTTGACGGTCGATGCGCTCCGTTCGAATCTTGGAACAGTCAAATCCGGCGGGCACTAGAGGATCTTCGGAACTGACAATAATTTTGTTCTTGCCCACCATTTGGATAACAGTCTTGGGACTGCTGGCAGACAACACGCCCGAGCCAGCCAGCGCCAGGAATGCGCCGACCGAAACTATAAACAGGGCGATTAAGATACGAAGATTAAAGAAGGCTGATTGCGAGGCTGATTTTTTTTTCATTAGTGGTTAGGTAGTTTTGAGGTCGGTGAAATTTGGAAATACCGGATGCGAGTGTGTGGTTATGCTGGAGTTAGTTTGCGCTACTTTGCGCGAATTGCTTTAAAGGTGCCGTGCTTTGATGGTGTGTCTTTACCGGGAGAGAAGAATTCCATCTCCCCTGTTATTAAATCCTCTGTTTCAAACATTCCCTTAAGAACCAAAGTTCCCGCATCGCGACCGACGTTACCGATTGGAAATTCAATGGGACCGGAAAAAGTCAGGGAGTTTCCTTCGCCCCGCGTCCACTTTGCCTCTGTCCGCTTGGCGCCCTCCCAATGGGTCGATCGTGGATCGGCCAGCAGCAAAGAGCCCTTTCCTTCGGCTTGACCCTCAAACTGCAGCGAATACTGGTTTGAATCTGCGAAGGTGATCTCTACGTTCCATCTGCCAATGACGGTCGGAGACTGCGCCAGGGCCGAGGCGATGCAGCCTGTCTGTAAGATCATGATCGGAACGAGACGAGAAGACATAACCCACTTACGGGTAGCTGCGGCG
Source organism: Candidatus Udaeobacter sp. (assembly GCA_035713885.1). GTDB lineage: Bacteria > Verrucomicrobiota > Verrucomicrobiia > Chthoniobacterales > UBA10450 > Udaeobacter. Next base: position 29,446 of record DASTMV010000108.1, on the reverse strand, counting down.
GGAAGCATACTGAACAGGAAATGCATCACAGGCATCGCGACCCCATGCTGGTCCACGCGCCCGCCTGAAGATTATGTTCGTAGCTCGCGTTCAGTACCTTGTGCCCTAGAAAGATAGACGGCGGAGTTATGGCAACTGAAAAGAAACGTGTCACGCGTTTTTAACGAGTATTACGGAAATGTAATGCCGCTAACACCAAGTTATAAGCGACGTCAGCGCGGGCGAACCGATGGCGGTCGAGTCGGAAAAGGTCTCGGCGTTCGCGGTCGACACCGAAGCGCCTCGAGTAGGTGGCTCGGCGGGCTCCCTATGTCAGAGCGGCTTCGATGATAAGAACGGCAGCTTCCCCCAGGTGTGATGGACAGCGCAAATGACTGTGCGCTCGTAAGAACTTCAATGGGCTTCCGCTCACTCGATACTCCTAGCTACGATGCACTTCGACTAAAAAATAAAACAGGTGGTCACCGTTACCGATGACCACCTGTCGCAATTCGCTTCTCTTATGCCGCTATGGTACTGACGTGCCCACGCTGCTCTTCACAAGGGTTACGTCACCGGCATTGATGCTACCGTTGACATTGACGTCTGTGCGGAAGTTACCAGCGCCAACAGCCATACCGACCTGAGTTTTCGTCTGAGTAACATCGCCAGCGTTCACCGTTTTATTGCCATTCGTGTCGCCCTTAAGCACACTCATGGGCACCACGATGTTACCCGTAGTCGAACCATCGTTTACATTATTCAAAGTAACGTTAATGGTCTGGGCATTGGTGACACCCGTTAGGTTCACGGTGATAGTGTTACCAGCCACAACCGGGCTACCTGAAACACTACCGGTGCCTGAAGTGACTGAGGCGCCACCGACTCCGCTGATCGGATTGACGAAGGTAACGACGATCTTGTGATCGGTTCCTGCGCCTTGTCCATTGCGGCATTCCACTCCCGGCGTGCCGCTCAACGGCAGCGGAACATCAAAATTGTTCGCGCCGTGTGTCTTGCGTGAGACCGCGCTGGTTACGGCAGGCGCGCTCTGGCAGCAGGCATAGCCACCGGTGATAACCACGCTATCAACCCTCCATCCCGCATGAGTCACAGAACTATCCGATCCCATGCGCCATTGTAGCTTGACTGGTTGTCCAATTCCCGAAGGCGGAAGGTTCACAGTGGTGGTAACGAATCCTCCTGAAACGCCGCTCCAGTTGCTACAAACACCGGCCGGACAACGATCAGCCAGGAGAGGATTGCTGAACCCAGTGCTAAGGCTGGTGTGGTTATAGCCGCCCGCAACAAAACTGCCACCCGCAGCGACGATATCCTGAAACGCCCCGCCGTTAATAGAGACTTCGAGAACGCCCGCATCAAACGCCACCGTGGTGGTCGATTCTTCGAGGTCGTAGTTCATCCGGCAGGTCATTTGCGCCGGACCGGAATACATGAACGTTGGCGTAGAAATGCGGTTATCGCAGGCCGTGGAAGGATCCTGTGTGAAGAGCGCGTTAGGAGCACTGTCCGCAACCGGCGTCGGTGTTCCGGAGTTAGAAGTAGTCCAGAGCGGAGCGGTGCCAGTGGGACGCGTTGCCGTCCAGTTTACTGGCAGCGTCCCAGCGGCGACGCTATCAAAGTTCTCACTGAAGGTAACAGTTTGCACACCCATCGTGAACATAAAGGTGACGTTCCCCAAGTCGTTAGCTCCATCCTGTAAGTGAACTGTTCCGGTTAAGGTTCCGCCGCAGCTGCCGCTGGCAGTAAAGGTGAAGGTCTTACAAACCGCCGCACCACCGGCTATCAGAACACCGTAGTTCTGCGGAGCACTTGGATTTGTGACACCGCCACTCGTCTGAAGTGTTCCGACGAGGTTGCTTGTGTTGAGCGTGCCAAAGTTCTGCAGACAAACATTTACTGTGACTGTTTCACCCGGGTCGATGACGCCATTGCCGGGGCTGCAGCTTTCGGTCTGGAGCGTTGTGCCCGTCGTCCCAACAACTGCCGTTGGGGTTTCACTACCGTTATAAATAACGAGTGCGTAATCCTGATCCAACGGGTTCCCATTTCCTGGCACGCCGTCACCAGCAATATTTGTTGCCGTTACTTTGACGGTGTAGGTACCTGATACTCCCGCTGGAATAAAGACGCTCTCAAAATTGTCCTTCGTGTCGGCCGAACCGCCAGTGACGGAGTTGGCGCCGGTGAAAACGTTCCCTTTATAGGTGTTGCCACCGACAGTTACTTCCAAGTCCAGGTTGTTAATGTAGGCATTGCCAGAAGTTGGACCCGGCGGTTCCGTCCAGGCCAGAGCTACCCGGAACGGCTTCGCATTACTTCCTACCGAGCCCGAGATGGTACGCACCTGACCGGACGCGGTGAAGAGATCACCAGGTGACTCGTCGTGGATAACGTGAGCACTAGCGAAGACATCGAAGAAAGTGTTTAGGTTAGGCTCACCCATGCCTTGACTGTTGGAAGGCAGCGTGTCGTTAGCGCCCACCCCATTCAAATAGCGCGAAGAAATCTGCAACAGCGCCTTATTCAAAGCCGGCGAAGGCGGCGTCATCGCATGGTCGATGAAGTATTGGCGGTAAAGCGCCACCGTTCCCGCAACTGCAGGGCAGGAGTGACTCGTGCCGGACGAAGCCGTGTACCATTCCTGACCAGCCGGGAAAAAGTCGGCTGGACTAACGCCACCGCAAACCCCCGCCGCAGTAAAGCAAGCCAGGTGGACGCCGTTACCGGTTCGGGCGGTGTTAGGTCCGCTCTGTGGCGCCACGCCTGAAACGTGTGTTCCAGGTCCGACGACTTCGGGCTTAATGCGTCCGTCGTCTTCCGGTCCGCGACTTGAGAAGCCGATGATATCGTTCGAATTATCGGCACCCGAGTCAGCGACGCTGCAACCGTCGGAACCGCCAAATGGATTCACATCTTCAGCGGCACCAACTGTGATCATGTTCTTGCCCGTTCCGGGAGAACCTGTCGTGTTCGCTCCTGAGCCGCTGTTACCGGCAGAGAAAACGATTGTGTATTCCTGATTGCCCGCCGTGCCCGATTGCGCGTCACGAACAAGCGCGTCGTAGCGCTGTGAATCGGAGTTATAGGCACCGCCAACCGCCGCGCCCCAGCTGTTGGAGCTGATGCGCATGCCAGCCGCATAAGCATTGGATTCCAGCGTTTCGTAAACCGGATTTGTGAAACCGCCAGTGGCACTGAAGATCACCGACATGCCGATCTTGACGAACGGTGCAATACCAAGGCCCCAGCGGAAACCCGAACCATCCGCGTGCGGAAATGCCCCGAAGTTAACTCCGCCGTTCACTCCGGTCGGCACATACCCGCCAACAATAGAGGAATTGAGATGGCCGTGGCCATTGCATCCTCTCAGTTCGGTGGCCGTTCCGCCATTAACAACATAAGCGACACGACTGTTAGCCGCGCTAGTAGGATCGCCAAGCTTGTAGAAAACGAAGTGGTCGGGCGTTGTCGTTCCATTGTCCAGACCGGAATCCGACAAGTTAACGCCGAAGTTCGCAATGTTGTTCAGGTTATAACCTTTGCCCGTCAAATACGCCAGGTAGTCGCCCGGCGTCGGCCCACTACCAGTCAGGTTTCCTGCCATGATCTGGTCCTGTCGCTCGCACAACAAAGTAGGTGTAACCCACGGCTGAATGGACACAACATCAGCGCGTTCCGCGATCTGGCGCACGGCATCCTTGGTCAAAGCAACCTTGATATTGACGTAACCGAGCGCCTTATCCTGCGAGATGATGGCTTCCTGTTTGGCGCGGTTGATCAGGGCGAGCGTGCCGACATTTTCTTCCGCGTCTTCAACCAACTGAATGATGAACTGTTCGTTACCCTTGGCCGACAGATTCGCTTTGGGTTTGAGACCATGTTCCGCGACGTCTTTGGCCGTCTGTTCGCGATTGACCGCCGGATCAATGCGATTGGCGGCGGTGTATGCTCCATCCCATTGCACCGAAGGGGCGCTTGCGGCAAAACTTGCGGCTGCCCGCAGTCGATCCACGTTGCCATAAACCAAATAGGAATTGCTCGGAATGTAAGTGACAATGCGCACGCCGGTCGCCTTCAGTGCCTGATACCATTCCGGGCGGATCGGGCCGGCGAACTGAACAAGGTGCATGCCTTTGCCATTGCCTGCGCTACTCGCACCTCGTTTCGCCTGCGCCGCGGAAGTAGTGGTATCCATTGCACCTGCATTGAGCAACACGAGATTATTCTCATCGACTACTTGTGCGCCTTTGGTTTGTGCCAGCGCATCATTCGTTTCGAATAAGGCATAGCTGCCGTAATCCGAAACCATGCGCGCGCCGTGGGCGCTCAGCGCATTGACGACTGCACGATCTTTGACCATCACTTTGTGCATCGCCCCGGGGCTACGATAGTTCGCTGTATCGGAGCGGACGACAGACGCCGTTTCCGCGGCGGCTGCGGCTTTTGGTTTTGCGCTGTTAGCTGGTTTTTGAGCGGAGACTGGAAGCGCGATCAGGCCAACCACAGCAAGCAGAAGGACTGCGATCCAGACGTAGAGGTTTTTGTTAGTGGGCTTGGGCATATGAGTAGAGTTGTAGCTAGTTAGTTGCAGGATATCAGAACCGACTTGCGGTCCTGTTTGCGGTCGGCGCTCGCGCCTAATGCAACCCCGAAAGGCACACCTGCGAACGCCAATCGGTCAAACATCGAGGCTATTTTGATTGGGGGACGTCTGTCAATTATTACTTTTTGGTAATATGAAAAAAGACGTCGCCGTGCCGCGCCGGAGCGACAGTTCTTCGCAAGGAATTGATTGTTTTGTCTTGCATTTTTCGCCATTATTTCGCGACGGTGAACAGATTTTTAGCGCTCCCTGCGCTCGTAGCGCTTCTCTCCTCAACAGCGACGGAAATTGCCGGCTCGCGAGATCATTCCTGGGACATCGTGGTGATGGATCGTGCCCTCGCGGCGGCAAAGCCCGGCGATCCGTGGGTGAAATTTGGCGATGTCGGCATCAAATACTCTGACCTGAAGGTCTATCGTGATCGGCTCGCCGGAACCGCCTTGACAGGAAAAAATCACCTTCGAGGACAAGAGCCAAACGTCGTTACCCCTCCGGGCACCGTGTTCAAATGGCCGGGCGGCAATGTGAATTATCGATTCGATCCCGCGGGCCTAACGAATGGCACTATCTTCAAAATGACGACGGCTGGAGCGATCACGACGCTCCACACTCTTAACGGCAGCGATGGACGTAATCCCGTCGGCGCACTTGTTCGCGGCAGCGACGGAAATTTTTACGGAACGACGCAACTCGGCGGCACGTCGAACAACGGCACCGTTTTCAAGATCACGACCGGTGGAACGTTCACGACGCTCTATAGTTTCGGCGGGATGCCCGACGGAGGCGCCCCGGCAGCTGGACTGATTCAAGCCGCAGACGGAAATTTTTACGGGACCACGCAGATCGGTGGGATCAACAATCTTGGGACGGTTTTCAAGATCACTTCGGGCGGAACGCTCACTATACTTTACAGCTTTGGCACGGTGGCGAGTGATGGCGCAAATCCTGTGGCTCCTTTAGTACAGGGGGTTTCGGGTGATACCAACCTTTACGGCACGACCCAATACGGCGGCAGCGGATCGGGCACCGTTTTCAAGATTACAACGGGCGGCGCCCTAACGAGTTTGCGCAGTTTCGGCGGCGGTGATGGGAGCAATCCTGTGGCGGGGCTGGTTCACGGCGCATCGCCGGACACAAATTTCTACGGCACCACACAATTCGGCGGAACAAATGGTGCGGGCACCGTTTTCAAAATCACAAACACCGGCACGTTCAGCAGTATCCACAGCTTTAATGTTAGCGATGGCTACCAGCCGGTCGCCGGATTGATTCAGGGAGTTTCGCCGGACACGAATCTTTACGGCACGACGCAATATGGCGGAACATCGAGTCAGGGAACGGTTTTTAAGATCACGACGGCGGGCGTGGTGACGACGCTACACAGTTTTGTTTTGAGCGACGGACAGCAACCGGTCTCGAGCGTGGTTCAAGCGGCGGACACAAATTTTTACGGGACAGTCTTTCGCGGCGGAACAAACGCGGATGGGACGACCTTCAAGATTACGTCGAGCGGAACCTTCACTTTACTCCATACGTTTGTCGGCACCGATGGAACGGAACCGGTCGCCGGTCTTGTTCAAGGCACGGGTGGCGACACAAATTTTTACGGCACAACACCGGGTAACAATTCGTTAGGCACGGCGAAGATGCAGCAATTCCGTGATGGCATCACGGAGTGGGCCGCCTTTGCAAACTTGCACTTCATCGAATTCAGCAGCGGAGCTGCGCCCACAAATTTCGTCACTGTGCGCGAAAATCCCAACCTGGGTGGCGGGTTTTCCAGTTCGGTAGGCATGGCCGGCGGCGAACAATTCGTCGAGTGCGGACCGTTTGCCTGGAATCGCGGCACCGCTTGCCACGAAATGGGTCATGCGCTCGGACTTTGGCACGAACAACAGCGCGACGATCGCGACACCTACGTTGTCTTTTTCCCGCAAAACATGATTCCAGGACAGGAAGGTAATTTCGCTACGATACCCGGCGGCTCGACCGAGATCGGAGCGTACGATTTCTATTCGATCATGCATTACGAACGTAACGCGCTGTCGATCGACCCGTCGCTCGACACGATCGAACCGCAACCGGCCTACATTCAGTTTCTCAATATCATGGGGCGCGTCTTCGATCGCACTCTGAGCAAGCTCGATCGCGCAGGCATGGCGCAGATTTATGGGAACCCTTCGCCGCTTCCCAGCGCGATCGTCACTAACACCAATGACAGCGGATCGGGAAGTTTGCGCGCCGCTCTTTATTACGCATACGACAAATCGACGGATGCGCCGCCGGTGCCAACGTCGATCACATTCAATATTCCCATCGGCATCGCGGTCGGCGGTGTTTTTACGATCAAGCCCACTTCCATTCTTGTTGCGCCTGGAGCGAGCACGACGATTGATGGCGCGACGCAAACTGCTTTCACCGGCAATACGAATCCAAACGGACCGGAGATCGTGATCGATGGTTCGCAAATTGCCGCGCAAAATCTGAATCTTTTCGCGCCGGGATTTGTTCTTCGCCAGGCAAACTGCACGATCAGAAACCTCGTCATCAATAATTTCAATCAACAGGGTATCTCGATTGATGGCGCGCTCGCAGCGCTCAATGGCACGTCAGCCACGAATAATGTTATCACCGGTTGTTACATCGGGACGGACAAGAACGGGAGCGCGGACGCCGCGAATGCATACGCGGGTATCGAGCTGAGTGGCGGCGCTCATCACAATACCATTGGCGGAACGACAGCCTCACTGCGTAATGTCATTTCAGGCAACGCAGATAACGGGATTTGGATTCACGACGCCGGAACTGCTAGCAATGTCGTCTTAGGAAATTACATCGGCGCAAATGCCGCCGGCACTAGCGCGATTCCAAACGCCTCCGTTGGCATCTCGATTTCCAATGGCGCGCAAAACAATACGATCGGCGGCGCAGCGGGTGGTGCACGCAATGTCATTTCCGGCAACGGCATTCACGGCATCGTGATTACCGACACGGGCTCGACCGGAAATTCCGTTCTTGGAAATTACATCGGAACAAATGCCACCGGCGCCGCTGCGCTTGGGAATAGCGCCGCGGGGATTGGAATCTACAACGGCGCGCAATCGAATTTCATCGGCGGCGTGGGCGCGAGTGAAGGCAATGTGATTTCCGGAAACATGAATCAGGGAATTTTCATTGCCGATGCGGGAACGAATTTCAATCTTGTGCAGGGCAACACCATCGGGTTGAACCCGGCCCAAGACACCGCCGTGGCGAATGGGGCTGGCGGGGTCGACATTTTTAACGGTCCGCAATCGAATACGATTGGCGGCCTAACGAGTGGCGCGCGTAATGTGATTTCGGGAAACTCCGCCTTTGGAATCCAAATACACAATTCCGGGACGAACTTGAATGTCGTGCAGGGCAATTACATCGGGACGAATCCTGCAGGCACATCATCTGTTGCGAACCTCGGCATCGGCGTGGGAATCTTCGATGGCGCGCAATCGAACACGATCGGCGGGCTGGCCCCGGGAGCATCCAATCTGATTTCCGGAAATTCGGGACAAGGCGTAGTCATTGCCGGCCCGGGCGCGAATCAAAATCTGGTTCAGGGGAACTTTATCGGCGTGAATGCAGCCGGAACAGCAGCAGTGTCGAACGGATCGGTCGGCGCTCAGATTTCCGGCGGTGCACAATCGAACACGATTGGAGGAAACGTGCCGGCCGCGCGAAATATTATTTCGGGTAATACCTCCTTCGACGCTCAGATCGACAGCCCTGCCACGAGCTTGAACATCGTTGCCGGAAACTACATCGGCTTGAATGCCGCCGGTCTGGCCGCGATCGCGAACAATAACAACGGCGTTGGAATTTTTGCCGCTGCGCAAAACAACACTATCGGCGGGACGAGTGGCGGGGCGCGCAATTTCATTTCCGGTCACGCCCAATTCGGAGTGCTCGTTGCCGATGCAGGAACGAGCGGAAACTTAATTGAGGGAAATACCATCGGCTTGAATGTCGCCGGAACGGCGGTCCCGAACACAAATCCGGGCGTCGCCTTTAGTAACAGTGCCCAATCCAACACGCTCGGTGGCACCGCGCTTGGAGCGAGCAATCTGATTTCCGGAAACGCGAACGAAGGCGTTGCGGTTTATTCTTTCATGTCGAGCACAATCAGAGATGCGATTCGACGAAATTCGATCGTCGGCAACGGTGGCGTCGGCCTCGCGCTTTATAACGGTGGCAACAACACGCAACCGGCCCCCACCCTGGCTTCGGCTATTCTCGGAAATGCCGGGAATGTCGGCGGCACCGATGTCGCGGGAACTTTGACCGGTAGCGCTGCATCGACTGCATTCACTCTGGAATTCTTTGCGAATCCTCCTGGCAACGATGAAGGCCAATTCTTTGTCGGATCCGCCAGCGTAATGACCAATGGCAGCGGCACCGCTACGTTCACCTCGCCCTCGATTCATCTCGTTGCTGCCGTGCCGAAAAATTATCTGATCACCGCCACGGCGACGGATCCTAATGGAAACACGTCGCAGTTTTCTTCAACGCAACTAGTTACTGCGACTGACAGCGACGGCGATGGAATGCCCGACAACTACGAAGCAGCTAATCCAGGCGTAACCGATCCAAATGCGGATAACGATGGCGATGGCCTAACGAATTATCAGGAAATGCTCGCCGGAACTGATCCGAGAAGTGGCGCGACTCGATTCCAGATCACCTTAACCGCGGGAAACGGCAATGACATCCAGCTCACGTTCTGTTCCGTGATCGGCAAAACCTATCGCCTGGAATATCGGAGCGATCTCGTCGCCGGAAGCTGGCTCACCCTTAGCGATCAAATCTTCGCTACCAGTACATCAACACAGGTCACCGACCCCGGCGTCCGCTCGTTAGGCAAACGTTACTATCGCCTCGTGGTCGAACCGTAACTCGCTGCGGAACTAGGGTAACGATGTGCCCGATCGCGTTTTCACACTCGAAACATCCGAGGCATTTATCGCGCCATTAGCATTTACATCCGTGCGGAAGTTCGAACCCGTTACAGCCGAACCGGATTGTAACTTGGTCTGACTGACATCGGACGCGTTTACGGTTCCGTTGCCGTTGGTATCGCCGGCAAGCACACTCATCGGAATGGAAACGCATCCCATGTTCGTGCCATCGCTAACGTCAGACAGGCTGATGGATAGTGTTTGCGCATTGGTTACACCGGTAAGATTTACCGTAACCGTCGAACCACTCGCACTAAAGGTATTCACGTTTCCTGTTCCTGAAGTAACTGAAGCACCTGAAAGCGAAACAGGATTCGCGAAATTAACAACCACCTGGTACTCGCCGGAAACGGGACCATTGCGGCATTCCACACCTGGCGTGCCCGTCAGCGGCAGGTTGATGTCGAAGGTACCCGCGCCGCCATGTACCTTTCGCGAAACCGCGCTCACCGCCGGCGGCGCACAGACAAAGCCGCCGCTAACCGAGACCGTATCCACGCGCCAGCCAGTATGCGAGACGGAGCTATCCGAACCCATGCGCCAGCGCAATTTCACCGGCTGGCCAGCACCGGCCGCTGGCAGATTCACCGTGGTTGTAACAAATCCTGAGGAGACACCGCTCCAGCACGGACGGCTTGGCAAAAGCGGGTTGCTAAACCCGGTATTGATTCCCGTGTGGTTATAGCCCCCGGCTACCCAACTACCTCCTGCTGCAATGATGTCTGTGTAGGCGCCACCATTGATCGATATTTCCAGAACACCCGCATCATACGCGACAGTCGAGCTATTCTCTTCGAGATCGTAATTCATTCGACAGCTCATCTGCGCCGAACCAGAATACATGAATGTAGACGTATAGACCCGGTTATCGCAGGTGTTCGAGGGATCCTGAGTGAAGACTGAGTTGGGCGCGCTATCTGCGACCGGTGTTGGTGTTCCGGAGTTAGATGTCTGCCACAACGGAGCACCAGCGGCGTTCACTCCCACATCAGCCATCCAACCGGCGGGTAATGCCGGTGGCGTGACACCATCGAAATTTTCAGAGTAAGAAACATTCATAGTACCCGCCAAGGTGAAGGTATAAGTAAGGGTACCCAGGTTGTTTGCTCCGTCCTGCACCTGTAGCGATGCTGTGACGGTAGCGCCACACGCTGCGTTGGCGGTGAAGGTGAAGCTCCGACATACCGGGCCACCTCCAGGTGATACCACCCCATAGTTCTGCGGGCCGCTCGGATTCAATACTCCTCCTGTGGCCTGCAGCGTGCCTACCAGGTTTGTGGTAGCGAGGCTGCCCGTGTTCTGCACGCATAAGTTCACTGTTAGCGTCGCCCCGGGATTAATCACACCCGGATTGCCGCAGGTGCCGGCAAGCACCGTTGATCCAGCACTGCCGACAACGGCGACTGGCACGAATGGGTAGGTATTCGTATAGAGATCAAGCATACTCAACGTGCCGTTCGCATTCGTGCCGTCGCAGTTCGCATTGTCCGCCCATACCGTGTAGAGCTTGTTCGCGTGCGCGGTCTGACCAACGTAATCGCCAAAGTCAATGCCGTTGTTAGACGCGTCCGCGTTCGAGAAGCCGCCGCTCAAGCGCGTGTTCGGGGCAAACGTTACACCGCCATCGGTGCTATACGTGGCATAATATTCTGCATCGTCGTTAGGCGTGTTATTCGTCCCGCCGGAACCGGGGACGCCGTTATCGTTGCGACAATCGTGGAAGCCTACTGCTATCGTCCCGTTTGTGCGGTCCAGCGCGACATATGGCAAGAACTGGCTCCGGGTCGTCGCGTCATCGTTGACTCTGACCGGCGCGCTCCACGTCGCACCATCATCGGTCGACCTGCGCATCAAAATGTCGGTATCGTTGTTTTCGTTGACTGTCTCCTCCGTATACACCAGGTAGATACGGTTATTGAACGGCCCACCGGTCGCATCCCATACGACACCGGCCTCAGCATCCACCGAGCGTCCGTTCTGCGCCGGGATAAAATCGAACCCGCCCACATTGGTCGTAGTCACGGTGATACGCGCACCGAATCCGCCCGCGCCCAGACCATCGGCGTCTACATTGGCGTAAATCGTCGCAGGCCCCTGTCCACCAGTCGGGCTTTGATAAGTTACAATAACCTTGCCGCCGTTCGCGCCCGGTCCAACTGCGATACCGCCGAAACTGCCGCTGGCGGACGGGATCGATTGTAGCGCATTGAACGGTCCCCAAGTACCGAGGCCAGTAACTGGTGCCCCACGCGCGACCATACTTCCGCCCGAATTCCAGTCGACCCACACGCTACCGTTGCCCACAGCAATCGACGGTTGGTCAACGTTGCCCGTGCCGACGGTAACCGGTGCACTGAATGTAACGCCCCCGTCGGTGCTCAAGATAACGTTGATTTGGTCAACACTGTTGTTGATGTAGACAAGAAACAAGTTGCCGAACGTGTCCCACGCCGCCTGGCCATCGCAGCATGCGACGCCGGTAGCTACGGTGCCGCGCGTCCAGGTGGCACCGCCGTTAGTCGAGTAGCCGCGAAAAATGCTGTTCTCGCTGGCCAGGTTTGAGAAGGCTACGAGATTGTTTGTGTTGGTCGGGTTAACAACCACGAAACTTTCAGACTCGTTGCCCGATCTTGCGCTGACGTTTATTACCGGCGTTACGCAGGCCAGCGGTTCCAACAGTCCATTCAGTAACGGGACTTGGTTCTTGGGCTTTATGCATTTGCGTGTGCCGTTGGGCACATACTTATCCTGGTTCCCCGGCAGCCGCTGGGCGTGAAGGGTCGACGTGACAGGCGCGATAAACGCGAAAACAGCTGCAAGCATGGTCAGGCGGAAGCGTGTGTTCATGTGTGTATTCCTATGGACATGGCGGTTAGAGTGGATTGAGGAGAATTCTCAAGGGTGGAGGGGACTTCACCGCTTCTCCCCTGCTCTGATCACGAAAGGAGCTTGGAGCTGAAGGCTTGACGTTTCGGGGTAGAGGTTTAGACATCCGAAGCGAATGTCCAGCACCGCCTCATTGGTGGGCGCATTCGGGACGACCCAATCGAAATACTGCACCTTGGGGTCACGCTGCTCTGTCAGGAGCATGTAGATCGTCTTGCCGCCATCGAGCGAAAGAAGAACTTCCGTCTCACACATCGACACCTCCACATCTGGGAAGTTCGCCTTCCATTCAACCCTCACAACTTTACCAGGAGTCAGGACCTCTCCGGCTTTCGGCGAAATCAGTTTGGCGCCATAGCTCCATTTGTGAGTCTGCCCGAATGCCGTTCCAGGCAATTGCGGAGCCAAGGCAAATGTGAATGCAAGTAGCCCTAGAATAAATCGTCGCGTTGTCATTTCTTCACTTCATCCGAGTCAGCGTAAATTGTCTAGTCCTTATCGAGCTTAACTTAATTACACTTTCGTAATGTTAGCTGCTCGCTTTTGGCTACCGAACGACTCAGCCTGAACAAGACGTGTCCGTCCTTGGTCTACTCTAACGCGTATTACTCGTTAGTCTCGCAGTCAAGCAGTTTGCGCCGCCATAAACAACACTGGACATTCGTTCCGCAATCATTCAAGAATTGTTTCGCCCTTATGCTAAGATGAGATGAGTAATTGGCGACGCGGCTGTAGTCTTAATGTCTTGACGCTTCGAATTCTTCTACACGTCCTGCGCAGCACCGTGCTCTGCGCCCTCGCTGCACTCAGCGTCTCGGCTGTTCCGACCACGGCACTGGCGCAAGTGACAACTGCGGGAGACACCAACCCAGCCGCCGTACTGCAGAAAAAAGCTGCTCAAGCTCAGGCCCGGATTCACGCGAATAAGGACGACCGCGACCTGCTTATGAAAGCGGTCAAGACTAACGAGGTAGCCTTGGCCAAACAAGTCCTGCTCAAAAACGGATTCACAACCGAAGATTTGGAAAATGCGAAAATCACTCTACGGACGGGCGGAGGAAAGGGAGGTGAAGACGAAATAGAGTTGTCCGCCGCCTGTTGTGATCCGAAGGAAATCACAATTCAACGATCTCTAAAGGACTTCACGAAATAACCGTTGCAGAATCCGGTGCAACTTGTCAGACCGTAGCCTCTCGATTCGCCGGAACTTTGCGCCAAGCCTGACTGAACGACGCGCAAAACCTAATATCCTAAAGGGCTGCGATGAGTTCCTCTCTCGAGTTCACAGCTGAGGGCGGCGACAAGCACTAGACTTGTCGCCGCCAGAAAGATACGCTGACCTTTAGGGCAGTGAAGTGCCTGTGCGGAGCTTCACAAAACTTACGTCACCAGCGTTGAGGGTGCCGCTGTTGTTGACATCCGTGCGGAAGTTACCAGCTCCGACCACCGCCCCGACCTGGATCTTCGTTTGAGTAACGTCGCCGGCATTCACCGTTCCGTTGCCATTAGTGTCGCCATTAAGAATGCCCATCGGGATCGATACATCTCCCATGGCCGCGCCATCGCTCACTCCAGACAGCTTGACGGTTATTCTTTGCTGATTGGTCACGCTGGTTAGGGGAATCGTTACAACCGCGCCGGCTACCGTTACCGCCCCTCCGTTTCCTGCTCCTCCAGTTCCAATGGTGCCGGTGCCGGATGTTACCTGTGCCTGCGGACTTCCAGTTACACTCACCGGATTAGCAAAGGTCACAACCATCGTATAGTCGTTAGTTGCTCCGCCACTGCGGCATTCGACACCCACGTTTCCGGTTAACGGCAGGTTAATGTCGAAGGTCCCAGCTCCGCCATGAGTCTTGCGCGAAACTGCACTTGTCACACTAGGCGCAGCAACACAGCAGGCCCGTTGTGCGATCGAAACGTTATCCACTCGCCAACCCGCCCGACCGTTGGAGTTATCCGAGCCCATTCTCCAGCGAAAACGGACCGGCTGACCTACTGCGGCCGCTGGCAAACTAACAATGCATGTTTCAAACCCGCCGGCGCTACCATTGGACATGCCGCTCCAGTTGGGACGGGAGGGCAGGAGCGGGTTCGAAAACCCGGCGTTGATACTCGCGTGATTGTAACCGCCCTGAGTAAAGGTGCCACCAGCCGCCAGGATGTCCTGCCAGCCAGCACTGTTAATGTTCATTTCAAGAACGCCGCAGTCGTAAGCCACCGCCGCTGTGTTCTGCTCGAGATCGAAATTATGACGAAAGACCAAAAACGATCCGGCCGGATACATAATTGAGGGTGTATAAAGCCGGTTATCGCAAGTGTTATTCGGATCCTGCGAAAAGGTCGAGTTAGGTGCGGAGTCAGCTACCGGTAGAGGTGTGCCTGAGTTCGATGTCTGCCACAGCGGCGCCCCGGCAACATTAACTCCCTGATCGGCCGTCCAACCCGCAGGTAACACCGGCACGGCAACTGAATCGAAGTTTTCACTAAAGGAGGCAACCAGCACGCCCGTAGTAAAGGTGAAGGTGATGTTTGCTAGCGGATTGCCGTTGTCACTTAACTGTAGCGTAGCCGTAATATTCGCGCCGCAAGTAAGAGAGCTATCCGCCGTGAAAGTAAAGTTCCTCGTCGCCATGCCACCGGAGGCAATGACGCCGTAGTTTTGTGCACTACCCGGATTTGTGACGCCGCCACTGGAAAGAAGCGTCGCAACAAGGTTTGTCGTCGCGGAAACGCCGTTATTCTTGAGAGTAAAACCAACCGTAACCGCCTCGCCCGGATCAATCACACTGTTACCCGGCGAGCAACCTTCCGTCACGAGCGCAGAACCGCCATTCACGATAACTGGACCCGTGCCGCAAAAGGCATCCTGGTCCAGCATGATCTGATAGGAGGCACCGGTGCCCGCCGGCGAAGTATTCACGTTATATACAACAAGCGAAACGGTGGCGCCCGCTGGGACATTGACCGCGAAGGATGTATCCACTGGCGGAGATCCTGAGCTAACTCCCGGATCACCCAGGTAGCGTCCGGAGTTACTTATATCGGCTGCGGCAAACGGCGCCATGAAAGCGGCGATCTGCATATTTACGTTGGCTGTGCCCCCGCTGACGTAGTGCAGCGTCACGTTGGTACAAAGGGGGATAGCCGTATTGTTGGTGATTCGATGCTCATTGTAGATAAGAGGTCCAGCGGACTGAACCCCCGGAAAAGGCGCGTTGGTGCAAGTTGTCTGGAAACCTCCACGAATCAGGCGAAACGATAAATTGCCGGTCGAGCCGCCCGCTGGCGCTGTTCCCAGAACACCAGCGACATTGCACAATTGCAGTTGGTCGGGAATGGACGGCCTTAGCTGCTTCAGGGGCACATCAGCCCGCGCTGACTCCTTCGCCAAAGCAGTTCTGTGCGCTTCTTCTTTCGTCAGTTCTCCGGCGCGTTGCCCAAATGCGCCTGGCATCAGGCGCAGAACAAAAACGAGCAAGATAAGCAGGACGGCACTCCGCAAGAGATAGGACCCGACGTTGGTAGTTTCCTTTTTCATGATTGGATTCTCAATGGGCTTCGCGGGGACACCGCAAAAGTCGATACGAACATTGCTGCCCTTTTGCCCGCATTGGTTGTGCGTGCCCCCTTTTTTAACGATAAACCGGCCGCGAGCCTATTTGGTCTGCCCCCGGCAAGTCAATCCTTTTTGTAAGAAAGCGCGCCGCGTAGACGCCGGCAGCCCGTCAGGGCAAGGCTGTTCCTGACCTGCTCTTGACCGCGGTAATATCCGAGGCGTTGATGGAACCATTCACGGTAACATCGCTCCGAAAATTCGAGGCCGAGACCGGCTGGCCCGATTGGAATTTGGTCTGAGTAACGTCGGATGCGTTAACGACGCCGTTGCCGGTAGTATCGCCGAATAAAAATGCTATTGGC
This sequence comes from Candidatus Udaeobacter sp., assembly GCA_035713885.1. GTDB lineage: Bacteria > Verrucomicrobiota > Verrucomicrobiia > Chthoniobacterales > UBA10450 > Udaeobacter. The sequence continues at coordinate 13,045 of DASTMV010000108.1, read as the reverse complement.
ACTTCAATACTGGGCGTGTTGTTACCGGCTGCATCAGTCATCTCGTCGAGTTCAAGTGTTAGCTCCTGCGCATTAGCCACGCCGGTGAGCTGAACAATGTACTGATGCGCGTCGTTCGGGTTAATTCCAGTGCCGGGCGCCAACGTCGCCGCCCCGTTCGTTAGGCTAACATTACCGACATTGGTCAGAGTATTTGCCGAGCTGAAAACAATGGTGAAATCACCATGCGCGCCGCCATTGCGGCATTCCAGACCTTCGCTGTCTTTGAGCGGCAAATCGATGCCAAACACTTGCGCGCCGTGAATCTTGCTTGAGACAACGCTGCTAAGCGGCACGGGAGGTGGCTCTGTGCCATTGAATTCAAACGCTCCCATATCGGCAACGCCGTCGCGCCCGAAAGCGCGCTGATCTGTCGGTGGAGCGAGAGTGTTGTCGCCCGCATTAATCGCTGGGCTGGTGTCGAGAAGGCTGAAGGTGTCCGTTGGCCCGCCGTTGTCAGCCAAGGAATCAAATTGCGCATCAACCGGCGAACCAGTCGTCCCGACCAAATCCCCGCTCGCCCCGTTGGTAAATCCGACGCTGTCCCCGACAATCCCAATCAAGTTATGCCCATTGGAAGTATAATTGCCTCGTACGTCGGGATCGTTAGCTGCACTGTTTCCAGCGATAATCGTGTTGCCGATGAAATGTTGTCCTGCATTGCCTTCGCAATAAAGCCCGCCCCCGCCAAAACCGGACATACTCACACCGTCGGTCGCGAAATTGGTCCCGATGGTGCAGTTGCGCAAAGTCACCGTGGAAGCTCCTCCGGCAAAGCGGGAAAGAATTCCGCCGCCACGCAATGCCACGTTGAAATAAAACGTGCAATTTGTGGCGGTGAAAATCCCATCAGTATAGACGCCACCGCCGAAATTATCGGCGTCATTGGAAAGAAAGGTGCAGCCTGTAACGCTTGCCGTCGCACCTGCGGCGTTATACAAGCCAGCACCATTACCGATTGTTTGATCCGATCCGGTCGCAACACAGCCCATGATTGTGCAATTGCTAAGTGTTAGTCCGCCACTGTTGTAAATGCCACCGCCGGTATCATTAGTCGCGCGCCCATCCGTCAAGGTCAGTCCGGAAATATTGAGATTAGAAGAGCTACTGACGAAGATGCGTGCAGCCTGATGACCACTAAGCGTTAATCGTCGTGCATCCGGACCAACGATCGTCAGCGGCGCGGCCGTGATTACATAGCCATCGGTTACAATAACAGGGTCAATCCCTGCTGTGAACTTAATGGTGTTCGCGTCAGAATTTGCGTTAGCCGCAACAATAGCTTCACGTAACGTGCAATCATCCGTTGTGCAGTTGTCACTATCACTGTGATCGGAGGCATTGGTAACGGTAAAGGCAGGTCCGCTTTGCACAGAGCCCACTTCTACTGCGCCGATATCACTGCCGTCCCCGCCGATGGCGTTAGGAACACCAGAAAAATCAAAAGGCCGTGGGGCACCGCGCTGATCGTCGTTAATGGGCTGACTGTTGGCATCGAGACCGCGGCTACCTTGATCAATCGCGAGGCTTCCGCTACCGGGCCGCATCGTCGGAGTAGGTCCGCCATTATCCTGTAACGGCCCCAACTTCAGCTGCGCGGAAGTAACCGCGAGCTGATCGCCGGTGCTACCGAAGCCGGTGCTACCTGTTGTAGTGCCGAGTAAATTGTAACCTTCCGATACAAAGGAACCGAAAACGTCTTTCGAACTAGTTGGGCTTGTATTCGCGACGACGATAGTGTTTCGAACGGTGGCCCCGCCACCGGCTGCGTTACGAATTGCGGCCCCGGAACCACCCATGATGGCAAAGGAACTGTTCGCCGTGATCGTACTGTTATCAACCCTCAGTGTGCCGCTGGAGCTGTTATAAATCGCGCTGCCATCTGCCTGGGCAGAATTGCCCCGCAAGGTGCAGTTGGTAACTCGAAGAATTCCATTGTTGTATAGTCCGCCGCCGGCTGCAGCTGACTGGTTGTTAATCAACGCACAATTGCGCAAGGTCAGGTTTCCGTTGTTGAGAATGCCGCCGCCATCGATGCTCCCATCCGCAATCGTAAGGCCGGTGATGATCACGGTCGCGGCCGTGATATTGAAAACACGAATGGAACCCGCGGCGACCCGGTGCACGAGGATTTTCTCTCCGCCGCTATCAATCGTCAGATTCTTATTGATGAGTAGTTCGCCACTCGTTAGGCCAATGGTGTAGGTGTTTGTATTGGCTGCATAACCCGGCTCGCTTGTAGGAATGTGAAAGGCAATGATATCGCCGGAAGAAGCATCCTGAATCGCCTGCCGCAAGGATCCCGCGGCATTATCAGCGGTTGTGTAAACGGGAATGACGGCTGCCTGGCCGGACGAAACGAGGATCGCGAAAAAGATCAGGGCAATTGCATACCGGAATATGGTCTGGGTTGTGGGGAATATCATTGGCCCTGTGGTTGTCCCTATTTCCGCGTGACGCTAATCAAAAGGCCCCATCAGGTCAAACGATAGGCCGGCAATGGTTGCCTGCCTTCTGGCAGGCAACCATAAACCCAGCGGGGTTGCGAGCGTGCGATCCAGCTACGGCAGTGAAGTACCCGTGCGCAGCTTGACAAAGCTCACGTCACCAGCGTTGAGGGTGCCGCTGGTGTTAACATCCGTGCGGAAGTTACCAGCGCCGACAGCCGCCCCGACTTGGATCTTAGTTTGGGTAACGTCGCCAGCGTTCACCGTTGCGTTGCCACTGGTGTCGCCATTAAGAATCCCCATCGGGATCGAGACGTCTCCCATGGCCATGCCATCGCTCACCCCGTTTAGCTTGACGGTTATTCTCTGCTGATTAGTCACACTTGTTAGCGGGATGGTCACAACCGCTCCGGCCACACTCACCGCGCCTCCGTTGCCTACGCCGGCGGTGCCGATCGTGCCGCTACCCGATGTTACTTGCGCCTGCGGGCTTCCCGTGACGCTGACCGGGTTCGTGAACGTAACAACCATGGTGTAGTCGTTAGTCCCGCCTCCGCTGCGGCATTCCACCCCGACGTTACCAGCCAATGGCAGATTAATATCGAAGGTGCCCGCGCCACCGTGAGTCTTGCGCGACACCGCGCTTGTGACCGTAGGCGCACTCGCGCAACAGACACGCTTGGCGATCGCAACACTATCCACTCTCCAACCCGCATGAGTAACCGACGAATCCGATCCCATTCTCCAGCGGAACTGAACCGGTTGGCCGACGGCCGATGCGGGCAGGCTAACAACGCATGTCTCAAACCCGCCGGCGCCACCATTTGAGATGCCGCTCCAATTCGGGCGAGTCGGCAACAATGGATTCATGAAGCCAGTGCTGATGTCCGTGTGGTTGTAGCCTCCTTGCGTAAACACGCCGCCGGCGGTGACGATGTCCTGCCAGCCACCGCCGTTGACATTCATCTCGAGGACACCGCAGTCGAAAGCGAGGGTGGACGTGGATTGTTCAAGATCATAATTTTGTCGGAAGATCAACAGTGAGCCGGATGGGTACATGACCGACGGCGTAATAAGTTGATTGTCACACAAATCGTCCGGATCCGGAGTGAAGGCTGAATTTGGCGGCGTGTCAGCAACGGTAGCGGGCGTGCCGGAGTTCGATGTTACCCACGGCGGCGCGGCGGCGTCGTTAACTGGCTGGGCAGTGGTCCAGCCCGCAGGTAAGACTGGAACTGCGACCGCATCGAAGTTCTCACTGAAGGACGCGACCAGTGAGCCCGTCGTAAAGGTGAAGGTAACGTTAGGCAGCGGATTACCGTTGTCGCTCAATTGCAGCGTAGCTGTAACAATTGCTCCGCAACTCAGTGAACTATCTGCAGTAAAACTGAAGTTCCGCGTGGTCATTCCTCCCGAAGCAATGACCCCGTAATTTTGCGGCGCGCTTGGATTGGTAACTCCGCCGCTGGAAAGAAGCGTGGCGACAAGGTTAGTAGTGGCAGCGCCTCCATTGTTCTTGAGGGTAAGGCCAACGACTACCGTTTCACCGGGATCGACCGTGTTGTTAGCGGGCGAGCAACCTTCGGTTACAATCGAAGAACCATTCGCCGCAATACTTGGAGCCGGTGGACCACAGAAAGCATCCTGGTCCAGGATCAGCTGATACATCGCACCCTGGCTGGCCGGCGAAACGTTCGTGGAAAAAACAACGAGTGCGACGGTAGCGCCCGCCGGAATGTTGACGGCGAATGTCGTATCGACCGGAGGGTTACCCGAGCTGGTCCCTGCATCGCTCAGGTAACGAGCCGAGTTTGCAATATCAGCGGCAGCAAATGGCGACATGAAGGCAGCAGCTTGAATATTGACCGTCGCCGTTCCGCCACTGACGTAGTGAAGGGTCACGTTAGTGCACAGCGGCGCGGCAGTGTTATTCGTGATGTTGTGGGCGTTGTAGATGTAGGTTCCCGCCGCGGTCGTTCCGGGATAGGTGTTCGTGCCGCACGTTCCAATGACGCCGCCACGGAAGAGACGAATCGCCAGGTTGCCCGTCGTGCCCCCGACCGGAGCCGTTCCCAGGACCCCATCGAGAGTGCAGACTTGGGGCGTGTGCAGCCTCGTCGTTCGTTGCTGCGTTATGGAGACATCCGCTCGAGCAGATTCTTTCATGACCGCCGTTCGAGTAGCTTCAGCTTTTGTGATCTGCCTGCTACGCTGCCCGAACGCGCCGGGCATCAGCCAAATGGCAAGCACAAGTAGAATAACGAAGAACGCGCCTCGCCCGAGGTACGTCATAATGTTCGCGGTTTGTTTTTTCATGGGTTTTTTTTCTCCTTAAGTTTCGCGGGAATGTTCTGGAGACGCGACGCAAACGCAGTTGCATCTTCAGCAACCCTCATTGCCCGCAACGACCGTAGCTTCATCCTGTCAGGGTAACTGTCGCCAGCCTATTTTTTTCGAAGCCGGCTAGTCAACCTTTTTCGCAAAAAAAGAATGACACCTTCGTAATGCAACGGGATGGAACTGATACCTTAACGCGATGCCGCTTTTAGGCTTCCCAACTCAGGCGTTAGGGCCTGATTCTACTGCACCAATATCTGTCCCATCGCCACCAACGGCATTTGGTATTTCTGGAAAATCGACCAGCCGCGCTCGGCCGCATTGATCGGCCTTAAGCGCTTTCGTGTTCGAGTCGACTTCAGCTTTGCCCTGATCAACCGCTATGCTGCCGCGGCCCGGCCGCATCGTGGGCGTAGGACCGCCGTTGTCTTGCAACCTTCCCAGCTTCACCTGCGCCGGAGTTACGGCAAGGTGATCACCGCTTCTGCCAAAACCGGTGCTGTTCCAGGTCCTCCCGATCGCATTAAAGCCATCGGAAATAAAGTTACCGCGAACATCCTTCTCCGCCCGGGAGCTGGTGTTGCCGACGATAATGGTGTTGCACACATGGGCGGTGCCGAAGTTGGCCACTGCAGCTTCCGCGGAATTGTTCCCCGAGATCGTCGCATGATCGAGAAAGAGAGAGCCAAAATTCGCGATCGCACCTCCAAAAGAATCGGAGGCATTCCCGAAGAAAGTGCAATTGCTGATTTTAAGCGAGCCGGTGCTGTATATCGCTCCGCCCATGCGACCGGAGACCGCGCTATTGCCATAAAACGTACAACTGTTCACGCTCAAGCTTCCAGTATTAAGAATTGCACCGCCATTCTGAAGCGGAGCGCCGTTGTAAAGCGTCAGGCCGGATATCGTCACGGCGCCGGCCATAATGTTGAAGATCCGGATATTGCCACTCGCCCGCAATAACCAGATTTTTTGCCCGGCACTATCGATAGTCAGGTTTTTATCGAGGATCAATTCACCACTCGTTAGGCCAATGCAAGCAATCCCGGTGGCGCTAACATAGCCTGGCTCCGTTTTGGGGATGCGAAACCGAATGATGTCGCCGCTGGCGGCATGCTGAATCGCGTGCCGTAATGAACCGGGACCGTTGTCGGCGGTCGTGCTAACGAGAACGGTGGCTGCCTGTAGCAAGGGCCCAAAGCACATCAGCACAACGCCAGAAAGAATAATTGAATGCCGGAGCATGGGGTAGTGTGCCGACGATGTGTTAATTACTCGTTCACCAGTTTACCTATGGGAGCGCACTACCCGATCGCACTTTCACCGCGGTAACATCGGAGGCGTTGATTGAACCGTTCACGCTCACATCGGTGCGGAAGTTACCAGCGCCGACGGCCGCTCCGACCTGGATCTTAGTTTGAGTAATGTCTCCAGCGTTCACCGTTGCGTTGCCATTTGTATCACCGACAAGAAAGCTCACTGGCACGGATACGTTACCGATGGCACTTACGCCGTCGTTCACATTGTTCAACGTAACGACAATTGTCTGTGCATTCGCCACGTTGGTAAGAGGAACCGTAACGGTGTTGCCGCTAACACTCACGCTACCGGCAGGATCGACGACACCGTTAGCTCCGATATTGCCCGTGCCTGTACTAACACGCGATTGTGGGCTGCCTCCCACGGCAACAGGATTAGCGAAGGTAATGCGAAGCGAATAGTCATTGGTAGCTCCACCAGATCGGCATTCGATTCCGGCCGTCCCGGAAAGAGGCATGTTGATATCAAACGTTCCCGCGGCGCCATGAACCTTGCGCGATACTGCGCCGGTTGCCTGCACCGGCACGGCCGCGCAATTGAAAGCTTTCGGTGTCACGATCAGGGACCATGTGTTGAGAGTCCCTGTATTCGATCCCGCGCGATCAACTGCATGAACTTTCCAGTTACCCTGCGTGTTAAGACCGTTCATTCGACCGAGCTGCCCCACACTATCGGGCGTAAGGCCTGATACGAGCATACCCCAGAAAGGTGAGTTAAAGGCCGGTAACCATGAACCCGTAAACGGTGCCTGTCCCACAAGCGTCTGATTCAGGTCGTGCGCGGCATCAACAGGTAGCTGATCATCAATGACGGTATTGACGAAATTATCGCCGTCTTGCTGCCCGTTAAAAACACCGCGGAAGTGGATCAAATCCGTACCGTAACCATTCGGCGCCTTCAACATGATGGCGAGATCACCGGTGGAAGTGTGAGTGAGACTGTCGACACGGAAATTGACATCGTTGATCTCCTTGTCATCCGCGACTGCAAATGTGTCGGTGACGCCAAGCAGGGTGGCATCGGGAATAGCCAGGCCTCCTGGAATGGTGCGAGTATAAGTGATCGGCGCGCCGTTCCCGGCATTCAGGCCCACGCGCAGCACAAAGTTAACCGCATGGCTACCTAACGAGCTTGCAGGCGTGATGGCAAAATTCAAGGATTGTCCGCAGGTTGCTGTGGTCGGAACGAAGAAGGTGAATGAATCGCCGCTCGCCATCCCTTGCGCCGGAATCGCCGGATAAGTCGAGATATGATCGTAAATCGAGATACCCGCGGTTGACGTCGTTAGATTTGCAGTGGCTGAGGCGACACCTTTCGAAGCACGCCTCCACGGATTCTTCAGTGCGACTGTGATTTTGATTGATTCACCCGGATCGATCGCACCATTGTTGTTCCCTGCGCTGTCATCAATGGTTACGCTTTGCACATCCAAGTAAGGAATGTCGAATGACTCACCTACCCCGCTATGCCCCACTGTGCCCGCGCGTGAGACGCCGGACTTCTTGAGTGGTGCGACCGCATTATAGCCTAGACCGCGGTCGGCAAAGCCGCCCCAGATCGATTCTTCATTTGCGCATGTATTGGCCGCACAATCCGCATCTATGATTGCCTGGCGTGCTTCGACGAGACTCGGAAAGACGGGCGTCATCTTCAATGCATCGGTGACGATTGATAACATCCGCTTGTTGCCAGTCGGCACGTCGCCGTTGGCGCCGGTAGGATCACCGATAATACGGCTACGAACCTCCCATAAGGTCAGCGCCCAGATTTCCCCGATGTTATGAACTTCGTAACCTCCGGCTGCGTTGAACAGACTTACCGGTGTCGGCGGGATGCCACCAGAAAGGTCGTTTGTCGTGTCGTCGACATCGGCCCACGTCATTGGATTCACGGTGTTATCAGTGCAATACGGAAAGCGGCGGATTCCGTAAACGTAGTTATCGATGAAAGCGGGGGAAATCGTCGGGAAGAGGAACTTATACGTCGCCCAAGCTCCGCTCGCATAACGGGCGTTGGGATTGTCGGCGTTAGTATTGTTCAGCAGCGATAGCGCATAGAAATCGCTCCAGCCTTCTCCCATACCGCGACCCGGATCCCAAAGGAGTCCTGTCGCATTACCGATCAATCGATTGCTCGTGCCGTGGCTCAGCTCATGCATCAATACTTCCGCATCCAAATCCCCATCGCGGTCGATCATAGGACCATTAAACCGGAACATCTGCGCGCGACCGGATGAGCCATCGGGCGGAGTAGAAAAATTCGCGTTGTTTGTTCCGGAGTTATCCTGCGCTTCGGCCAAAACCAGGTCGCCGCCTGCACCCATGCCGCTAAAGTTTGTCTGCTGGAAGTTACCAGCCGCTTCATCGAAGCCTAACTTGTAGAGCTGGTCGTGATACCAGTTACAAACATAGAAGAGCTGCGTTACAACGCCGCGCCGATAGGCGTCGATCGGAAGAGTTCCGTTGCTGCCGTTACCGGTCGCAGTTTGTCCTGCTTCCGGATTCCCACCCTGCGGCGGCGGCGTCAGAGTGAAATCGCGCGGCGCAACTCCGAGAAAATCACGATTCCTTCCACCGGCGTCCGGATTGCCGATCGGCTTGCCGTTGCCATCAAGCACAAAAGCAGGCGTCGTGTCAGGTGTATTGGAGGTCGGGTCTGCATCCATGTAAGCGTGGACATTGTTGCCAATCGTTTGCGTCTCATTCACCGTGCATGCGCCGGCGCAATCGTTGATCCAGCCATTCTGGCTCGCCATGATATCCTGAGCCGCAGACATGTTCACAATCGAGCGGGCAATCTCCGGAAATTGCGTTCCTGCGCCCGGCAGCGCCGTGGTTGGCGATTGCGGAGCAGGATTGTCTGCCGGCGTCTTACCATCGGCCTGCACATAAACCTGGAACCGCGCCTCCTGCGTTGAAGCGTAGTCACGAATGTTCTTGCGCCAGAGCACTTCACCCGTTGTCGCGTCAACAATCGTGTACCAATCCGAATCAGTCGTAGTGAATGTGACTTGCGACCATGCAAGCGCGAGCGTTCCGGGTGCGAGTGGGAAATAAACCAACTTGCTCGCAACCTTTCCCGTGACGCGCTCATCCCTTGTTGTCACTTGAGTTTTGTTCGACTTATCAGTCGCGGCCTTCATCTGCGCGAGATCAAGCGCAATCCCGATTGAACTCATCGCGCTGCGCAACGCTTCCTGCGCCGAGATTCGTTGTGTAGTACGCGGTGCAATTGCCGTCGCTGCCGGAACCATCAGCCCGGTTGATCGAATCACACGCCCTTCGCGATCAAGCGTGAAACGCGTCTCGCTCTGGAAAACCGGCAAACTGTTCACCATTTGCTCGACCCGGACCATGCGCAGCCCGCTAACGCGATTCACACTTTCGCCAATAAAATGCAGATTCGAAATATCGTTCGCGCCAAGTCCGTAAAGGGCGCTGTTTGCCGAAATGAATCCGCGCACAATATCCATTCCCGAACGACCCGGCGCAGGCCCACTCAACGACTGAGCGCTACGCAAGGTCTCAATTGCTCCCGTTTCTTCGGAAAGAGAAACTTCCAACGTCGGCACCTGCGATTTCAAGCGTGCCACGCCAGTCTGAATCTGCGTGACCTGAGCACGCATCGCGGAAGAATTCGCAGACAAACCGGCGCGAGACAATGTCGCAGTCGGCCCCTGACCGTTAACACGGATGTCCATGTTGCCTGCGCTAACGGCCGTAGATGTCGGCGCCGTTTGCAATCGTTGCGCCAGGATTTTTTCCGGTAACCCGATTATCAATAACGCAATGAACGCAAAACGAATAAGACGAGCGGGCTTCGTATTCATGGAGATCTCCTTCGCGGATTAGTCGGATGTCTTCCGACTGGTCTGAATGCCTGATGGTGTAGGGAAAAGGAGGACGTTGGTCAAGAATTCATGACTGTTTCGTAAGACTTCGCAACGGTTGTGTAGCCGAGTTACCTCCCCGTGAGCCAGATTCACCCTTGCCGCCACTAGGCCATTTCAGTTAAACTTGAGGACTCAAGAGGCTCAACTTCCCTCCCACGCCATTCACGCTCCTGAAATGACACCAGAGAGAATCAGCCCATCGCGCAAGACTCGAAATTGCGGAGTTACTCTCCTTCTCGTTGCTCTCCTGCTCGCTCGTATCGCGACCGCGCAAAACAATCCGTCACCATCCCTATCACAGGACAATCCGACCGCCCGCGGCGACGCGGCCATGGATGCGGGAAAATTTAAAGACGCCGTGAGCGAATATTCAAAAGCAATCGAAGCCGAGCCAAGAAATCCGGTCCGCTACCTTGAACGCTGCAGCGCCTATGATGCTCTCGGCGAAACCGACAAAGCGATTCACGACGCGGATGAAGCGCTGAAATTGGACCGGCATGATGCCGCCGCATACGAAGCACGTGGTTGGGCAAAATACGGTAAGCGCCCGAATCTTGAAGCGATCGCCGATATGACGAAAGCGATCGAGCTAGATCCAAAATTTCCGCGCGCTTTGAATCGACGCGCGCGCATGTATACCGACGAGGGCGACTTCAAGCAGGCTTATGCCGATGTAGAAAAAGCTCTCGAGTTGGCGTGCGATTATGCCGACGCCTACACCACGCGCGGCCGTTTGCGCTACTACGAAGGCAGTTATCAAAAGGCAATGGTCGATCTGTCGACGGCAATTGGATTCGCTCCGCAACAATCACGGCCTTACGGCGTCCGTGCCCGCATCTGGTGTTACTGGAGAGAGCACAAGCGCGCCGCCGAAGACGCCGAGCAAATGGTGCGCATCGATCCGACGAACTATTACTCATTTGTCACGCGGGCCTATGTCAAAGCCGATGAGGGAAAGTACACTGAGGCGCTGGCTGATACCGAAGAGGCGCGCAAGTGCGACGCGAAAGCAGCGGAGATTTACAAGGAGAAGTCATTTTGTTTTTTGCGACTGCGAAAATTAGACGAAGCAATCGCGGAAGCATCTACCGCGATTCAACTTTCGCCTGATTATGGCGAAGCGCATCAGCTCCGCGGAAAAGCGTTGCTCGCCAAAGGTCAGATGCAACAAGCCGTGGCCGATCTCTCCCTCGCTTTGATTTCCAACTCGCGTGACCTCGAGGCCTTGATCGGTCGCGGCACAGCTTACATGCAGCTGACCAAGTCCGAGAAAGCGTTAGCCGATTTCAATGCTGCGCTCAAAATCAACCCGACCTCGTTCGAAGCAAGGATGCGCCGAGGTGATGTCTACAAGGCGCTCGGCGAAACAGAGAAGGCCAATGCGGATTACGCCCAACTAGCCAAGACAACGCCTGAAGATGCCGGTGGCTACCTTATGCGGGCGAATGCGTTTGAAGCAGAAGGAAAAGCAGATGCGGCGATCGCCGATGCGACTAAGGCCTTGGAACTCGATCAATCACTCGCGCACGACGTCTGCATTGTGAAAGCGATGGCCTATTCCAAGAAGAACGATCTCGAGGCCGCGCTAACCGATGCGACAAAAGCAGTGGAGCTCGAACCGACAGATGCAGCCACATTTCTTTTCCGCTCCGCGATCAAGAGCCGGCTCAAACGCGATGTCGAGGCGGCAGAGGATTGCAAAAAAGCAACCGATCTCATGCCGAGCAATCCCCTTTATCGTCTCAACTACTGTTACTACCTCTCGCGGCTCGGTAACTATGAAGGAGCGCAACAGCAGCTCGCCGAGGCAGAGAATCTAGGGCAGAAATCAGCCTGGTTTTACAATAATCTCGCATGGCTCCTTTCCACCGCGGATGATGACAAGATTAGAAACGGCGCGAAAGCCGAGGAAGCTGTCAAGGAGGCGATCGAAATGTTACCTAACGAGCCAGCGATTCTCGATACCAAAGCGGCAGTTTGCGCCGAGCTGGGTCGCTTTGAAGAAGCCACGACGTTGGAAAGACGTTATCTCGCTGTCAAAGGTCTGACCGCCGAGCAGCGAAAGAACGGTCAGGCGCGCCTGGCCCGGTACCAAAACCGCCAACCGTATCGGCAAGCTCCCGGAGACTAACAAGAGGCAGTTTGCATAAGGGCAACTACCTACGGCAGCGCTGTGCCTGATCTGGCCTTCGCCAGTGATACGTCCGAGGCATTGATCGAACCGTTGACGCTCACGTCGGTTCGGAAATTTGTTCCGGTTACAGTCTGACCCGATTGAACCTTGACTTGCGAGACATCGGACGCATTCACGCTACCATTACCGTTTGTGTCGCCGACGAGGAAGCCAATCTGAAGTGTGAAGTTACCAGTGTTTACGCCATCACTTACACCTCGAAACTCAAGCACAAGTCTCTGCGCATTGGCAACGCCATTGAGATTGAGTGTGATGACGTTGCCACTCGCTGCGACACTGCCGCCGGTGATTGTGCCGGAAACAACCAGGATATCAGTGAGTGATACAACCGGCGCAACACAGCTGACCACGATCTGGTGATCGCCCGAGCCAACACCGGAACCATTTCGGCATTCCACGCCTGGTGTCCCAGTAAGCGGCAGATTGATGTCGAACACTCCGGCCGCGCCGTGCGTCTTACGTGACACAGCGGTGCGCACCATCGATGCATTCGTGTAGGCGAGACTGACTGCGCCGCCCGCCGCAGTCACTGATGGCACAATCGCATTTCCCAACACTCCGGTATTCGGGTTTAGCGGATAGGACGAAACTTCGCCGCTACTGAACTCGCAACTAAAAAGAAACGCCCCGGTCTGATTCAGCGCCAGATCCCGGCGAAAGCCCGTGATGGAAAAGGGTGAGCCGGTTACCGGTGTCAGCGTCGTTCCTGCTCCGCTGCCGCCAACCCGGTAACTCCCGATCAGAGAAGAAGGGCTGTTAGGACTAAGTGCCAGGTAATACTGCTCATTCGGATGCAGCAGACCGACAACCGCATTC
>DASTMV010000107.1:0-6594 GCA_035713885.1 Candidatus Udaeobacter sp. | reverse complement strand
CAAGCCCAAGCATTCCGGATTTTTTTCCACCACTCTCGAGACCCTTCTGCGCTATCTGGAAACCCAAACGTTAATTCTCACCGGCATTGCCGGGAATTTCTGTGTGCTCTTCACGGCGAACGACGCATACATGCGCGATTTCAATTTGTTCGTCCCTGCTGATTGCACGGTATCGAATACGAGAGAGGAGAATAATTCGGCCCTTAGCCTCATGAAGAAGTTTTTGAAAGCTGATACCCGTTCGTCTTCAAAGATCGTATTGCGCAGGGTAAAAAGAGTCGCACGACACGCATGAAAGAATTCCAAACGGCGCTTTTGCAGCAATCTAAGGGTCACCGTGCGTGCATTCTGCGTTCCGCTATATCTTCGATTTAGCGTCTGCGATTCGGGATTATTTACAGCTTTGTAACCTTTAGCTCTTGTCAAAGTCGGCGCCGGCGAGGTATAGGAATATCAATGGGCCGGAAATGGGTAGCAAAAGCGCAGGGTCGCTTGGAATGGTTGTTTCCTAAGTGGACGCATCGGCGACGGCAACATCGATGGGAGCAGCGCTGGCAAAATGCCCAGTTCGGCCGCTTTTGGGGGACCGACGAACCGCAGAAGGAGCTCGTTGAAGCAATCGAGTCCGGTTGGTTTCCGGAAAAGCGCCGCATTATTGACGTGGGATGCGGAAACGGTCAGCTAAGTCGGTGGCTGGCAGAGCAAGGATTTGGCGTTCTCGGCCTCGACTACTCCGAGGTCGCCATTGAAAACTGCCGCAGCCTGTGCGCCGGCCTTTCCAACGAACCAATCTTTAAGGTCGCCGATCTATGCCGTGAAGACTTGCGGTTGAAACCAGCTTTCAGCGTAGTCGATCGAGGTTGCTTCCATCGCACCGTGGCGAAACTTCGTCCCGTCTTTGCCAGGAACATCGCTCGCGCCACTGTTGAGGGCGGCCATTTTCTTTTGCTTGCCAGCACGTTCAAAGATCCGCGCGTCAGGAACTATGGCGGCGTTCGCTCTGAGGAACAGCTTCGCCAACACATCAGGAACATTTTTGGCGCCTACTTCGCCATCGAGCGAGCTGAGCCTGCTGTCATCAACGCTGTTGCGGGGCAGCGGGGAATGCCAGCCGTAGCCTTCTGGATGGTCCGCAAATCTGCCCCTCTGCAACATGGCGAATGCGAAGAGATAGGAAATCGGCTGGATTCGCTTGAGGGCCCAACATTCCGCAGGCAACCGGAGATTGCTGGGGCTTGAAACGAGCAATGCTCGTCCGAGCACAGCTGAGCTTATCTTGTTTTGATCGCCTGGTCGAGGTCATCGCTCGCATTTGGTCTGTTGCGTTTTTGGAAATTTCGAGATGGCACCATGCGGCGATCAGATTATTTCCACCTGGCATTTCGGCAGCGCTTGCATGAATGCGCGTCCGTACGGTTTGGTCATGATCCGGTTATCCAGAAGCACGATAATACCCTTGTCGCTCTTGGTTCGAATCAAGCGGCCGACACCTTGCCGCAGCTTCAGAATCGCTTCCGGCAACGAAAATTCAGTAAATGGATCGCCGCCACGCTCCTCGATCAGCTCCAGTTTTGCTTCAATAAGTGGATGATCCGGTACCGCAAATGGTAGTCGCGTGATGATAACATTCGAGAGCGCTTCGCCGGGAACATCAACCCCGCCCCAAAAACTGTCCGTGCCAAAGAGTACACTCCGCGGGGTTGATTTGAATTGCTCCAGCAACTTGCTACGCGGGGCGCCCCCACCCTGAACAAAAAGCTTCATGTCCTTCGCCACAAAGAATTTCTCCATCGCTCCTGCGATCTGCTGCATGTCTCGATAGCTGGTGAAAAGCACAAACGCGCTGCCGTCGGTTTTCTGAACGAAATGCGCGATCCACTCTTCAAGCGCGTTTTGGTAACCAGGGTCGCGCGGATCAGGCATCTTTCGTACGAGGAACATTTTCATTTGTTTCTGGAAATTAAATGGGCTGCCGAGTTGCAACGCGTCTGTTTCGGTCGCGCCGATACGCGTGCGAAAATAGGCGAGATCGGGGCGGCCCACCGCAAGAGTGGCGCTCGTCATCACGCAACAGCAGTTGTCGCGAAATAACATGTGTCGCAGCACCGGCGCCAGATCTATGGGTGCAGCATTGAGCGCTAGGAATCGCTCCGTTTTTCCTGTGCGCTCGACCCAATAGACATACTCAGGCGCGCTTTGCTCCAAGAAAACGGCAATGCCGTCTCGAGCATCTCGTATGCGCCGGCCAAACTCCTGCAACTCCGCTTTCAATATTTCGTCGTCGGCGCGTTTCACCACGTCGGCAACACGCGCTTGAAGGGCGCTCAACCGTCCAGTAATTATGTCGGGAACAAAATCGGCTTCGCGGACTCGAAACTCGCGCCCTTTGCGAAAATTGGATTTCGATTCTATTGCAGCAAAGAATTTGTCTACGTCATCAACCAGTTCCGCTGCGAGTCGCACGCCGGCTGCATCGCGCATGACCGTGAAGAGTCCCTTACGCGTGCGCGCATTATAAAGCCGCTGGACAGTCGAGCGGAGGCCATACTGTGAAATGCCGATACCGATCTGCTTCGACGCGATCTGCTCAACGGTATGGGCTTCATCAAAAACAATAAAATCATTCGGAAACAAGAACCCACTCTCGCGTTCTTCCTGTATTTCCGGCGATCCCAACAAAATAAAAAGCAGCGTGTGATTGAGTACGATTACATCCGCAGCCATGACCCGTTTGCGCGACTGCTGATAAAAACAACGGGGATCCTGACCGCACGTTTTCTGCGTGCAAACATGTGCTTCGCTACAAACTTGCGCCCAGACTTTTGAATCCGGCTCGACCGATAAGTCGCTAAGCGATCCATCGCGGGTGGTGCGGGCCCACTCGGCCAATCGCTGCAATTCGTTCTGCTCCGGTCCGGTAAAAAGTTCCTGCGCGTTTTGCAATGCGCGTTCGAGCCGTCGCGGGCAGAGATAATTTTGCCTTCCTTTCATCAGCGCTGCGTCGAACTCCACCGGCAGCACTTTTTTCAGGATCGGAATATCTTTGTGCAGCAATTGTTCCTGAAGATTAATTGTATGCGTGGAAATGACTGCCTTTTTGTGACCCTCAAGCGCAAACAGGACCGAGGGCATCAGGTACGCCAGCGATTTTCCCACACCGGTGCCCGCTTCGACCACCAGGTGCTTTTCTTCTTCCAGAGCTTGCGCCACGCGTGCCGCCATCTCCTGCTGTTCTGGACGGAACTCGAAGTTCTTTGCTTTAGAGAGCGGGCCGGCTTCGGAAAAGAATTCGCGAACGCGTTCTACGAATTCGCTGCCCAGATTGTCTTTCAGTGCGATCATGCAAAGCTACTCGCTCGGCCAGGGCAAAGTGTTTTCACGTGTCATCTTGTTATGTTGAGCGAAGCGAAACATCTCCGATAATCCTCCGTAATAGCGTAAACGCTTCATCTGAGATTCCTCGCTTAGCTCGAAATGACAATCACTTGATTTACGAAGTTTCAAATGCAAGTCGGAAGAGCGATCTAAATCCCACAATTGGCAATGAAGCTCCTCGATCGGTACGTCATTCGAAATTTCGTGCAGGTTTACTTTTACTGCATTGCCGGATTTATCTCCATTTGGCTCATCTTCGATGTTAGCGACAACATTTCGACGTTCATTGATGAACACATTAGCCTTTTGCTGGTTGTTCGTTATTACGGTACTCAGGTCCCGCAGATTTTGATCATTCTGCTGCCGGTTGCCCTGTTGCTTTCGCTTCTTTTTGCGCTGGGTCGAATGTCGCGTGCCAATGAGATTGTCTCCATGCTCACGGCAGGCGTAAGTCTCCCCCGGGTTTTGTTGCCGCTGATCGTCATTGGTTTGCTCACTGTGGCAGCGAGCATGGCGTTGAACTATTCGCTGGCGCCGCACGCGGAGCTCGCGCGCAAGACGTTTCTTTCCGAGGCGCATGCGCATCCTGCACGCAATATTCAGGGCCAGGTCTTTCGCAATCGAACCGACCTGCGGACCTGGTTTATCCAAACTTTCCGGCTGGGGGACAACACATTTAACAATGTGCAGGTACTCCAACAGGACAAAAACGATAATATCGTGACCAGTTACGTGGCGGGCCGAGTGTATTATCGCCGTGAGACTAAAACATGGGAGTTGGAGAATGTCAGGATAACGCACTACGATGCTGCCGGAAACATCACCAAGGAAGAATTTCTTCCGTCTTTAAAAATCCAGCATTGGAGTGAGACGCCATTCCGGCTGGGCAGCGCGAACGAGCAAGCTGAGTTCCTGAGCTTGCCGGAACTGCGGGAGTACCTGCATTTTAACGCGGATTTTCCCGAGACACTGTTGGCGCCATTTCGCACTCACCTGCAGTATCGGCTAGCCCTGCCATGGACATGTCTGGTGGTCGTGTGCATTGCTGCGCCGCTTGGAATCGGATATTCGCGACGCGGAGTGCTGTCGAGCGTTGCTACTGCGGTAATTCTCGTTTTTCTAATGAACTTCCTTGTTCACTTTTTTCTCGCGCTCGGTGAAGGAGACCGCGTTCCTGCGTGGATCGCAGCGTGGACACCGAACATTCTCTTCGCAGCGATCGGTCTCTACCTGCTCTATCTTCGCGCCTCAAATCGAGAAGCGCCCAGCTTTCATCTTTTCGCGGCTCGGCGTACAGTTTCGCGATGAACCCGCTCTCGAATGAATGGGCAATTACACATCGCGCGGACTTGTGCGCCGTGACGCAGCGTCCTTTTGTGCCCGGCGAATATTTCTACACCCTGCTGTATCACGATACCGAAGGTTACCGACGCGAAGATTTAAGCGAAGAAGCGTGGCTGAACCGGAATGAAAACATTCGGCCGTTCTCATTTTGGAAATCGCGTTATGAACCGTTGCCACCTAAACCGGCCGAACCGGTGCCGAAGGAAAGTGGGGAGCAACTCTTTCGACGTTTAATGGCGTCGGACTCTCCCCCTGCAAATGCCTGCTATGTTCTTGCCGCGATGCTTGAGCGAAAACGCGTTTTAAAACAAGTGAAGACCGAATCCCGCGATGCCGGAAACCGCGTTTTCATTTACGAACAGGGCTCTACAGGCGACGTTTTCATTGTGCCTGATCCGCAATTGCACCTCGATGAATTAGAACATGTGCAGAACGAGGTAGCCGAATTGCTTCGCGGTGCGACGCCAAAGGATAATATTTAAAGCACACGGCTGATGACTACAGACACAACGATCAATTACAAGATTGGAAATGAGCGCCTGATCAGCGTGACGGAGACGGCGGCCCACAAATTAGCTTCACTCCTTCAAGAAAAAGGCAGACCAGAGGGCGCGCTGCGCTTGAAGGTCGTAGGGGGCGGCTGCTCCGGTCTTCAGTACGTAATGGATTTGGTAGATGGACCGAATGAGCGCGACATTCTTGTTCCGACGCAAAACGTGCGGCTGGTGGTCGATCCAAAGAGTGCGCTTTTCGTCAGCGGCTCCGTGCTTGATTACAGTGAAGACTTGCAAAAAGGCGGCTTCAAGGTCACT
The DNA here is from genome assembly GCA_035713885.1 of Candidatus Udaeobacter sp. GTDB lineage: Bacteria > Verrucomicrobiota > Verrucomicrobiia > Chthoniobacterales > UBA10450 > Udaeobacter. Next base: position 1,063 of record DASTMV010000107.1, on the reverse strand, counting down.
AATCCAAACGCGGTCGCGCACTGCTCCTGCGGCGAAAGTTTCGCTGTGTGATAGAGCGTAGCTAGCGCACCGCTTGTCAGTGCCGGAGATGTGCTGAAGTAATTAGACGTGGAGAACTCACGCCGCGGTTACACCTTCATGACCTCGGCTTCTTTGTGCTTGAGGTGATCATCGATTGATTTGACGAAGCGATCGGTGAGCTTTTGCACTTCGTCTTCAACGTCGCGCAACTGATCCTCGGTCAGACCGCCGGAGCCTTTTAGTTTTTTAGCTTCATCCATTGCAGCGCGCCTGTTCGCCCGTACACGCACCCGCGCTTCCTCGGCCATCTTACCTAACGAACGCACCAGTTCCTTTCGGCGCTCCTCTGAAAGTTCGGGAATTGGCAGACGAATTATTTTTCCATCAATCGCCGGCGTGATACCGATCTTCGATTCCTTAAGCGCCCTTTCAATGTCTTGTACTGTTCCGGCATCGAATGGCTGCACAACGAGCAGACGCGGCTCGGGAGTGGTGATTAAAGCCAGTTGCTTCAGTTTCATTGTCGATCCGTATGCGTGCACATCGACGTTTTCGACCAGACCTGGTGACGCTTTGCCGGTGCGCACCGCGGCAAATTCGTGCACCATGTAATCGACACTTTTTTCCATCGACATCTCCGCTTCAAGAAGAATGTCATCTGTGCTCATATCGCTGAATGTCTACTTCGGTGAAGGTTCATCGCAAACCAAAGTTCCGATATTTCGTCCCAGGACGGCGTCGCGAAGAGTTCCGGGCTCATACATATCGAACACGACGATGGGGATTTTGTTGTCCATGCAAAGACTGAACGCGGTCGAGTCCATGATTTGGAGACGCTTGGTTAGCGCCTCGGTGAACGTGAGCCGATCGTAGCGGCGTGCATCCGGATACTTGTTTGGATCACGATCGTAAACGCCATCAACTTTCGTGGCCTTGAGAATCACATCGGCGCGAATCTCGCTCGCACGCAATGCCGCCGTCGTGTCGGTGGAAAAGTACGGGTTGCCTGTGCCCGCAGCGAAAATAACAACTCTACCCAGCT
>DASTMV010000106.1:0-4455 GCA_035713885.1 Candidatus Udaeobacter sp. | reverse complement strand
GAAGCTGACCTTTTGGTACTTTCTCAAGTACACCGGCATGCCGATCAACTTTCTGACCGTGGTGACGCTCGGATTCATTGTCGGGATCGCGATTTCGGGTCAAACTTTCTACAATTTTACTCTCGATAACCTGCGCTATTTCGGAACGCTCAAAGCCATGGGTACGACCAATCGCAAGCTGCTGCAGATGATATCGCTTCAAGCGGCTGAGGTCGGCGCTGTCGGATACGGATTAGGAATTGGTGCGGCCTCGGCGTGGGGTGGAATTTTGACCGGACGCACCCAAATCGCATTTCAATTTCCATGGCAATTGCTGCTTGTGAGCGCGGCAGCGGTGATGATCATTTGCGTGGGCGCGGCTGTTCTAAGTATCCGGAAAGTGATAAAATTGGAACCTGCGATCGTGTTCCGCAACTAAGGAAATTTATGGTTGCCGCTGAACCTCATTTCGCAAGTAGCAAAGCTGAAACAAGCTATCGGCCGGCTGTTCGTTGCGCGAACGTGACCAAAACTTTCGGCAGCGGCACTGCTGCCGTCCGGGCCTTGCGCGGCGTCGACCTCGAAGTGCGCACCGGCGAATTGATGATGCTGGTTGGACCATCAGGTTCGGGTAAAACAACACTCATCTCAGTGATCGCCGGCGTGCTTGGCCGCGACGGAGGCGACTGTTCGGTCTTCGATCGTGATTACACGCGCATGTCTGTGGACGAAACAACAAGGTTTCGTGGCAGTAACATCGGCTTTGTGTTTCAGGCGTGGAATTTGATTCCTGCTCTGACCGCTGTTGAGAATGCGGCGGTTCCACTGATCATCAATGGCGCCAATCGCCGCAGCGCAATTGGGCGCGCATCGGAGATGCTGGGTAAAGTCGGGTTCGACGACCGGATGATGAACTCGTTTCCGCTCGACCTTTCCGGCGGCCAGCAACAGCGCATTGCCATTGCGAGATCGCTCATTCACAACCCGCGGCTCATCGTCTGCGACGAACCGACGAGTGCGCTGGACAGCGAAACCGGCCACAAGGTGATGGAGTTAATGCGTCACCTTGCTGTTGGGGAAGGTCGCGCGCTTTTGGTTGTGACCCATGACGCCCGCATCTTCGAATTCGCTGATCGCATCGCGCTGATGGCAGACGGCGTTATCACGCGCGTGCTCAACTCTCCGCAAGAAATGGAAACCAAATCCTGACCTTATGTTTCGAAAGTACATTCTGCCAGTCATCGCGCTCATTGGCATTCTCATAGGGTTGGTAATCGCATTTCGCGCCAACAAGACTTTGCCGCCGGCCAAGCCAGTGTCGGAAGCGCCCCAACCGCCCTATCGCGCGTTCATCGCCGGTGCCGGAATCACCGAAGCAAACACCGAAAACATTGCCATCGGGACACAAATCGCCGGGATTGTCTCGAAAATCTATGTACAAATCGGGAGCCACGTGAAAGCTGGCGATTCCTTGTTCACAATCGATGATCGTGCGCAACGCGCACTAATCGCAACTGACGCCGCGGCAGTGAATGCTACCTGCGCGCAAATGGAGCAGGCGAAATACGAACTGAAACTCGGCAACCAACTCATCGCCAAGAAGGTAATTAGCGAGGAAGATCTCGAGACCCGTCGGCATGCTGCAGATACGGCCGAAGCGCAGTATTTACAGGCCCAGGCAAACTTGGAAGCGGCGAAGACTGACCTTGAACGCCTGACCGTGCGCGCGCCTGTTGATGGCCAGGTGATGCAACTAAAGGTCCGCGTGGGAGAGTACGCGCCGACTGGCGTTTTGGTTCAGCCACTCATCCTGTTTGGCAGCGTTGAACCACTGAATGTGCGCGTCGATGTCGATGAACACGACGCCTGGCGTGTGCGCCCCGATGCTCCGGCGATCGGCTTTCTTCAAGGTAACAACAAGATCAGCACGAGGCTGCATTTTGTCCGGTTTGAACCGTACGTCATTCCGAAAATTTCGTTGACGGGCGCACCTACTGAGCGCGTGGACACTCGCGTCTTGCAGGTCATCTACAGTTTCGAGCGTGGCAGATTGCCAATTTACGTTGGACAGCAAATGGATGTTTATGTCGACGCATCGCCAGAATTGAACCGGGAGCTTTCTTCATTCGGAGCCGCACCATCAGCGCACTGAACGCTGCTTTTCGGCGCAAGAAACGAGTTGCTTTTCACAATCAATAAGATGTTAAGCTCCGCGGAACGGTTAATTTTATCCCCATGAAAAAGCTGAGCATTAAGAACATTCTCGTGCCGATCGATTTTTCGAAGCTGTCGGTTGAGGCTATCGCAATTGCGAAGTGGTTGGCCCAGCGGTTCCGCGCTACCATTCACCTTACACACGTACATCAGTGGCAATATCCCGCTGATTTCATGGGGCCGGTGATATCATCGGAGTTCTTGCCTGAAGAGCGTCAGGACAAGCGGTTGGCTGAAGAGCTCAAGTCCATTGCAAATAAAGCTGGATTGTCCTCACGAGACCAAACGCATCTGAGAAAAGACATCTCTGCGTTTCATGAGATTTGCAATCTGGCGCGGGAAATTTCGGCCGATCTGATCGTCCTGCCTACACATGGCTATACAGGCTTAAAGCATGTCTTCCTGGGCAGCACGGCAGAACGTGTGGTGCAGCACGCGCCCTGCCCGATATTCGTCGTGCGCCAAGCCGGCAAACGTTCGGCTAAAGAGAGTCCTGATTATAAAAAAATTCTCGTACCGGTCGATTTCTCCGGTTGCTCGCAAAAAGGGCTCCAGTACGCGATCGGGTTCGCGAATGAATTGGGGGCGGAGATCACATTGCTGTATGCCACTTATCTCGGCTACGTCTATTCATGTGTAGGCACCGCCCTTTACGACATTCCCGGCTTGCAAGCAGCGGCCCGCAAAAATGCCCAGCGCCAAATGCGAAAGCTTGTCCAGGCGGCAGACTTTGGCCGAGTAAAATTTGAAACTGTCTTTACTGAGGGGTCACCGGTTTTGGATATCTGTGACTTTGCAAAAAGCCAAGACGTTGATCTGATTATCAGCTCCACGCACGGACTAACCGGTTTCGAACATGCCTTGATTGGGAGCATCGCGGAGAAAGTGGTGCGCCATGCACCTTGTTCCATTCTGGTCGTGCCGTCCCATCCTCAAATCGGAGCGGCGAAACTCGCGAAGAAGGGCCCGACAAAGATGCGTGCGTCTGCAATTCGGTAGCAACCACAAAATTCACCGAGAGGAAAGGCGCTCACGAAAAAGGATCGAAAGCTCGTGGCACACCGCTTTTCAGAACGGCGAAAGACCAACAGGTTCCGCGAATCGCATTTCAGCCAATGACGCAGGCGTTTGCCACAACTAAAACTGGGACGACCCCGACGCAACATATCGTCGAACTGCGGGACGTGAGCATGCGGTTTAATGACAAACAAGTGCTGAACGACGTTTCGCTGGTCGTCGATCCTCAGGAACGCCTCGTCATCATCGGGCAAAGTGGCGCTGGCAAAACGACGATTCTGAGGTTGATCCTAGGTATTCTGAAACCAAACAAAGGGTTGGTCTTCTTTAACCAACACAAGGTTTCACAAATGAACGATCACGAGCTGGAAGCAATTCGGACGCGGATGGGAATGGTGTATCAAGATGCAGCATTATTAAGCTCGCTCACGGTACGCGAAAATCTGGCTCTACCGTTACAGGAGCTAACGAACAAAACAGCCGCTGAGACCGACAAGCTTGTCGATGAAAAGTTGGAGATGATCGAGTTGACTGATGAAGGCAAAGCGATGCCATTCGAATTAAGCGGCGGCATGCGCAAACGCGTCGGGCTTGCTCGGGCGTTGATGATGGAGCCGGAACTGATCCTGTTCGACGAACCAACTCAGGGTCTGGACCCAGTCATAGCCGCATTGATTGATGAACTGATCATCGATCTCACAAACAGGACGAAAACGACATCGATCATTGTCACACATCTGATGGACAGCGCGTTTCACGTGGCCACACGCATGGCCATGTTGTATCACGGAAAAATCACCGAACAGGGAACGCCCGAGCACATGCGGCAATCAAAGAACCCGGTGGTTGTACAATTTTTAAGCGGCACTACCGAAGGACCAATCCTTAAGGGCAGCAAATATCACATGCTCTCACCGGCGGATTGACTCGGACGGTGCCCTGAAGGTTGCCGGATTTGTTCAGATTTTGCAGCCAAAAAATGACGAGCGTTTAGCAATTCGCGCAGAGCCGCGCCTGGCTGGGCATCGCAAAGTGGCCACATGAAAACCTTGCCTGCCCGCTCGGCAATTGCCACGCAACTCATTGGGAAACCGCGTCGACGCGGAACCACTTCTGAGCCTCACCGATTTAATCGGATCCTGGTGCCGATTGATTTCTCGCGTTCGTCACTAAAAGCGATTCCGTACGCGCTTGCCGTCGCACGGCAATTTGGCGCGCACGTGCAGCTTCTACATATCGTCGATA
>DASTMV010000105.1:0-23683 GCA_035713885.1 Candidatus Udaeobacter sp. | reverse complement strand
GTTTCCCCAATTTGTCCCCGTGAAAACGTAAGTGCCCCACAGGCTTACGTTAAACTCATTGTTTGCGTACCACTCAGGGCAAGGCGGCGGAGCAACCTGCTTGATTTCCTTGCCAGAATAGCCATCACCAGCGAAAGCAGCTGAAGTGAACAAACCCACCGCTATCAGGCACAACAGCAGCCTTATCATCTGTTTCTCCTTTTTGGTTACGCCCTTCCAAAAGGCACGCGCCCAATCGCTAAACGACTTCCGTGCGCGTTTGGATGCCGTGAGTGTGAGGCGAGTCGCCCAGGATTGCAAGCCTTTTCAACTGCAAATGATCTCCTTAAGGTTTCAGTTCTACCCCGGTATTCGCATCAGTAATGACAAACTTTTCGTGATGAAATGTCGGGTCACCCCGAAACATTAATCGTCCCGCGTAACGGCGCTCAAGTTCGACCAGCAGTTCTTCATCCTCCTCTTTTAAGCGTTTCAAAACGTCTGGGTTCAAGATGACCCGGATGTCGTGAATAGAGTCCTGATATCGGCGCATCACGGTGTTAAGTGTTCTGTGCAGCTCTACGCTGGTGGTCATGATCGTTTTCACTACGCCTCGCCCCCCGCAATACGTACAGTTTTCATAAATAGTATCGCTAAGGCTTTCCTGGGCCCTCTGTCGGGTCATTTCCATCAGCCCGAGTTGTGAAATGGGAAGCACGTGGGTTCTGGCTTTGTCACGCTTGAGTCTTTCCTTCATCAACGCATAAACAGCCTGCTGATCTTTGCGGCCTTTCATGTCGATGAAATCGGCGATGATGAGACCACCAATGTTACGTAACCGAAGCTGCCGCGCGATCTCGTCCGCCGCTTCCAAATTGGTTTGCAGGATGGTCCTTTCAACGTCGCGCCCGCCTTTGTTGCGTCCGGTGTTTACATCGATCGCGACCAGCGCTTCAGTCTCGTCAATCACAATGTAGCCGCCGCACTTGAGCCAGACCTGCCGATGAAATGCATCGTCGATCTGCTTTTGCACACCGTAAGTCTCGAAAATGGGCGTCGCGCCATCATAGTGGCGAACGCGGTTTCGTGCGCGGCGTGAGATTTGACCGACCATGTCGGTCATCCGGTCCGTTGCTGCATGATCGTCGCAAACGATTTCGTTGATTTCTTCGGTGAGAAAATCGCGCACAGTGCGCTCGGCCAAATCCGGTTCTTCGAAGAGTCGGCAGGGAGCGGGGTTATCCCGGATCGCGCGCTCGACTTTAGTCCACTGGTCAAGAAGAACGCGCAGGTCGCGCACAAAATACCTGGCCCGCTGACCTTCTCCGACTGTGCGGATAATGACACCAACGCCTTCGGGAATATCGAGTTGGTGCAGGATCTTGCGCAACCGCTCGCGCTCTTTCGGTTCCTCGATTTTTCGCGAAATACCGCTCCGATCGCTGAAAGGCATCAGCACCAAATATCGCCCAGCAAAACTTAGATTCGTTGTGACGCGCGGTCCTTTCGTGCCGATCGGGCCTTTGGTGACCTGCACGATGACGTCCGAGCCAACCGGGTAAATGCTCGGGATGTCTTTAACGGTTATCCGTTTTCGGGGCCGCTTGCTCGCCCGCCTGTCGATTTCCTCGATCCCGCTGTCGAGGGCGGCGGGAATTGCGTCCCAAAAATGAAGGAATGCATTTTTCTCGAAGCCGATGTCAACGAACATCGCCTTCAAACCCATCTCAATGTTTTTGACTTTGCCCTTGTAGACGCTGCCTACGATATTCCGGGAGCTCTTACGCTCGACGCTGTATTCCTCGAGCCGCCCGCCTTCTAACAAAGCCACCCGGGTCTCGAGTTTTTCCACGCTCAATATGAGCTTGTTGCCTGTCTTGCGGGAGGGAAGACCCAAAATCTTTCTTACCTTGTCTATCATAAAAATGGAGGGGATGGCCGGTCCTCAGCCAAACTCGTGAGGTGAACTGTAGTGACGATTCTGACCCGGGGTTCATCTTGTGGTTGTGCGCTTGCGTGTAGGCGGCGATGTCGGAGGCGCTTGCTGCGAATGTATTCCAAAGAGCCGTTGAAAGAAGTTGCGGGGGGCTGCGGGCGCGGCGGGGACAGCGCGCGCCGCTGGAGCATTTCCTCTTCGGCGCACTTTTCCTTGAGAATCTGCTTCCGGTTCGACGTCAGGCGAAGCCTCTGAATTCGCCATCTGGGCAGGGGCGTTTTGCGAATTACTGGCACCTTCTTCGTCATCGCTGCCGAGATTCCCGCCTTTTTCATTATAACTCACGGCCTTGACCAACTGGAGCGGATTGGCTTTATGTGCGGGCGCCAGCCAGGCCACCTGCATATCGAACTTTCCTTCATCCAGCGCGAGCGAGCGTTCCAAAATTCTGTCGGCAATCGGACCCGCGACTTCGCCGCCATGTCCGGAGGCGCCCTGCACCATCACTGCGACAACATACTTCGGATGATCATACGGCGCGAAACAGGCGAACCATGCCACGTTTTCCTCTTGTCCACGTTCACTGGCCTGTGCAGTGCCGGTCTTACCTGCCACTACCCAATCCTTCAAGCGTGCTCTGCCGCCCGTGCCTCCGTCTTCATTAACAACTTTCCAAAGACCTTTGCGAACCAGCTCGATTTGTTCTGGAGAGATTTCCTGGCGTAAGTCCGATCGGACCCGGGGCGCTGGGGCCGCTGGATTGCCTTGCTCATCCAGCACCGGAGAGCCGTCTTGCTTCAAAACTTTATCGAGTAAGCGCGGGTAGTAGCATATGCCGCCATTTGCGATTGCTGCATAGGCCATTGACAATTGCAACGGCGAAACAAGCGTGTAGCCCTGCCCAATTGAAACGTTGGCAGTTTGCGCCTGCGACCATCTCTCCTGAGGGTGATGAATTTGCATCCACTCAGGCCCCGGCATATTGCCGGTTTGTTCGCCTGAGAGTTGCAGACCTGATTCTTCGCCAATTCCTAACATCTTTCCGACATGGTCGATGGACTGAATACCTGCCGCGTTACCATACTGATAGAAGAACGAGTCACACGATACTTTAAGCGCATCCGCAAGTCCGATATTTCCATGGGTGTAATGTTTTTCGGCTACCCAACATCGGAAAAAATGATCGCCGTAACTCACACCGCCACCGCAATTATAATGCGCGTTTGCCAGATTTTTCTTACCGCGCAACCCGGCGAGCGAAGTGATGAGCTTGAATGTCGAGCCTGGCGGCAGGCAGCTAATCGCGCGATTGACTAATGGATCGCCCTCATCTTTCTGCAACGCTTTCCAATCATTCGCCTTGATACTCGGGATGAATGTATTCGGGTCGAATGATGGAACAGAGGCCATCGCCAAAATATTGCCATTGTTTGGATCGACAACTACCGCACCCGCGCGAGGTACGGCGCGCAGCGCCTCCTCTGCGATCGCCTGGATACGCGCATCGATCGTTAGGAATACATCAGCGCCTTGCTGCGGAGGGTCTTCGCGCAAAATTCCATCAATGGTACCCTTTGCGTTGCGCCGTAAATAACGCACACCAGGTTTCCCGCGCAGATACTCATCCATGTTTTTTTCGACGTTCGATTTCCCCTCCACGTCTTCCTGGTAAAACGTGAATTTTGCTGCCTCCTCTTTGTCGATGTCGTTTGGAATACCGACGTAACCCAGAAGATGCGCCGCGAGCGCGCCATAAACGTAAGAACGGACGGGTTTGATGGCGAGTTCCACTCCCGGCAATCCAACATCATGCTCGGAGAATTTCGCCAGCGTTGAAAAATCGATATCTTTTACATAGGAAAATGGAACTTCAGTGTCATTGCGATAGTGTTTCTGCAACTTGGCCGCGTTGTAATCGTGCGCGAGATCAAGATCATTGAGACGCGGGACGATGCCGTTATTGACGATCCTGATGATGTCCGGTTCCCTTAAATCTTTCGGCATCCCGTTGATTGTCGCCCGATATTCAGCCGTCGGCGGTGAACCGAAACGCTCGCGGTAGCCTTTCACCATTTCTGGAAGATAGAAATCCACCTCGTAACTGGCGCGGTTTTGGACCAGGGTGACGCCATTACGATCTTTGATTTCGCCGCGTACTGAGGGAATTCGCACAGTGGCCTGAGAACTGCCCCGGATCTGAGCCGTCCAGTCCGGACCGTGCGCTACCTGGATCCACCAAAGCCTGAGCCCAAGTGCGCCGATGCCCAACAACATGAAGAGTCCGAGAAATTGGATCCGTAGCCTGGAACTCAACCGCCGTTTACTCATCGATCTGTCTCCCTTCCGGGCCGTATGAATATCCGGTGATTTGCCCGAGCCATTGCAACGCCCAGAAGAAGATCGGCGCGACGGCCATCGCGAAAAGACCTGGTCCGGCGATCTGCCACCAAACTTCAGGGGTAAAGATCAGTGAGCCGCGGCGAAACGTAATCATGAGATATTGCGAGAGAACTATTAATGAGGTGAAAACGCCGCTCAGGATGCAATGCATTTCCCATCGACCCCGGGCAAAAAGCGGTCGTAGGCCGTGCATTATTCCTGCCAGAACACCGTAAAGCAGTATGGATGATCCCGCTGAGATTTCAACCTTGCTCCCAATCACCTGAACAGTAAGGGCATCCAGTAAAACCCCGGCGAACAATGCCAAAGCGAGCATTAGCGGAAACGGCAACGCCATTGCGCCGTAAAAAACAATGACTGGCACGATGTAAACATGCGCATTATAAAGCCACGGTAGCGTCGGGAGAAAAAGTTCGGTAATCTGCGCCGCCAGGACCAATGCCAACAGACAAACAAAAAAGATCATCTTTTGCCAGTCACAACGAATACATCCTCAAGATGAGAAAGATCGACGGCGGGTGTAATCTGCGCCTGGCCATCCAGTTCGCGGACGCGAAAAGTTTTGACTGCTCCAATGAGTAATCCGGAGGGAAAAACACCTCCTACTCCTGACGTATAAACTTTCTGTCCCGGCTTCAGGTCAGCCTGTTTTGACAAGAAATTCATGTTCAATACCGGAGCCATCCCACCTGTGATGCGTTCACCGGAAATGATTCCCTGCTCACGGGTTCCTTCCACGGAAGCTGCTACGCGGCAGCTTTCGTCCGAAATTAGTAATACGACGGAGATTGTGTCGCTCACGGTCGTCGTTTTTCCTACCAGACCTACATCCGTAACGATGGACATGTCGGGTTCGATGGCGTCCCTCCTCCCACGATTTATGGTAACTGTTCGCCACCAACTCGAGGAATCTCGCGCGATTACTTCAGCGGCGACTAATTTAAACACCGAACGCTCGCGATAATTAAGCGCGTGGCGCAACCGATTGACTTCATGTTCAACATCGCGCAGGCCCTGGTTGGTAGCGCGCAACTCTCGATTTTCGACCTCTAACGCAGCGTTCTCACGCTCCAACTGGTCAAGCGACTTTAATCCTGATCTCACCGAAGTAATCCTTTTTTTGATTCCGGAACCTCCGGTCAAAAATGGCGCTAGCAGCCGATACACACCGGTTTTAAATTTCTGGGTCGTCTCCGGGCCGAAGCTGAGGAAATATCCCAGGATAGCGCCGAAAACCAGCAACGCGATGATGTTCGTTCGGCTCATCGCAATTGGGAATTGACCGTCAACGCCAATGATCTTTCGGCGAGCCTCGATTTAGAAAAGCTCGATTTCAGCGAAAGAAGGCGAACGGATCCGTACGCCGAAATCGCCAATTCGTGAATGCTCCTAGCGCCACTGTCGATCCGCTGAGGCGACCTGACGCAAAAACTTAAGTTCATTGAGGCATTTGCCTGTCCCCTCCGCTACTGCGCTGAGTGGATCTTCAGCTACGTGGACGGGCAACCCTGTTTCTTCGCTCAAAAGCTTGTCGAAGCCTCGCAGCAAGGCACCGCCGCCTGCCAACACCAGCCCACGATCGACCAAATCTGCCGAAAGCTCCGGAGGACATCGTTCCAAAGTGATGCGCACGGAATCGACAATCGTCGAAATCGGTTCAAGTAAGGCTTCTCGCACTTCTTGAGAAGTAATCATGAGCGTTTTTGGCAAACCGGCCACGAGATCGCGTCCCTTAACTTCGACACTCGTTTCTTTCTCACTGGGATATGCGGAGCCGATTTTGATTTTGATTTCCTCAGCAGTGCGTTCGCCCACCATAAGATTGTAGGCGCGTTTCATGTATTGCACTATCGCCTCATCCAGTTCATCCCCCGCGACGCGCACGCTCCGACTGAACACGATCCCGGAAAGTGAAATGATGGCGACCTCTGTCGTTCCGCCGCCAATATCGATAATCATGTTACCAGCGGGATCCTGCACTGGAAGTCCTACTCCAATGGCCGCTGCCATCGGCTCTTCGATCAAATAAACTTCGCGCGCGCCGGCGTGCGTGGCTGATTCACGCACTGCGCGCTTTTCGACTTCCGTGATCCCAGAGGGGACGGCAATAACTACGCGCGGCCGCACGCGCACCCTTCGGTTGTGCACCTTCGTTATGAAATGACGCAGCATGGCCTCGGTCACTTCGAAATCGGCAATTACGCCATCCTTAAGCGGACGGACCGCGACAATGTTTGCGGGTGTACGGCCCAGCATCCGCTTTGCTTCGTCCCCGACCGCTAAGACACGGTTCGTGCCGGCTTGTACAGCTACAACCGAGGGCTCACGCAGAACGATCCCTTGATCCTTTACATAAACAAGAGTGTTCGCTGTGCCGAGATCAATCCCAATGTCGCTGGATAGCCAGCCGAAAAATCCGTTGAACATGAATTATTTATTAGCAGCACTGTCCAGCTCGAAAGAAACGCGTTCACGCGTCTGAGCCGGATCCATTGGACCCGTCCCGTGGCGCGATTCGGCCGACTGAAACGCGGTAACATGAGAAGCCGGGAAGCTGCCGTCAAGCATTTATGTTCACGTGATGGAGTGTCGGAGTGCGAAAGTAGTGTTACGATGCTTGTTACTGTCAATTACTCCGTCATTCCATGGGAAAAGTGATCGTTGCCCCATCCATTCTTGCCGCTGATTTCTCACGGCTTGCCGAAGAGATCCACCGAGTCGAAGCTGCGGGCGCCGATTGGATTCATTGCGACATAATGGACGGACATTTTGTCGACAATATTTCTTTTGGGCCCGACATTGTTCGGTTCGTACGAAAAGAAACCAGTCTGCCGCTGGATGTCCATCTGATGATCGAGCATGCCGATCACTATGTGACGCGGTTCGTCAGAGCTGGCGCGAACTCAATTACGGTTCACGTGGAACCGGAAGCTAAACACGAGGTCTTAAAAACTTTAGGGCAGATTCGCGAGGCCGGTTGCCGAACCGGTATCACATTAAATCCCGAAACGCCATTCGATTTGGTCGAACCGTTTTTCGATAATGTCGATCTACTCCTCGTTATGACTGTGCATCCCGGATTCGGCGGACAACCTTTCCGTGCTGATCAGATGGAGAAGGTCAGACGTGCAGCGGCATGGAACGAAACCCACGAGCACAAAATCGATATTGAGGTGGACGGCGGTATCAATGCCACGACGGCTCGAATCTCGGTCACTAACGGCGCTAACGTGCTCGTCGCTGGCACCTCAATCTTTCATTCGAAAGATTATGCTAAAGCAATTCGTGAATTGCGGGGCGAATAACAAACCAAACTGTCGGGACTAGCGTATTTCGGCTGTTTCCGCTTCGACTGCTACCATCGGCTCGGCTTCCACAGCCGTCTCAGCCATCACTTCATCCGTTTGTGTCACTCGCACTACCTCTTCGATCGTGGTACTGCCTTGTACCACGCGGCGCCAGCCGTCTTGACGCAAGGTCTCCATCCCTTCGGCGATCGCGCACTGCTTGAGTTCACCGCCGTCGCGCTTTCGCATGATCAGCTTGCGCAAGGGTTCAGTAATAAGGCAAACTTCGTAGATTGCAGCGCGCCCTTGGTATCCAGTGTGCCGGCATTGATCACAACCTGCGCCCCGTCGGAAGGCGGTGCCATGTTCCTTCACGGGAAAACCGATTTCGACCAGATACTCGCGAGGGTAATCAACTAATTGTGCACAGTCGAGGCAAACCGTGCGTACAAGCCGTTGAGCGATAAAAGATTTTACAACCGAGGCGAGCAGAAATGGCTCTACGTCCATGTCGAGTAAACGCGTGATGCCTCCAACGGCGTCATTGGTGTGTAACGTACTGAAGACCAGGTGACCAGTCATGGCCGCGCGGATGGCAATATCCGCAGTTTCGATATCGCGAATCTCACCAACCATTACGACATTTGGATCCTGTCGCAGAATATGGCGAAGTCCTTTCGCGAACGTCAGATCAATCTCGGGCTTCACGTCGATTTGTGAAACACCGGGTATCCGATATTCAACGGGTTCTTCAATGGTAATGATTCGCCGCTGCACGGAATTGATGCTGCTCAAAAAGCAATACAACGACGTCGATTTACCGCACCCGGTCGGTCCTGTGAGTAGGATGATGCCATTGGGCTGCGCCAGCAGATGACGAATAATTTCCTCCTGCTTCTTGCTTAGGTCGAGGCGGTCAAATCCAAACTGCTGGTCTCCACGACTTAGCAACCGAAGACTGATTGATTCGCCATTAACAGTTGGAATGGTCGAAACGCGCACATCGATTTCTTGATTGCCTGCGACCAAATTCATCCGTCCGTCCTGAGGGAGTCGGCGCTCGGCGATGTCCATGTGCGACATTACTTTCAACCGAGAGATGATGGCCGATTGCAACACGCGCAATTGCGGCGGCACAGCGACTTCGTGCAAAATTCCGTCGATTCGGTACCGGATGCGCAGATCGTTCTCCAGCGGTTCGACGTGAATATCTGTCGCGCGCTCGGCGATTGCTTCCCGTATTATTTGGTTAACGAATTTTACTACAGAAGCCTCGGGGTCGTCGGCATTCAACTCAATCGCCACATCAGTGTCCTCAAGCGCATCCATGGACCCTCTAGTCTTCAGAATCTCATCGAATGTTTCCGCCCCGACTCCGTAAAGTGTTTTCATCGCGCGCAGGAGTTGCGCCCGCGGCACAAGCACCCATTCGGCGGGTTTTTTTAATAGCTGCCCGGCGAGCTGCCGGCCGACGGAATTGAAAAGATCGTAGGTCGCTAGAACGACCGAATTCTCCTTCGTCTCGATTGGCAAAATATGATGTTGAAACACGAAACGGCTCGGCAGAATCGATAAAGTCGCGCGATCAATGTTCTTTGCATCAACCGAGACGACGGGCACTTGGAAGAAATTCCCAATTGCGGCGAGGAAGCGTTGCTCGTCCACCTTGCCCGAGTCGAGCACTTGGTTCACCCACGAACCGCCGTTAAGGTTTGTCGCCAACTGCGCCGCCTCTTCTGTTGAAGGCACGCCGCTCTTCAGCAGCAAATTGATCAACGATTGACTTGGAGCTGCATTCATTCAGCAAGTCTCAGGGCATGTGCAATGCTCGCCGCACGGGTTCAGTAAGGGTTCCCGTTACACGCATGGAATAGTTTTTTTGAAGGCGTGCGATGGCGTCAGCCACTTGCGACGTAAAAACACCGTCAACAGGGCCACAATAATAACCCAATCGTTTCAACGCAGTCTGCATGGAACCGACGTAAGCCGGATCCAAAATGAGGTGTTCGCCAGACTTGAAATAATAACAGAAGCGCCAGGAACGTCGCGGCGCGAAATCCGTCGCATTCACCTCGCGACCTTGATGGATAAGACCGTATTCGTCACGTTGAGCCAAGGGATCGGTTGAACGGAAAATACCGTAATCCACTATGTCAAACTCATCTGCGTGGGCGATCGTTAAACCAAAACTGAAAATTAACGCGAACGCTGTTTGTTTCATTGCGGTTACGGGGGACTAATGCATGTCTTTTGCGGCGGGAAAATCGGGTGGCGGCAAGTTGATCTGCTTACCTTCATCTGTTTTGGGGCAGTCGGGACACTCTCCCTGATCGAGCTCCGGACCAAAGTGTGTATTGGTGTTCTCCCACTTTTGGCGCAGTCGGTACTGATCCAGCTTCGTCAACGTCACCTGCGGACACATGAGAATGATTAACTCTCGGCGCTCCTTACTTGTTGACGTGCCACGGAACGCCGCGCCTAAAAGGGGAATGCGCGAGAGGTAAGGAATACCGCTGTAACCCTTTTGCTTTTGGTCTTCAATCAATCCGCCTAGGATAATAGTCGATCCATTGTTAGCGGAAACATTAGTACGGATATAACGCGTGTCGATTGTTGGCACCGAGTTGCCACTGATGTTTACGTTTCCACCAGGCACAATACTGTCGATCTTTTGCAAAATATCGAGCGACACTTCCTTCTCGGAGTTAATGAGAGGCACGACCTCGAGTTGAAGCACGACCTGCTTGTACTCGATGCTCGCCGAAACAGCTGCTGTAGTCCCAACGTTCACGGCCGCATTTGTAAGCGTGCTTACGGGAACCGGGACCTCTTGGCCGGAAGCGATGATAGCCTTCTTGTTGTTGCTTGTGAAAACTGTCGGACGCGAGAGAACTTTGAATCGGCTGGTGGATTCCAGTAGATGCACAATCGTGGCGAACGCATTACCAGCTGCGACATAAAGGTTTGTACCGCCACCTACGTTCTGAATAATCTGACTGAAGTTGATTAGATTCGAGGGATCGAGAATGTTGCCGGTGAGGGGAGCGGGCGATACTGAGGTATTCGGAAGAGGAATTGCCGGAGCATTCGGCAATCCCTGTAGGTTATTTGAGATTCCCACAAACCGCTTACCGTACTTTGCAAAATAATCCGCGCCGAATTCCTCGTTGTTGGTGAGTGTCAATTGACCGATGACCGTGCTCAGCGCCACCTGCGGCGCTTGGACGTCCATCTGGTCGAGAATCTTTTCTACTTTCACCACAACCTCGCGGTTTCCGAGGACGATGATGGAGTTGGCGCGCTGATCTGCGATGAGCTTGGAATTTCCGACGGTGACGGCCTGCGGCGTAGTGTTTACCGGTTCCGTGGAAAGTTCCTCCGAAATGTTCAATGTGCTACCGCCCGAGCTCCCTCCTAAGCCAGTGGAGCTGTTCTGATTCAAGTAGGAATTTGTTCCTGCACCTCCTCGTTGCTGTTGTTGCTGTTGTTGCTGCGGACTGGCGCCCGGGAGTCCGCCGCCTGGAGCCCCGCCAGCACCCTCCGTGCCCGGCTCAGTCAGCGCCTGAACCAGCACAGGCAAAACGTCACCGGCGGAAACGTACTGCAAATAGCGAGTAACCGGCTTCGCAAATTCAACATTCGCGTCAAACTCGTGGATCAGTTGCCGGATAAAAGGCATATTAATCGGCCGCGTTACGATGTGAATGCGGTTCGTGCGGATGTCGGGAGTAATCTTGATTTTCCCGACGATGACTGATTCTTCGGAAAGAAGACCACCGTTTCCTCCCTCGACAGATACGGGCTGCGGCACTGCTCCCGGCACCTTCACGCCACGAACTCCAGGCTGACCGCCGGAAGTGTCAGACCCCTTTTCGAAAATTTCCTTCAGCATGTCGACCACTTTGCTGGCATCAGCGCGATCGAGCTTTATAAATTCACTTACCACTTCCGCCGGCGCCACATCGACCTGTTCGATCACACCGGCAAGTTGCCGGATGATATCAGCGTTCTGTGTCACCAAAAGACTGGAGGATTTGGGCAACGCGAGGATGTTGATCGTGCCTGAGCTCCCCTGAAAATATGCCATCAAAACTTGCTGAAGTTCCTGTGGGTCGGCATACTGCAACCGGAACAAAAAGCTGACAACAGGATTACCTGCAGGAATGTCCGCCAGGTCCGAGATGATTGGAACCGGTGCCTTGCGCGGATTTTGGCCGGCCCCAACAACGTCCACGATGTCGCGCCCTGCAGGAACAAGTGAAATTCCGTTGAGCGCCATGCTCATCTCTATGATTTTGATTGCTTCTTCACGCGATACGTCTTTAGCAATGAAAATGTTTACCTTGCCCTGCACGAAGTTATCCATCACCAGCTTCTTTCCGGTGAGCTGCTCATAGAGATGCAGCACATCGACTACGTCGCTGTTGGGAAATTGCAGCCGAACGGTGGCTGGCGCGTTCGGAGGAGCGGCAGGAGGATCTGTCGGCGCTTGAGGATTGACCGACTTTACCGTTGGCACAGTCGGGCGTTGCGATTCGCGCTGAGCGGAAGCCGCTGTCGCGCTGGCAAGCACGAGTGTGGCGATACAAAAAAGCCGGTCCAAAGTCTTACTTTGCTGGATGGGCGACCGTAGTAGATTTATGAAACCCGTCAACGTATTTCCCTCAACTGGAGCTCTCCTTCACTGCCTGGGCAGGAGGCGGCAGGGAGACGAAATCTATAAGAGATCGCCCCATTTGCAAACCATACTCAAGGTTGCCCAAAATGCAGGAGTCGCTACTCCGATCGCGATGGGTGCTTGTATCTTGATCGTGGCTCTCGTCGGCGCCGCGTCAGTAAACGCTGCAGATTCAGTCGCGGAGATTCAATCAGTACTTCGCGCACAACAGGATGCATGGAACCGTGGCGCGATCGATGAATTTATGAACGGCTATGCAAAATCGGCATCGACCCTTTTCGTTTCAGGTGACGAAGTCAGGCGCGGTTGGGAGACGGTCCGCAAACGATACAGCGAAAAGTATTCTGACCGCACAATGATGGGCAAATTGTCGTTCTCCGAGATTGAAGTTAACATGCTCTCCCCTGAGGCGGCAGTTGTGCTTGGCCGTTGGGCATTAAAACGTGCAAACGACCAGCCGCATGGGCGCTTTACGCTAGTTTTCAAGTTTCTGCCGGAAGGCTGGCGTATCGTTCACGATCATACAAGCGTCGCGAGGGAATAGCCCGAGTTTTGAGATTTACGGCCGGCGAGGCAAAGGAGGAGGCAGCTCCTTCAAGCTCGCAGTCGCGCGAGCAGTTTCTCATGGATGCGATCGAACCCACCGTTACTGAAGACCACGATGACATCCTGCGGTCGCAGCATTGGAAGGATCCGGTCGACAATAGCATCGGCATTTGATTCGTAAAACGCAGGCCGACCGGCATCCTTAAGTGCCTCTACGACCTGCTCCGGTTTGAGCCGCTGATTTTCCGGGATTTGTTCCAGGCGGGCCACCTGTGAGATGAAGGCGCCATCAGCGATCTTCAGCGCTTCCGGGAGTTGCTGTTGAAACACCGCCCGCCGGGTGGTATTCGAGCGGGGCTCGAATACGGCCCATAGGCGCTGGCCGCGAAAGCGATGACGCAGTGCCCGCAACGTCTGCGCAATAGCGGTAGGGTGGTGGCCGAAATCGTCAATAACCTTTATTTCGCGAACTTCGCCCCGAAGCTCTTGCCGGCGCGCAATGCCGCAAAAGGTTTTAAACGCGCTGGCGATTTTTTCTGTGGGCACGTTATAAAACCGCGCTGCCGTCGCGGCCATAGCGGCGTTATGAATGTTAAATTCGCCCACGAGCGGAATCTCGAAGACATCGTCACCGAGTTTGAATCGTGATCCGCTGGATGAATACGCTACGTCCCTGATCCGTTGAGCGCAGTTTTTTGAAAAACCGACCTCGACCATCTGCGCGAGGCAATCTTTGGCAACCTCAACAGCATTGGGATCGTCCCCGTTTACGATGATCATCCCAGTTTGAGGAACGATATTTAATAAACGGCGAAAACTGAGCTTGATATCGTCGAGATCGTTGAAGATGTCCGCATGGTCGAACTCGATATTGTTGATAATTACTAGTTCCGGAAGGTAGTGAACAAACTTTGAGCGCTTATCGAAAAACGCAGTGTCGTACTCGTCGCCTTCAATCACGAAATATTTCGACTCGTTTAACCGCGCTCCTTCGCCAAAGTTCTTTGGAACGCCGCCGATTAAGTAACCTGGTTTGCGTCCAGCTTTCTCCATAATCCAAGCAAGCAATGCCGTCGTGGTGGTCTTTCCGTGCGTACCAGTGACCACCAGATTGTGGCGCCCCCGAAGGAAAAAATTCCTGAGCACTTCTGGCAGCGATAAATAAAGCAGTTTTCGGTTCAGCACTGCTTCCACCTCCGCGTTTCCCCGCCTCATCGCGTTGCCGATGACCACAACCTCCACATCCGCTGGGATGTTCTCGGCGCGATAACCTTCCATTAGGGCAATTCCCTTCTCCTGGAGAAAGCTCGACATGGGCGGGTAAACATTTTCGTCCGATCCCGTTACGTTGAAGCCCCGCTCCTGGAGCGCAACGGCAACGGCGCCCATGGCCGTTCCGCAAATTCCGAGAAAATGAAAATTTCGCGGCGCTTCCGTCATGCGCGTTCTTTACGCTGACCGAGGACAAAAAGAAACCGCGGATTACACAGATTTCATGATCGGGATCTAAGCTGCTGAGATTCCGTCGCGGAAAGAGCAGTCTCGAAATGAATCCGAGGTGCACCGATCAGGCGCCACTACTTCAGCAAGGGCAGCGAAATCTCACGAGGCGTGCAGCCTAACGACCGCGGCCTCGACTGCGCCCCGGTAGTCAATCTTCTACGGATCAGAAATGCGGACCATTGCTCTGCTTGGAGAGCTTACCCGATAACCACTTCCATTCCGGAGAGTCAATTTCACGCTCTCAATTCCTTCAGTTATTCCATCGGTGACAACATGCAATATCACGATGGCTGAAGATTGTCCGGCCGGAATGGTAACTCTACCAAGATTACCGTTAACCTGTTCCGCTCAGCGTGTAGTCTGTCCCAATGGTAGCTGTCCCGCTCATCAAAAAGCCCATTCTAAGGTTATCGGGAGCGTTTGCGGAGAGTGAAATCGTGTATGTGGAGTTGTGTCCTTCTCTGACCCGGGATGGAGTCGCAGTCACAGTAGGAACCGCAACGCCGTTACTCATCCGTCGCGGAGGTCGCCGCAGATATTCGCAGGCATCTGGATGGGCTGCCCGTTCGCGCGCGCAAGGACACCGTTGGCTGTCGAGCCTCGAAATTCGTGCGGCGCCATCGTGTCGGTGTCGCCGCCACTGCACTGCTGATGCTTAGCCTGATCGGCGGGATGCTCGCGACACTCGCCCAGTCGCACAAAGCGCAACAAGCAAAGGCGAACTCCGAAGCAGTAAGTGAATTTCTTTCGCAAATGCTGAATTACGCCGACCCGAACACGGCTCTGAGAAAAGGCGAAGGTCAAACGATCACGGTGAAAGATGTGCTGGACAGAGCAGCTACGCAGTTGGACAAAGGAGACTTTTCTGGACAATCGGACGTCAAAGCCAAATTAAATTTCATCCTCGGCGATAGCTATGCATCAAAGGTTTTTTCGATGTAGCGGAAAGACGCTTCCGTATGGCCTTGGAACACAACCGCCAAGGCAATCGCGAAGATTTAACCGGACTGAAAATTAAAGTCTCTCTAGCCGACGCAGTTGCCTCACAAGCGCGCAATGCCGAAGCAGAAGGCATCTGCAGAGAAATTCTGCCGGCGTTGCGAACTGAATATCAGAAGGGAACCTTGGAAGCCACCGATCTCGCGAACGCACTTTCAAATTTTGCCGTTCTGCGCCGGTCGCAGGGAAATTCGGGCCGAAGCCGAAGGTTTGTTGCGCGAAAGTTTGCCCGTTGCGGCCAAAACGTCGGAAAAATCAAAGACCACGCTGAACTTCATCCGCAGCATCCTGGTTCTGACGCTGATGGATCAGGGGAAGATCGACGAGCGGTCAAAAAACAACGTGAAAGCGTCGCTGCGCTCCATCAGACTTCCTCTGCAAACACAGCCGACTTTGGTTACGCAATTAGCACTCTTGGAGGCTTCTTGTCTGAGGAAGGAAATTTTGCAGAAGCCAACGCCAATTTGATTGAAGGTGAAGAAATTTACCGGCGCTTGCTTGGCGACGAACATCTTTGGCTCGCCGTTAATCTGCGCTGGCAGGCGTATTCGCTTTACCGGCAGAGCCGACCCCTCGAAGCACAGGACAAGATCGAACAGGCTTTAAAGATTTATCCCAAGATTTCAGGACCGCAGTACATCAATTTCGCAACCGCACTGATGATCGAAGGCTTAATCTTGAATCGAACCGGTAAAGTTCAAAAAGCCGAAGAGATATTACGCGAGACGACAAAAATGCGGGACGGGAATTTACCGAAAGAGCATTTCCTAAGCGCGCTTGCCGGCGGCGCGCTTGGCGAGTGCCTAACGAGTCAGAAGCGGTTTGCTGAAGCCGAGCCGATACTGCTAGAGAGCTACCGCACACTCAAGAAATCACAGGGCAGCGACAATCCGCGCACGAACATCGCGCGGCAGCGGCTTGTCGCCTTATACGAGGCCTGCGGTCGTCCCGACGATGCCGAGCGATACCGCAGCGAACTTGCTTCTCCGTAGCCGATGCAGTTATTATTTTTTCCTGAAAACTTCAACTGCATTCCAGGCTTCATCTGGCGGCTGTTTTTCGTATTCCAGTGCTCGATCGAGATACATCTTGGCCAACAGATCGTCCGGATAAAATTCCAGGAAACGTGAGAAAAGGATTTTCGCATCGGTAAAATCGCGCGCGCGAAATTTCTCCAGCGCTTCTTCGTAGGTTTCCAGCCATTTCAAAAACTCAGGATCAGTCTCTTCGCCTCGTGTAGCGACGAAGGTAAAAACGTCCACTGGTCTAGTTTTGCCTTTCACCTGCACCCGGGCTACGGAGCGGAGATAAACTTCGTCGCGCACCAGTTCGGCAGCGGATGAGCCAACCAGGATGTCCATGCCATATGTGCGGGTAAGAGCCTCCAGCCGGGATGCCAGGTTAACGGCATCACCTATGACGGTCGGATCCATTCGATCCTGAGAACCAATGTTGCCAACGATCACTTCGCCATGATTAATGCCAACGCCCATGCCCAACCCCATTCGGCCTTGCTCTCGCCAGCTTTTGTTAAGTTGATTCAGCGCCTGGCGCATTCCCAACGCGGCGCGCGCGCAACTCTTAGCGTCCTCCGCCGCGCCGAGACTCCGCACGTTACCCCAGACCGCCATGATGGCGTCGCCGATAAATTTGTCGAGCGTTCCTCCGTTAGTGAAAATGACCGATGTCATCCGTGAGAGATACTCATTGAGCTGGGTAACCAGCGCCTCCGGGTCGGCCTTCTCTGATAACGTTGTGAATCCAATTAAGTCGGAGAACAGGATGGTCACCGGCACCCGCACACCACGAAGCGAACTGTAGTAGCCCCCTGGATTTTCCAGAATTTCTTTGACTAGGTTTTTCGAGACGTAGCGTTCTAATGTGCGCCGGGTGCGCAATTTCTCCAACCGCTCGAGGAAATATTCAAATCCGAGGGAAAATGAACCGCTGAGCACGAGCCCGGAGAGCACGGGAACTGTGAGCAGTAACAAGCCGGTATTATCATAAAGCAACCGTGCCATCCCAAGATATGTAACGGTTATCGCCACGAGTGCGCCAAGACATACCAATGGTTTGCGCACGAAGCCGACCAACAACCATGCGACAACACCTGCTGCGCATACCAGCATTAAGCCAACTTTCGGCGGGGTTTGCTGCAAAAACTGTCGTTCGAGCGCTGCGGCCATTGCCTGCAAATGAAGATCGCTGCCCCGCGTCAGCGGGCTCATCGGTGTATCCACGACGTCATGCAATATTTGCGCTGATGGCCCGACCATCACGATCTTATCTTTGAAAAATGCGCCATCGCCGTAATTCGCATGCCAGAATTTGGGGTCAAAGACCTCGTAGAGTGGGCGCGGCTTTAATGCGTCCGGCGCCGTGAAACGAATCATGCGAGCCTTGAAATCAGGCGGCACGTCATTGGCACGGCCAATCTTTGCGAGCGCGCGTGCTGACAGAGACTGGTAAATCTCTTCGCCTGGGAAGGACGGAAAATCGGCGAGCTCGCTTTCCGTAATTCGATACGCTGCGGCACGGACTTTTCCATCGATGGGATCAGCCCAGAAATTCACAAACCCGACGCGATCGTCCAACAGTTGGGGTGGTGGAATCAGGACAGCGTTTGGCGTAACAGCCTGTGGCTTCCCAGCATTTTGCAAATCGAAATTGGCACCAACCACTACTTTGTCGTGGTACCGATCAAGTGCAGCGTGGAACGCCGGATCACCATCATTGGGAGGACTGAAAATCATGTCGAACATCACCAGACGCGCGCCGGCCTCGAACAGCCGATCTAGCAGAAGCGCCCATATTTCCCGTGACCACGGGAAGGGCTTTTCGGTCATCAATTGAAATGCCCGGTTACCCGCGATTTCTTCAGCTCTCAGCGGCGGCAACTGTAATGTGCTCTGATCGATCCCAAGGAAAACAAAATCCGATGGAGCAGAGGTCTTTCGCCCTTCGCGCCGAAGCAGATCTTCAAAGCTCTGTTCACCGTGCCATGGCATCGAGAGAAAGGGCGTAGCGGGGAAGAAATGGCCGACGAAAACCAGTCCTGTCCAGAAAATGCAAATCAATGCCAGGACCGACAACCGATGACGACCAAGCCAGTGCATTTGCCCGCAAGTATATCAAGCCCTGGCGATTTGAACACGGCATTCCGCCGATTCACTTGGGCAAAACCAGTATCACTAAAACTTCACCGCGAAGGCTACCGCACCGCCGAGATTGGCCACGTTATAATCGAAAGTGCTTTGGTTCGATTGGCTTGCGGCCAGGGTACTTACGGCGCTGACAGTCAAATATTTGTTTACGCGATAATTTGCCGTTAACGCGAGAATTTCGCTGATATCATCCCGACCTCCCTCATAGTACTGGCGCACGACGAGAGTGCCCACGGCATTGACGAAGAAGGAACGGGTCAGAACTGCTGAGTAACCAAGGTAGGCCCCATAATCGCTTCGTTGGGCTGAGATCGCGTTGATGTTTGGCGGCTGACCGGATTCATCGGCAGCGACACTGATGTTTGCGAACACGCCGGGAGTTAGGGTTTGAGCGCGGCCAAACTGAAAGGGAACGGAGGCATCTATAATGAAGGCATGATTTTGAAAGAAAGCTGCAAAGCTGTTTTTCTCAGTCAGCCGGTTGTAATCGTAATCAACGCGCAAGAGCAGATTATGCCATTGCGGCATGAGATATTTGAAACCGGCTTCCACATCAAAGCTTCCAAAATTGAAACTGTCGAACTGATCGTAATAAAACAGTTGCTCTCGAACATCGATCAGTCCGTAGAGTGAGCTGTTAATTCGTGGCTCATAAAATGCCGCTGCCGACGGCGCGATAACAAAATCGCTTTGTTCTGCGGTGCGAGTAAGAGCGACATTCGATGTCCAGTAAAACGGTGCGCCGACTGAGATCGTGAACGGTTGATATTCGTCTACGCGTTTGAGAATTTGCTGCTCGCCAAGGTCGGCGTCGCCGGGCGCAGACACGACATTGCCGCCTACAGCACCGGTTGGAGGTACCGTGGGCGGAAAAGCCGAGGGCGCCTGTTCACGCGTTAATTGTGCTTGATTCGCTGTCTGCGCTGAACATTCGATTGCTGAGGCCAACAAGAGCACCCCTAATGTGGTGATAAACCCAGGAAGATGAACACGAGGTCTCACGAATCCACCACTTTTCTAGAGTACATGGTTCATCGCGAAGCCACCAATCTCCTCAGACATGTCAATGTGCAGGATGAGGTGCACATCGCCGCTCCGCTAGAAGGCCCGCCTGCCCGCGGAACCAAGGCGCGCGTTAGACAGCAGGCGGTCAGGGGAACGCTGGCTATTGATCATGTTGTGTTCTGCTTTGGTTATACGACCAATCATCGGACGATCTTTGTTTTGCCCGTGCCGATGGTGGCTTTGGGAAAATTTGAGCCTTCCGTTACGACCGGGAACGGTGTCATCAAGTAACGAAAGCAATTCCCCGCTGTTTCGAATGTTGATCACTGCTTTGACCTTCTTTCCATTCGTGGGGTTGCCGGGCAACGGAGCATCAAAGGGCGGTGCTTGAGAGAGCGGCAGGGGCCGATTTGCGCCGGCGCCGGCAAACGTCCCCGTAGTGGTGCCATTCCCGCCCCATTGTTCGGAATAATTGGCGTTGTTCGTATACACTTCAGCCGGAAGTTGGCCACCAATCGTCACGACAACGTTGTCGAAGATGGTAATTGAATTCGCGGCGAGAATCTTGGCGCTGTTCCCGCCGAGCGTGACATTCGAAACAAAGTTGAGCTGCCCGTTACTCCCGGGCGCATAAAGTTTCAAGGTCGTATCGGCCGAGAGCGTACCCCCGCCGACGTTCAGCACACCGTTTGCTCCGAATACACCAGCTTTGAGCACATCTGCGTGAGCAGTGGCATTGTTGAATGTAATCGAGCCATTGCCGTCGATGTAGCTTAAAAACGTGCCACCGACGTTGTAATTGCCGCCATTGACGAGGATCGAGCTATTCGCCGCCCCATTGCTGCCGAAAATCGCAAGTGTTGCATCATTCGCAACATTTGCGCTGCCGGTAACGGTCATAAAAATGTGAGCATCCCCGCCAATAGTCCCGCCGTTAAGATTGTCGATCTCAGCTAGTAACGAATTTGCTGTAATGTTCGTTGCAGCTATCTGCACAGGAGCACTCTGGCCCATTGTCCCGCCGTTGTTTTGGATCTCGAAAATAGCGTCTTGAGTGATCAGACTCCCGGAAACCTCCAAGCTGACGTTGCCTCCAGAAGCGATTTGTCCGCCATTGTTCAAGAGCTCAAGCGTCAGGTTGTTTGTTTCAAGATTTCCTCCGATCGTATCAAGAATTCTAGCCCCATTTACAACTTGGCTGACGTTGTTGTTGACGAGAAAGGTCGTATCACCCCCCACTGAGAAATCAGTGCCCGTGCTGAGGATGAGATTCAGACCCGAACTGATTCCGCCATTTTCTCGGGTGATATTCAGATCGTTTGCAATATTGAGCGCCTGGCCGGCAGAGATGCTCACGTCGCCAGTAAAAGTAGAAGCCATTTCATCAGAAATTAGGTCGCTGCAAATCAGGTTCCCACCCGCGAAAAGTGTAAGCGTCGGCGCATGGACGGCCGCTGAACTGCTAAGCGTCACATTGCCTCCGACAAACGCGTATAAATCGTTTGTCGTAATGCTCGACGTCATGGAGAGGTCGCGTTCAGCTAACAGTCGGACTTGGCTCGACGTGGTGATGCCGGCACCAAGCGTCAGATCGCTGCTGGAGCCACGGGCATAGACGGTCAGGTCTTGCAGGCCCGAGAAGGAGATTTCAGGACCTAGGGTGATCGAACCGTTCTGTGTTGCAAGCAGCAAGCCGCTGATACCCGAGAACGTCAATACCCCGCCCGGACCACCGGAAGTGATGCCATTGACTGCAATTAGGCCCAGATTGGTTTCGCCGTTTGTAATGTCGATTGTTGGATTACCAGTCAACTGTAGGGCAGTGAACTTAAAGGCGGCTCCGGAAGTATCGCCAATCAGGTCGTCGAATCCGCTTGCAACATCGAAAGCAGATGTCGCCCCAAAAGCCCAGGCGGAGGCGGGACCGTCGATCGATTGTCCGCGATAGATTTTGCCGTAATCGGTCACTCCATTTGTAGTGATCGAGGGATCCGTTGTAATGAGTGTGCCACTGGTTATGAGATACGGGTTCGGGGAAGTAATTGTAGCTGGTGTGCCAAATTTAATAGGCGTTGCCGACGGGGTCGGTGTTGGCGGTACAGGAGATGGCGTAGGTGTGGGCGTCGAATTCCGCACCAATATCACCGGGTTCGAATTACTATTTTGATCGGTCGTACCTATGACATCCACAAGATTTCTGGCCAGAGGCTGGTTCGTTGCCCCCGCTAGTTGCTCAGCGATCTGCTGGTCCACAACGGTCATGACTAAGGGTAAGTTCTGCAGCGGCGGAAAATTCTTAATTAGACCCGATGTTTTGAGTACCAGCTTGACGTCAAACTTCTCCGGCTTCGTCATGCGCTTACCTGCCTCCATCATCATCATTTCGCCGCTATGGACGATGACCGTTCTTTCAGGATGACCGACTGGATAAAATGTACCCGTGCCTTCCAAAACCATAAATTTTGTCGGCGGTCCCGTTGATAGCAAAGCTGTCCCACCGGTCACCGCCGCAGTAATCGCAGCAGTGTTAACCTTCACTGCCGCTTGATTGGGCGGCACTTGCAAGAGCACGGCGCCACTCGTCAGATCGAGTTCACGGGAGCCCTCTTTGAAACTGAAAATAGTGTTCGCGCCCAGTCGCGTCAGTGTGAGGTCCGGGAAAACCAGTTCCGCGCGCGATTGCACCCCCGTACGCACGCCCATGTCCCGGGTTACTTTATCGTTGACCGCTGCCGGACGCGGTGCGCCATGAGGTTCGAGCAGCCGCACGTCCTGAATTACTTGGGATACTCGTGCTTGGGACTCTGATGCTGATGCCGTCGATACCGCACCAATGATGAAAAGGACGGCCACTGCAGCACTAAACGTTCTGGGAAAAAGCGTTTGCATATTTAATGGATTTACTGCGTTCCGGGGGACGCTTGAGAATTGGGGTTTGAAGCGCGACGCGATGTTAGCAAAGTTGCAGCCCTGCGACTCGTCTCGTCGGTCTTTTCTTGTTCAATAACTGACACCTGCGTGCCGCCTCCAAAAATAACAAGGTTAGTTTCGATCAAGTTTTTTTTCAATTTCTGCTGCTGCTGCTTCTGGCGTTCTCCAAGAATCGTTTTCTCATTAGGAAGAGCAGGAAAATTCGTGATGAAGCGACTCGTGGTCATAAAGTTGCCAATATCCACATCCACTGGATCGCTGATGGCAGAGTCCGGGTTGCCGATCACCATCTGTCCAGCCTGAAGCAAAATGGAATCGCCCAGATGCCCAGGGCGATACAATCGCGCGGTCCCTTCCAACACAAGAAATTTGTAGGCACCCGGATGATATTCGATCATCACAGTCGTGCCCCCGACGGTTCCTGCAACCTCCCCCATACGAACAATCGCGCCATTTGCTTTCTTTGGCGCCTGAACCAGTGCTGCGCCAGTCTTTAGATCTAAACGACGCGTCCCGTCGTGAAAATTGAATTCCGTATGGGCTGCCAATCGCACGACCGTTTGGTTCGAACAAGTCAATTCAGCGCGAGAGTCTTTGCCAGTTCGCACAACCGTTTCCGAGCCCACAACATCGTTGACTGACGCGCGCTGCGGCAGGCCAGGCGGGTGCAGCAGTTGGACGGAATTGGTTACCTGGGTGACGCGCGCTCCGCCGTCGACAATTGCGCTGAGCCCACTGGGAGGCACATTCACAAGCGCCCACGTGGTTACCAGAGGGACAAGATAAAGAAAAAGCGGCCGCTTGGTCACGCGCATTGCAGCGGTCTCTTTCAGGCTGACTTCTTGTTAGGTCAAGTTGTTTTTACAAGGCGCTAAATTTTGCTGTTGGGTTACATCGCGGCCGCACTTCTCTCGAACCGACGTCTGGCAAGTCTCTGTTCTACGCCCCACAGCACGGAGACAACGCACCGCCCGACAGATGCGGTTAATGAGAGCTGGGAAGTTCAGCCCAGCCCGTTGTTATTCTTTAAACGTTCGTTGTGACCCGGCGGTTGAAAATACGGTTGTCATTTTGACCCAAGCGTTTATTTTGCCGGCCCGATCTCTCCGCCTGTTCCGCGTCTGCGGGATGAATCAGTGAGCGAGGTTGGAAAGATCGGTAACGAAACAACAGCTCGCTGAACGAGGAGCCCTAAAGTTTTGAGGGCAAACAACCATGCCAAGAGCTACAAATGCACCGGCGAGCCGCGCGCGCC
>DASTMV010000104.1:0-5028 GCA_035713885.1 Candidatus Udaeobacter sp. | reverse complement strand
AGCGTTATCGCGCTACATTGAGCGGGGAACGCTTAATATATGGCTGCTCGGACTGACGTTGCTTGTCCTGATCGCCACTTTGAATCTGCCGATCACGGAATTGCAGAGTCTTGCCAGCTCTCCATTACGACAGGAAGCGACGTGTTTGCTTCTGGTATACGCTTCTGTCCTGGCTGGCGGATATTGGTTGAAGCGAGAATCGCTTGCGAGTTGGATAATCCTAATTATTTCCGCAATCGAGCTTTGTCATCTCGATCATATCACGGTGGCAGATCGGCCGACTGTAACGAAGTCCGAACTGAAGGAACGAATTGGTTACAACGACGAAGCGGTTGATGCGGTTCGCGATATTCGCGCGACCGAAAAGGGTTTTTTTCGATTCACGAAACTGTATTCGTCCAGCCTGGCAGCATACGGGAGTCTTAATGACGCCGTCGTGTTTGGCTACTACAGCACCACTTCCTACAATTCGTTCAATAACATCAACTACATCCGTTTCCTGATGGCAGTTGATGCTCTTCCGCCGGTCTCGACCGAACTCGACACGCGGTGGTCGCGTGGACTGATCGGCCGGCGCGACCTATTGTCCTTTGCTTGTGAGAAGTATGTGCTCACACCGGATCCTTTCCCTTACCAAATCGATCCAGGTTTCGAGTTTGTGCACCAGTACGGGAATAAGCACCTGTTTAGAAACAAAGAGTCGCTGCCGTTTGGACTTTTCTTTGCGCAGTATTTGACGGAAGCGGACTTCCGGAGTCTATCAACAAGCCAAAGGCAAAAGGAAAAGGCAATCAGCAGTGCCGTGGTCCTAAGTGAAAAGGAGTCGCTTGCGGCCAGGGACATGACGCGCGTTGATCCTGAGTCGGGTTTCGATGCCGGTCAAAGAAGCAGCTTCAAGTTGCGTTTGTTTAACGAAAACCGTATTGCCGGCGACGTGCAATGTAACGCGCCGGGTGTCCTTGTGTTTCAAATGCCCTTCGATCGTGGATGGCGGGCATTTGTCGACCACGCACAGACTGAGACGCTCACAGCTGATGTTGGGTTGCTCGGAATCAAGCTAACAAAAGGCCGGCACGAGGTTAAGCTGCGATATGTACCGCCATTCTTCCCGATCGGTCTGGCTATAACTGGACTTTCGCTGGTTATTTTCGTGCTTTGTTTGTGGCGCTGGCCACGAATAAGGCCGGCGTTAGCTGGAACTACGGAAGGCTCCGAGTCGATAGCGTATTCCCGTTAGCAGGCAGCCGAGGCCATATTGCAAACTGCGCTGAAAGTTAATGGAGGAGGCTTCCGGAAAATACTTGGTCGGGCAGGTTACCTCGGCGATGGAGTAACCGCGTGCAAGAATTTGGGCGAGGATTTGATTATCGAAAAGGAAGTCGTCCGAGTTCTGTTCCAATGGTAACTGGCCGAGCAGCTCTTTGGAAAAAGCGCGATAGCCAGTGTGGTATTCGGATAGCTTGGTTCTCATTAGAAAGTTCTGGATCAGGGTAAGAGCGCGATTGGAGACATATTTCCAAAGTGGCATGCCCCCTTTCAGCGCCCCGCCTCCGAGAATGCGCGAACCCAGCACGCAATGATACAGGCCACTGGCAATGAGGGCAGCCATGGCAGGTATGAGCCTGGGCGTGTACTGGTAATCCGGGTGAACCATGATGGTGATATCGGCGTTCTTTTCCAAGGCGAGCTGGTAGCATTTTTTCTGGTTAGCTCCGTAACCGCGATTGCTTGGCTGCACGTAGACGATTGTGTTAGGTAAGGTGCGGGCGATCGTTATTGTTTCGTCATTGCTCGCATCGTCCACCAGAATGATTTCATCGACGATTTCCTGTTCCATTACTTCGGCGTGCGTCTGGCGCAGAGTTCGCGCCGCATTATAAGCCGGCATCACAACCACGATTTTTCTCCCGCGAAACATGGCTGCAGTGTAGTGACACACGTGTCGCCTGCACTCAGAAAATTTGCAGGTCACGCGGTCGGTCCTATTTTTCGGTGTGACCGAACCGACGCTGACGGTTAACGAAATCTATTTGTCCATTCAGGGCGAGAGCACGTGGGCGGGCTGGCCCTGTGTTTTTGTGCGGCTGACATTTTGCGATCTGCGATGCAATTACTGCGATACTGAATACGCGTTTTACGAAGGGAAAAAGCAAACGCTCCCGGAAATTGTCGACGCGGTCACAGCGTTCAAGTGTCAGCTCGTGGAGATCACCGGTGGCGAACCATTGTTGCAGAAGAACGTCCTTCCGCTCATGACGATGCTGGCCGACGCGGGTCAAACCGTGTTGTTGGAAACGAGCGGCGCGCACGACATTTCGTTGGTCGATGCGCGCGTGCATCGCATCATGGATTTGAAAACGCCGGGAAGCGGCGAGTGCGAGCGTAATCTCTTCTCGAACATCAATCAGCTGACGCAGCATGATGAGGTAAAATTTGTGATCGGTTCGCGCGAAGATTACGAATGGTCGCGGGAGAACGTGCGGCGTTACAACTTGCCGGATCGTTGCCACGCCGTCTTGTTCTCACCGATTTTCGGGCGAATTGATCCGCAGGAAATTGTCGAGTGGATCCTGGCTGACAATTTGCGCGTCCGTTTTCAGCTTCAGATGCACAAGTTCATCTGGAGCCCGACGCAACGAGGTGTGTGAGCGATCGCTTTCCCGCGGACTTACTGACGCGCGGGAAGGATTAAGAGAAAGAAGAGGAGGAAGCGGAAGAGGAAGAGGGTCCGGCCGCGAATGCTCGCTGCATGAGTTCGACTCCCAGCTGACACCAGATGAGCCACGCCAGCCCGGCGGCGATTGCGCCGACTACATCCGTTACGTAATGCGAGCCCACATAAATTCGCGTCAGCGCGATGAGCAGCACGATGACGGCAGCGACGAACAGCGTGAGTGCGCGCCAGCGCAGCTCGATGACCGCCGCTCCAACGAGCGCGGCGATGAATCCGCAAAAGAGAGTGGATCCCATGGCGTGCCAGCTTGGGAAACGTTCGCTAGGTAGGATGGCGAACGAATCTTCCAAAAGTGGCAATGGCCAGTGCGAAATCCGCAGGAGGAAACAAAGCAGCGCACCTCCCACCATGGTGAGAAAAAGTAGTAGCAGGTGATCCCACGATTTCCGCGAGATGAGAATGACGGCAGTAACGAGCGATGCAACGGCAAGACTGGGCGACGAACCGAAGTAGGCAACTCGGGTCGCGAAGTCGATCAGCGAACGCGTCGCATGCTCGCTGAACCAGGAAAGAATCTTGTGATCGAGCGCCAGCAGGTAGTGGTGACTCGAGGCGTTGGAAGCAATCGCACCAAAGCACCAGGTGAAAGCAATGATGAAACAAGCGCCGGCAACAAGATGTAAAGCCAGATAACCGGTTGGAGTCAGTTTCCGGCACAGAAAGTCTACCTGCCCGTTGACTTGGCGAAGCAGATCGGCCACGCGCGGTCGCTGCAAAAACCGCTGCCATCGTCTTCGCAGTTCCAATTCATTCCGGACGACATACCCCCACATCGAACCGAGAATGAGGATGAGAAGAAGAAGCGCGCCGAGGACAGCGCCAGCGCGGCCCGCCCACCGGTGCAACAGTTCCCAGCTTTGGCCAAAAAAATAGCCGAGCACAGCGAAGGTACTCGCCCATAGGATACAGCCTAACGTGTTATAGAACACGAAACGCAAGTAAGGCATGCCGCTGGCCCCTGCCATAAAGGGCATAAGCGCGCGCAGCAGATGAAGGAAGTGGCTGAAGAAAACGCTTTTGCCTCCATGTCGCAGAAAGTAACCATCAACTTTCGCGAGATGCGTGTCGCGCACGCCGAACCAATGTCCGTAATATTGTAACCAACCGCGACCCAGTCGTCGTCCAAGTTCGAAGCCGATGCTGTCTCCAACCACGGCGGCGAGAGCGACGACGGGAATGAGCACCTTGAGATCGAACGCGCCACCGCGAGCGAGGAATCCGCTCGCGACCACCAGCGTTTCACCCGGCATGAACAGACCGAGCAAAGGCTGGCATTCGAACATAACAACGAGATAGACGATGACGTAGCCCCACGGCCCGAGCTGTCGCGCGAAATCGATGATGTCCATTACGATGGATTTTTCTTCTCCGTCATCCTGAGCGTAGCGAAGGACCTCGCGATTTCAGTGTGCGGTCAATGGTTCTAACTCGTGAGGTCCCGCACTTCGTTCGGGATGACACGCGCTCAGTGTTTCGGCGCGCGAATAGTGCCGGTTTCGATCGCAAATTTGCGTTCTTCCACCATGCGGTTGGCAATTTCCTCCACCATCTGTTCGAGTAACATACGCAGATGCGTATTGGGCCGATAGTCGGACGGCGCGATGTGTTTGACGCGATCGGCATGGGTCGATAGCTGGTAACATTTGCGAAAGCCGGCGCGATCGGGATCGTCCGGATTGTAAACTGCAATGGCTTCGCCGCCATTCTTGCGCATGACCGTGAAGCAGGGCACATCGGTCGGACCGTCGCCAAGATAGATCATGTTGGGAAACGGAATCGGTCGTATGTCCGCATCCATGTGATCGTTCACGTCTTGCGACATATCGAGCATGCCTTTGTTAATGCGAAAGAGGTATTGCGTTTTTTGGGTGTGACTGATGACACGTTTTGGAAAAGTGATGCGCCCCTGTTCGTCCTCAGCGAATTCACAGCCGAAAATCGCGCGCACATGCGGTGCGAGACGACTGCCTTCAATTAAAATCTTCATTCCGGATGAAATAATGTAATGCTCGACTTTAATGCCATGTGCGATCTGATCGGCGGTGAGCAATTCGTCGCGAAACTCGTCAAACATCTCCGGCAGGCCTTTGTAGAACTTCAATTTCGCGCCTAACGACTTGAGTTCGGTGTTGGTTGGACGGTCCATGCCGAGTGTGTCGAGCAACACTTTCATGTAGGCCAGCTCTGAATCGTATCCGCCGTCACGCACCAGCTCAGTGCAGCGGCGCCAGAAATTTTTGGCATCGATGCCGAACGCCGGAAAAACGACGTCGTCCTGCATGTAGCTTGGACTC
>DASTMV010000103.1:0-9076 GCA_035713885.1 Candidatus Udaeobacter sp. | reverse complement strand
TTCGATTCCCGCCCCCGCCTCTTTTCCACGCTCGGTTGTGGTGGATACCGGGGCTGTTACTCCACGTGCGGGTTCGATTGATTCGCTGCCGCCCGACAGCTTCACCCTTACGGGCTTCGTCTATGTCGCTCGACTCCCGTCGGCTCCATTCCCGCCCCTTCATAGGCAAATCTGTCGAAAATTATAGGGTTTATGCGATGCCCTCAGTAGTGGACGAGATCGAGTCCACTGATCGAACCAGGCACACCGGCCCTGTGTGCTGAAATTGATCCCTATGTAATAACTCCCCGCAGCCGGCGACGCAGTCCGAGTCAAACACGTTGCTTCCATTCCCAATGGCGGTGAAAAAGCTGATAAAGTTGCCCGTGGTGATAGTCTGATTGGTCCTGAGAGGTTGTTGCCGGCTGGCGCCGTGACCCTCACCCAATATAGAAAGTTGCGCGGGTTAAGCTGGTTGATCAACCCGATGTTAAGGCCGTATTGCACGCTGCCAAGGCTCTCAGCGGTACCGGACAAACACTGGCTGCAAGTCGTGTCAGCGAGAGCGATTTGACTCACCGCGCAGTCGCGCAACAAAATCAATACGCTGCGCCCCTTTGTAACCGCGAGGTCTTGCTTCCCATCGCCATTGAAATCGCCCACCACTGGCGAGCGAAGACCACCGCCGGCGGGGACATTTGTGCCTGCGACCTTCACCGGGCTGGCGTCGTGACTGTCAGCGCAAAGGTTTTGGTCGCCGTCCCGCCAACACTATCGAAAGCCGTGACCGTCACAGTGTAAGTCCCCGCCGGATGCGCATCCGTCATCCGCACCACACCCGTCATTGGGTCGCCTGCGAGCGTTTCCTTGAAGTCAATCGAGGTGGAAACATTGATGCTTGTGGCGTTGGTCGGCGGGGCATCAGGTGTCACCGCCGTGTCAGTGCTCAGCGCTAGAGTTGTGTCTGGATAGGTTGCCAAGTATCGGGGTTGCCACCCTCGCGCTGGCCAACATGATCGCAAAGACAAGGATCAAAGCGATCGACAAAGTGATTGGGAGCGCCGAAGCGCGTGTGAAGTTATTTAGTTTCGTTTTCATGTTCATTGGGGTTGAATGTTCGGTTTTGAAAACATCCAAGCAGATGCCGCTGCTGCCTGCTCCCCACGTATTGCGAAAGACTCTTCACTTCTTGCTGCGACGCCTTTTCGTCTCCGCGGAAATCTGACTGCGGCATGCCGAGTACCGATTCTAGCGCTAGAGGCGAGCGTTAGCTTCTCATGAAGCAATTACTAAAGACTTGCAATGAACTGTGCGCAGTTCATGATTGTTAATAATTATTCGCTAATATATATTGATGTTGAGTTCGTTAATACTCTCCCCCTCAGATTGTTCGCCTCAGGAGTTAGCCGATTTTGAGAAGCTTGTGATCGAAGGCGGCGCAGTCGATCCAGAAGGCTTGGCGCAGCGCATTAGTAACGCTTCTCGGCTATTGTTTCTTCGGAACTCAAACGGGCAGCTCGTCGGAGTCGGTGCGTTGAAACATCCCCGACCGAGCTATCGCAACGGAGTGTTCGCCAAAGCAGGCGCAAACGTCCCTTCTTACAGGTACCGTGTTGAGTTGGGTTGGGTCGTCGTCGCCAAGTCGTACCAGGGGCGAAGATTATCGGCTCGCATTATCGCTGAGTTACTCGCTTTGACCAACAACCAGAATGTTTTCGCGACCACACGCGCAGATGACCGCGCCGCGCGCTTTGCGGCTGCGCATGGATTCGCACCGCACGGAAACCCCTATCCAAGCGGTCGGGGCTACGATCTTGTTCTCTATATTTACAATGCCGCGACACCATTCGACGGCGAGCATGAGCCAGTCAGCGATTATCGCGCTGCTGGTGATTTCGAGAGAAGCGGGAAAGACGTTACTTCCTGGCCGTAACAGGCACCTTCCTGACAGAATGCTGAATCGAGTCGTTTCCTGTCGCAATGAGTTGGCCAGCAGATGGGGGCGGCGCTTTCGCTGGGAAAAGCGGCCGCAACACCGGAAAGGCCTGAGAAGCGAATGCAACCGAAATTAATACGATGGCTGCTGCACATTTCATGTCGCGCGGTCTTACCAAAAATCAAGGAAGTGACAAGAAGAATTTTGCGCGATCGCGCCAATGAGGGCCAAGCGATGGTTTCGCAGGTGATACGTTTGAATCATTGAAAGTTAAAGCGGTAATAATACCCAAGGTCCCCGTTTCGCGCCGAATGGAGATGCCGTTGGAAGTTTTCAACGTTTTTACGCTTCAACTTGGCGAAGCCGCGTTTCGGATTATTTTCCACGCCAATGCCACAGTTTAGCTATCGTGCGCGCAACGCTCAGGGCGGTTTGGTTGAAGGAGTTCTCGACTGCGCAGATCGGGCGGTTGCGATTCGGCAAATTGAATCACAACAGTGCATTCCTATTCGGATCGACTTGGTAGATGCGAAACCGGCTGAAACGAAAGCAGGTGCGGCGGCATCAGCTCAAAGAAAATTGCGGCTGCTTGGTTCGCCCGAAGTTGCTACTCCAGCGCGGAGTCTGAAAATTCCGCATAGTCAGTTGCTTATTTTCACAGAACAGCTCGCGCATTTGCTGCAGGCCGGCATGACGCTCGATGAAGGTCTGTCGGTTTTGGAGAAACGATTGAAACACCCGCGTGTTCAGCAAATGACGCACACACTGCATCAGGGCCTGATCGACGGGCGCAGTTTCTCGCAGGCTTTAAGTGAGATGCCGCGAATCTTCCCACCTTTGTACGTGAACCTTGTCGCTGCCGGCGAAGCCAGCGGCGCGTTGCCGCAAATTCTGCTGCGGCTGGTGAAACATCTGATGCAGGCGAAAGACCTGCGCGATCGCGTGCAACAGGCCTTGATCTATCCTGCGTTTCTCGCGCTGGCCGGGGCGATTCTCATTACCATTTTCATCACGTTCATGGTACCGCAGTTGACCGGCTTCAT
Organism: Candidatus Udaeobacter sp.; assembly: GCA_035713885.1. GTDB lineage: Bacteria > Verrucomicrobiota > Verrucomicrobiia > Chthoniobacterales > UBA10450 > Udaeobacter. Next base: position 6,118 of record DASTMV010000103.1, on the reverse strand, counting down.
GGCGCAAACCGGCGGGGTGCTTCCGTTGCCGACGCGAATTTTATTGCAAGTTCACCATATGATTACCGGTTATTGGTGGCTTGGCGGGCTGATAGTGATTGGCGGCATAGTTGGCTTTCGTGCCGTTGTTCGCACGCAGGAAGGACGTCTTGGATGGGACCGTTTCCGGTTGGTGATACCCGGCTATGGAGGAGTAATTCGCCACAGGTATTACGCCCAGTTTGCCCGAACATTAGGAACTTTAATGGAAAACGGTGTACCTCTGCTGCGCTCACTGGATCTGGTGACTGAAATTGCTGGCAACCGTTTTCTTGAAGCAAAGTTAGGCGAAGTGCGCAAGGCGGTAATTGACGGGGCAACACTTTCGGCCGCCTTACAACAGCAGAAACTCTTTCCGGATTTGTTCACGGACATGATGTCCGTGGGGGAACAAACGGGACATTTCGCCGAAACGATGCAGGCAATCGCCGATGTCTATGAGCGCGAACTCGACCGGTCGGTGGGGTTGATTTCGCAATTGATTCCTCCAGTCATCATCGTGATAATTGCCGTCCTGGTTGGACTTGTGGTGTTCAGTATTCTATCAGCCGTGTTCGAAATGACGCACAGCTTGCAAATCAGGCCGCATTGAACTGAAAGCTTGCAATACAGGTTGTGTTTGAATAATCTCGCCAACTTGATGTTACTCCGGGCTGCGTTCGCGATCCTTTTGGTTGCGGTCTGCCGCGTTTGCGCGCAGGAGGCTTTGACCGATGCTTTGCCTGCTCCGCTTGATGCAATTTCTGGACCAGTGCCATCAAGCGCCTGGCTGGACCTGCGTCAAACGACATCGCGCAATTCCAAAAGTCAAGATGCGCCGTCCTGGGTAGAGGCTCTCACGCTTTTACCGGGCGAAGTTACAGAGAGCGGTAGCGCATCTAAGAGCGTTTTTCGCATTCGCGTGACGCAACCGACTCCGGACCATAAAATTCTTTTTTTCCGATTGTTCTTTGACGACAAACCCAATCAGCAACCTGAGTTGATCGCATGGGACGAATCGGGCAGCCATATTTTGCGTTCCGGCACCTTGGGCGCGGGAATGAATCTGCCTAGCTCCGATTCGGTTCTCATCCCGATGACCGGCGCTTCAGCAATCGACATCGAAGTGCCTGGCGATGGAAAAACAATTCGGGGGGCCTATCTCGATTGGATGACAGCCAGTGAGATCGTCCATCCAGTCAATGCAGAACATCGCGACGTGATTCCCGAGCCGTTCTCAACTGTGCCGGCGCTACACGCTCCGCCCGAGGATGTGGAAAACTTCGGAACTGTAACTGCCACTCTCGCGCCCGAAACAATTCGAATTGACGCGCAGAGCCAGCAAAACGCGGCCTTTCAGTTTCCCATTGAAGCACAACCGCTCACGGCGCTGCTAACCTTTGAGGTCGCAAACCCACGCATCGACGCGCCGCCGGAAGTTTATCTTAACGGTCAGGATATCGGCCCGGTTGCACTCACGCTACCAGACCTCGCTGATCCCGGCTACCGCGGCGAATCCGAACCGCTTACCACTGAAATGCATTTCAACTACACCGGATGGCTGCGCGCACAGAAAATCGTACCAGCCACGATTTTAAAAGTCGGTACGAATGATCTGGTTGTCCACAACGGCTCCGGCACCGGACCTTCTGCAATCCGTGCCACCCAGGTTCAGTTAAAGTACATTTGGGACAAGTCGGATTACATTTTGCGAACCGGGGAGTGAACCTCTTTGACAGTTGCACTGTCATATTGAAGAGGCCAAACATTTCGGCGCTGTCCATTGCATTAAGCGAAGGTAGATGCTTGTAGCAATTGATGAAGATCAGGCTAGTGTAGTCGCGCGCCGGGATGGATGATTCCCCTTATTTCTGATGAGAACAAAAATTAAACAGCAGGGATTCACGCTACTGGAGATCATGCTCGTGGTGAGCATTATTGTGATCATACTGGGAGTAGCGATTTCAAAACTTGGCAACACGACTGCCATTGCCAAAACCATGCGCGTTCAGGCAGACGTCCAAGCGATTAAGACGCAGTTGCAGTTGTACGAGAGCATGAACGGATTTTTCCCAAGCAGTGAGCAAGGATTACAGGCACTGGTGACGCAGCCGCAAAATGATCCCAAACCGACCCGGTGGTATCAATTGTTCAAGGAACTGCCGAAGGATCCCTGGGGCAGCGATTACATTTATCGTTATCCCGGCCTGAAAAATCCAGGCGGTTACGATTTGTATTCGGCAGGAGCTGATCGGCAGGCTGATACCGCAGACGACGATTGGGGCGGCGGGTAACGGGCACCACCGCCTTAATCTGCTACTGCCTGGCAGGCTGGGCGCCACCAGGCGGATTTCTCGAAGCTTTCGGGTTCCGCTGAATCATACCACGTGCGCGGGGCTGGATCGATTCTCGCGAAGGAATCAACTGCTGTAATTCCGGCGGTGCGTTGGGCGGCAATACAGGTGAACGCACATTGGGCATACCCGCGGGATTCGGAATCGGGGGCGCAAACGTCCGAACTGCGGCACCTGGGTTCGCCGACGATTGTGAGAGCAACGCCTGGTTGAACGTGAGGGTGGCAAAACTTCCGTCCTTGCTGATTGTCACTTTGGTCCCTCCGACTTTGTCTGACCATTCAATATTCGCGATGCTATAACCATCCACCGGCTCTTTCGTGGTAAGGTATTTTTTGAAATTGTGATCTGAGGTAGAAGCGATTGTCACCATGTCGCCGTCCTGGGACTTCGCGGCGTTCGCGATGTAAAGGTCCTTTGCGAAATCCGGGGTAGCAGCGGGTGCCGCTACGGCGGTTGCAACAGCAAAGGGCGACCGATCCATCATCTTTGCGTAGCGGTCGAAATTGTACTTTGGCGGAAGAACGTCCGCTGCCGGGCTATAAGATGCTCCGAGCAAAACAATGATTGATCCGAATATAAGACATTTCATAACTTGAGTTCTCAATTAGCTACTTTGGATTTTGGGCGGGCGCAAACCAGCGGGCGATCTTAAACTTGCCTCGCATCATGGTAGGATCGTTTCCATCGATCGCGAGATTAACGTTTTCGAAAACCACGAATGCGTCCGGATGCTGCACGTCGTAAAGGAAATGCACCAGTGGCGGCCACGGGCTTTTGGTTTCAATGGAAGCAAACACGGTTTGATGATACGGAGTCGTCTCGCCTGTTCCGATGGCGGGATTTTCAACCTCAATGTCATATTTGTTTGCGACTTCGCGGAGCTGATCAAGCAGCGAGGAGGCTTCCGCGGGATTCTTCAGCGCGGGTTGATGTTGCCGGAGCCACTCATCGCGTTTTGTCCACACGTCGCGTTCCTTCACATAAAGGCTTTGTCCTGCCAATTTACCCCTGCGGGTCGCCAGCTCTCTTTGCGCACTCCCGACTGCACTAAGGACAGAGTTTAAGAGCCAAAGATTGAACAGCGCCAACAAAGTTCCGGCGATAATCCATGAGAGCAGACGCTCACGAGGATTCATTCGTTGATACCATGCGGGCATCATTTTGGTTTTCCCTCCAATCGAAATTGCGCGTGATTGTTTGGCAAAATCCGTGGAGCAGCCATGTCGAACTGAAACACTCGCAATTCGGGGTTTTTCTTGATCTTCTCTACTAGGTCGTAAGCAAGCGCAGCTGTATTCGCTTCCCCATCGACAGAAATCTGGCGCGCCGATTGGTTGTAGGCAGTTATGCGCACATCCGCGGAAGGCAGACTCTCGAAGAGATGCTGGAGGATTTCGACCGGATAGTAGTGGGGATCAATCGCTGGCGCGAGCGCTTTCCATTTTGCTTCGGTCGCGCGCACAAACTCGGTCTCGGGCGCATCATGCGCAATGAGCCGGTCATAGCGACCTAATTGAAGGTGTAACAGTCCGAGATAGGCAAACAAGAGAATGACTATTCCGACGTATGCGCCACCTATCCAGACAAGCCGTTTTCGCCACTCTACCTGCCGCGTCAGTTGCAAACGACGACGGCGCCAGCTTTCCGGCAAAAGATTCAGTTTAACCGCCGCTGGCGGAAGTTCGATGCCAACGATTTCCGTGGGGCTCGCTAGAATCTCCTGCACTGTATCGCGCAACTCGTAGCACGTTTCGTCCAGCAACACATTTGGAGATGAAGCATCGATGCCCTGCAGTTCGGCACTTAATCGCAATTGCGGGAGTTCAAGCTGCAGTTGGTCACCGTTGCGTTCAATTGCCCGGGCAAGGCTAAGCTTTCCATTTTCCGTCATGGCGTAAACGAGCATTTCGCCTTCAGGATAAATGAGAAGCGCGTTACCCTTCGGGGCATAGGTGCTGGCGCGCTGTGCCGCGTATACAGTGACTTGGCGAGGAATGTAACCCCGATTCAACAGAGGCGAGGCAAACTCGGCAAGTCGTTCATTGTTGATTGCTATTGCCGAGATGACGCTTTCGTTTTCGCTTTGTTCGATCACTTCGAAATCACTGGTGAGTTCGTCGGCTGGAAATGGCAACAATTTCTCGATCTGAAGACGAATCATCTCCGGGAACTCCGCCGAATCTATGCTCGGCAAACGGAATCGTTGCGCAATCACAGCCGAAACAGGCAATCCGAGCACAAACTCGTCGTCGGCAGAGAGCAGTGGCACCGCTTCTTCCAAAGTTTGCAGCTTGCGCACCGTCCAGGAACCGTTTTGTTCGGCTGAGCGGACAAAATTCCAGCCGTGGGAAGTTGGAATAATGAAAATGGATGACATCCCGGTCTGGATACTAAAGCTCCTTCCAACTGAACACCTGCGGTCGACCTACTCCTGCTGCTTGCTTGAGCACAATCATTTGAACCGATCGCGTGACACGACCGGATTTTCCTACACTGGTGATGCGAAACACAGGATTTGGACTGTTGTACACGATGGGGATTTGAGTTCCATTGGTCTGGGGTGATGTTCCCGTTCCGCCGGGGAGGCCAAGGAGAGCAAACGCCGTCGGTTGATCCATCTGAGGGTCGTCGGCTGTTCCGTCGATTCCGTCCGAACCATGCCGGACTTGGAGGAAACGATCGACGAAGTCATCTGGAATTCCAAACGCGCGAAGTACATCGCGTGAGGCATACGCCGCATCGATCTGCTGGCAACCGCCAATTACTGTAGTGAAATCCGCGTCCCATCCTGGATGCGAAGTGTAATGAGCCCATCCAAACACTTTTTTGAGTTCGTCCACGGACGTCAGAGGCGCGTGAGGCGGATGATAATTGTCGCTCTCCTCAGGCGCATTCAAGTGCCGCAGTCCTCTGGTCGGCGAGATCCAGTCAAGCAGTGAATCCATCATTACGTCCAAATCGTTTAGTTCTACGCCTTTTATGTTCAGATACTGGCGCAAAGCCTGCACTAATACGGGGTTTTCTACTCCGCCAGGTGCCAGTAAGTTCAAATTAAAACGACCGCACTCGCCGGTCATCTGCACATCATAACTATCCCCGGCGCCCATTTTCAGATGAAGGCTAGCCGATGCAGGTTTGACCGTCGGATTTAATGCAACCTCTGCACCCGAGGATGCCATTGCCTCAGCGGACAATACACGATTCGCGTTTGCCGAAACCGCCAGGCCCGAACTGATATTGAGCGCCCATGCGATTACCATTGCGCTGAGCAAAAACAAAGCCCAAAGCGCCAACAACAGGGCAGCGCCAAGCTTTGAATTAGATCTTCGCGACGGTTTCTTCATAATGAGAACCTGCTAATAAGGTGTTCGCCGCAGTGGAATGATCGCTTCCCAGGGATTGGCTGTACCCGGCCGGCCTATGCTGATCTTCACAAGCGACGGCAATTGGATTCCGCCTGGCCATTGAGGCAACCATATATTCTGCAATGCATTGAAATAGGTGATTTCAAGACTCGTCACATTTTTAATCAACGGCACCCACGTGTCGTGTCCTTCTGCAGTGTCAGAATCGTCATCCTCCGGCTCTCGCGAGAGGCCAAGGTCTAACTGGTCCTTCTTTTTTTCGTCTGGCTGCAAGCGAAGCACAACGGTGAACTCGCCCGGGGCATAGCGGGTAAGCAGACCAGGGCCGGCGTTTGAATTCCATCTTATCTCATCGCGCTCGCGATCGTTTAACTTGAA
>DASTMV010000102.1:0-8147 GCA_035713885.1 Candidatus Udaeobacter sp. | reverse complement strand
CAAATCTGGCTGCAACTGACGCATCGATTTGTTGCTCTGATCATCGCGGCGTTTGTGATCACCTTTTGGTTTCTCGTGCGCGCGCATTCGCGCCAATCGCGTTCACTCCGGAGCTTGTCGAGTTGGTGGGTCTGTCTCGTCGCATGTCAAATCGTATTAGGTGCGTGGACCATTTGGAGCAACAAGGCAGCGGATATCGCGACCGCGCATGTTGCCGTTGGTGCCATCATCTTTGCTCTGGGTGTGGCGCTTGTTGCAATCTGTATGCGACTTGCGCAGACCAAAGAAGCTGTGGAGCCGATGCCACAATCGCTCGTTCCTGAAAGCGCTCGCTCCCGATGAAAACGGCTGCCATGACGACTTCCGCCTCTGGCAATTTGCAAAGCCGCATCTTCTCCGACTTTGCCGAACTGGTGAAGGCGCGCCTGACGCTTCTCGTGTTACTGACGACTGCGGTCGGATATTATCTCGGCGCGACTCCGCCATTGAACTACGCGCTGTTCTTTCATGTCGTGTTTGGAACGGCGCTCGCCGCAGCTGCCGCAGCAGCACTCAATCAATGGTGGGAACACCGTCTCGATGCACTCATGTTGCGAACAAAGGTGCGTCCGATTCCGGCAGGTCGGATGCGACCACGCGATGCGCTCATTATCGGAACGGTGCTCGCCGTCGGCGGACTTCTTTACCTTAATCTCACTTGTAACGGCCTAACGACTTTCCTCGCCGCGGCTACGATCGCGATTTACATCTTCGCTTACACGCCCCTTAAGCGTCTTAGCACGACCAACACCCTCGTCGGCGCAGTTCCAGGTGCTATCCCGCCGATGATCGGTTGGGCGGCTGCGCAAGGTCGTCTTAGCGCAGAAGCATGGACCTTGTTTGCGATTATGTTCGTCTGGCAAATCCCCCATTTCTTCGCCATTGCGTGGATGTACCGAGAAGATTACGACCGCGCTGGCTTTCGCATGTTATCCAGCGGTGATGAGACTGGAGCACGTAGTGCGAGTCAAAGCGTTCTCTTCGGCATGTTATTGCTGATCGTTACAGGTATCCCAACGTATCTCGGCTTAACGAGCGCAATCTATCTCATCGCCGCGCTTGCGCTTGGAGCGTGGTTTACTGCCGCCGCGATGCATTTCCATAGCCGTCGCACTACACGCGCGGCGCGCTCTCTGTTTTTGACATCAATTATTTATCTGCCGCTCCTACTCTTGGCGCTGGTGATAACAAAGACGTGACTATTATTGCTGCCGCTAACCCGCCGCTTTCGAAGGTTGCTGTCGCCTGGAAAGCTTTTCTTCTTCTTATGCCGCTGGTCATCGCGGGCATGCTGCTTCTTTTACGCCAGGCCGAAGTAAAACAGTTGCGTAACCGCACCATTAGCTCTTACGGCAAGGTTCCAAGCTTTGAGCTAACGAACCAAAATGGTCAAATGTTTGGATCGACTCAATTACACGGAAAGGTCTGGATTGCGGACTTCATCTTTACCATGTGTCCTGGACCATGTCCGATGATTAGCAGCCGCATGAGCGAATTGCAAAAGCCCCTCGAGAAAACGGATGTCCACCTTGTTTCGTTCAGCGTGGATCCGGAACATGATACTCCGCAGGTGCTGAGTGGTTACGCGGAGAAGCTAAACGCGCGACCACACCGGTGGGATTTTCTCACCGGGCCGAAGGAAGCGATCTATCGACTCTCGCGTGATGGCTTCAAGCTCGGTATCTCGGACGGAAGGACGGAAAATGGCACGCCGGTGCATAGCACTCGGATGATCCTGGTGGATCGACGGGGCGAAATCCGCGGTTACTACGATGCGACCGCGCCCGACGCGATAACGAAACTACTCGCTGACACTAATCACCTGCTGCGCGAGCAACCTAAATAAGGTGTTGCCAGGAGCAGAGACTGTGTTGAAAAATGTTAACCAGTTGATCGTAATCTCGTTCGCGACTGGTTAGTTGGCAAAGTAGTTGGCCATTTGGCAGATCCACGAGAAGAAAGTAACGCTTAAATCTTTCGCCGAAGCGAACATAACTCAGTTGAAACAGATATGTGTTCCGCCCACTGATTTGAAGCGGGTTAGGTTCCTCGCTTTCCACCCTGATGTCGGAGCAATCTTGCGGCAGAGAAGATATCGCCTTCTGTTTTAACTTTTCCCGGTTTGTTTCGTCAAACGGAATAGCGTCCGGTCGGGGCACCTTCGAGATGGCGATGTCCGCCTGGCCTTTTTCCGGTGGTTGCAGCTGCAGTTTGTTATCGCTGCCGGAATAGCTCCACTTTTTGGGAGGTTGATAGGTTGTTTTGCTGTTCGTGCCGTTCTCGAACACAAGATGGGTCAGCTTGATTCCGTCCATCTCGAATGGCTCCTCCCGTGGCGAGAGATTTAATTCCGCGCTGACCGGCCGGACGCTAAGGATGAGGAGAAGAATAGGCCACCAGGGGCGACCCGATACGCGTCTACTCATTGGCTGACAAACCACCTGCCTTTAATGTAGCTGTAGATGAGCAAGCTTCCGGGCGGCGCGTTGAATTGAAAATTGGTGTCGAAAAACCATTGGCGGTTCGGGGGATTGTAGACATTGTCCATCCCCCAAAGGCCGATAGACTGTCGGCTTTGATAAAGCTCTACCATCGATCCGTAGTAGGTAAACGTCCTTCCACTCCAGTTCTCGAGAAAGCGAGGAAAGTTTTCCGCCCCGCCGCTGTAGTTGTTATTTGCGCTCGGGACTATGCCCGAAACGAACGCACTGTTAATCGTGGTGTTGGAAGCAGTGCGGGCACTTAAGTCGGACGCCGAGTTGGAGTCAGCCCAGGCGTTGGACAAGATGTTGATTGCATCGGCTACAACCGCACATGGCTGACGGGTATAGCCGTTCACTTGCGGCTGGCTGGCATTGCCGGAATTCGAAGGGGGATTGCCACCCGTATTGTAATCGCCCTGGATGTAAACCGGATTAGCGCTTGCTACAGTCAAACCGCCGTTCGCCATGGTAGTTCCGTTTCTTAGCCGAATCCCGCGCTTGGGGGTTCCGCCGTTCGCGGCTGCGCTTGTATCTGCTATGTAGATAATCTTATTGAATGAGGCCAGGGTGCCATCTCGGATTTTGTCGTTGATCGCACCGACATCGAGCGTCGCCAGTCGTACGCTCGCACCTTCACGATTATCCTGAATGGGTTGATTCGTGGTAACTGCGTTTCTGAAGATGTTATAGAGCTGGCCGCTGGTAAGGACAGTGCCACTAGCGTCTTTAATGGTCACCACATTGCTGCCGTTGATAAGGATCTTGACGCCTGCCTGGTCGTAATAACGTTTTCCGCCTAATGGGTCAGTGTAACCGTTGACAGGTTGTTCGATCAGTTCGCGGTAACTGTCGTTGTTCGGGTTTGTATCAGCGGTGCTGAATATCATTGTTGAGTCGAGACCGAATGGTTGATGCGCGACATCGTAGGCGGGAGGCAGATTGTTAGGATAGCTTGGGTTCGTAGGTGTTTCGGGCGTGCTTCCGCTTGGAGAGCGCGGATCGCCGGCTCGGAACCCAACGAACCAGTCACTGGCATAAGTTACCTTATCCTGGAAGTGCAGATAGTTATGCGCTGTGTAAAGGTCGGCATTCGTATGAACCCAGCCATATACGTTCATGGGCGCCCCAGGATGAATTTCCAACGGATCAACGTAGAAGATAGCGTAGTTCCACGGCGACATCTCTTGTCGCTGCAAGACTCGTCGTATTTTCGCTGTAACGTGGTCCTTAAGCACGGGCAGGGTGACGTCGGCCTGGGCGATGTAGTAGAAGGTCTTACTTGTAGGTCCCTGTCCCATACCCGGAATTAAGTCGGCCCCGGACGCTATCGGATTAAGTTCGGGGTCCACCGCTATGACGCTATAGTTAGAAATGGTCGGCGGATGGTCCTGGCTCAGGTCGGCGGGGGCAACTTGAGCGGTAAAGCCAGGAACATTCGGGAACTGCGCCTGTGTCGGAAGAGGAATGTTAGGATAGGCAAACGCGCTTGTTGGGAGAGGAATATCTGTACTTGAACGGCAGATTCCCCGCCAGTAGGAAAACGCGCTTTCCAAGGCGCCATCCCCAATGGCAACTGCAGATTGCAGCGCCTGGCTACGACTGACATAGCGCCGGATCGTCGCGGTATATTCCATCGCAACAGCGACGATAGCCGCAACGGTCACTGTTATGGATAAAACGACGACGATGGCTGAGCCTGAATTCTTGTTGGTGAGTTGAGTTTTCATTGGTAGTCCGTTAGACGCGCACGCATTGGCACCTGACCGTTGAGAAGGATATTGGCGGATTTGAAGCCACGATTATTGTAATTGGCATCCGAGGTGGAAAGGTTAATGGCGGCGACAAAGCGATAATAAAGAGCGCCGGCCGGGGTGTTGGGGGTAGTAAAAGGTGTCGGGCTAATGATGTCGTTACCTAAAACGGAAAAAGCCTTCTTCGGAGTTGGCCCGATCCATTGCAGGGTCCCGTTTGTTACCGTGTAGGAACAATGATCAGTGACGAAACAACTAATATTATAGAACGTCGGGTCTCCGGTACCAGCTATGCCGTTGACGAGAGGATCGGCCAGCGTGAGCCGGTAGATTCCTCCGCCGAGATTGCTAACCGAAGTGATGTCTTCTTCAATGCGATGACCTTGAACGACCACTCTCTGTCCAACGATCGGGACTCGCGATCCGTTAGGTACCTGGATTTGGATTGTCGACGAGCCAGCCGCAGAGTCGGCAGAAACCTTGTAGGGCCCGGCGGACCACAGTTGAAACGAAATTCCGGGTGCGGCCGTATTTGGGGCTGGGTTAACCAAAGGAACGTGATTGACATCGCTTAGAGCCGGGAGCGAGACGGCTGAGTGAAGGTCCTGGATCATCTGTAACATTGCCGTTCGGGCTTGTTGATGTGCCGTATTCACAGCTGTATTTTTCGCGCCCAGAATCATGCCGATGTTCAACATGGAATAGACGGCGATCCCGAAGACGCCGAGTAACCCCACAGCCATCGTGACTTCAATTAACGTAAGACCATGAATCGCTTTTCGAATTGTGCGCTCGCTCATATATCTGAAGCTCTGATTGTGGTTCGCGAAGCGGTATACGTGCGCCCGCGGTAAGCGTAGGAAACGGTTACGGTTGCCTGATACATGTATAAGGTCTGGCCAAGAGCGTTCTGACTAATGTCAGTCACGGTCGTAGTCATCGTGCCGGAGACGATTACGCCGGAGGTGGGCTCGCGATAAATCGGAACGTTGGTGGTCGTGTGAGTTCCCACTGTTAGTTCCGGCGGAATTTGTGGTTGACCGTCCGATCCCGTTTTCTGTGGATTAAATGGTCCATCAGAAAGCAACAGGTCGATCTGATTTTGTAACGCAGCGTCGGCGCCGGTTGCATTTCGACTGACGCTCGCTTCCTGGTTCAATTGGCCCATCGAAGTGATCATCGAGCCAATCCCAATGCCGATGATGGTAAGAGCGACGACGGCTTCAGTGATCGTGAAGCCTTGTAAAGAAACCGGACGCTTCGCGAAGTTTGGCATTTTGGAGTGTCAAAAGCAGCACAGGATGTGCCCTTTCTATAATTTCCATAACGCGTTCCGCCGGCGTTTTAGAAATAGTTGTGAGTCTACAATGCTGCGCCCGAAGGTTCGTCGCAGACGATCTGGAGGTATTCCCGGTATTCGGCTTTCGGTAATTTATCGATGATCTTTGCCAACTGAGCGTGGTCGATAAATCCCATTCGCAGCGCGATCTCCTCAAGACACGCCACCTTCAGGCCCTGCCGATGTTCAATTGTCGCAATATAGTTGCCGGCCTCGAGGAGACTGGTCTGAGTTCCAGTATCGAGCCAGGCCATGCCGCGTCCAAGCAACTGGACGAAGAGCTCATTTCTTTGGAGATAGACGCGGTTGAGGTCGGTGATTTCCAGTTCGCCACGCGCCGAAGGACGCAGCGTCCTGCAAATTTCCACCACCCGCTCGTCGTAGACATACAAACCCGGAACGGCGAACTGACTTTTCGGACGTTTGGGTTTCTCTTCCAAACTGATAGCCCGACCATCGTCACCAAACTCCACCACTCCATATCGTTCCGGGTCTCGCACTTGATATCCGAAAATGCAGGCCCCCTTTTCGATTGAGAGTGCTTCCCGGTAGAAATCTAGCTTCCCGTAAAAAATATTGTCGCCCAGAATCAGCGAGACGCCGGCGCCGTCTATAAAATCCGCACCAATGAGAAACGCCTGTGCGATACCTTCCGGTCTCGGTTGCTCCGCGTAGGAGATTGCGATGCCGAGCTGCGAACCATCGCCGAGAAAATCGCGTAGCATCGGGATATCTTTCGGCGTGGAAATAATCAGAATGTTCCGCAACCCGCCAAGCATCAACGTGGCTAGCGGATAACAAATCATCGGTTTGTCGTAGACGGGCAGAAGCTGCTTGCAGACAATTTTCGTCAACGGGAACAAGCGAGTTCCGGCACCACCGGCAAGAAGGATGGCCTTCTTATTCAGTCGGTTTGTTTTTGGCTGCTCCATTGCTCAAGTAGGTGAGACCATTCCCGCCAAAAGCGATCGCTTCGGCTCAATCCGATACCGAGAAGGCCGGGCTCGAACACGAATCGATCGCCCAGACGATCGCTCAACTCGCGATCGTTTGTGCGACCGCCCACACATTCCTTCAATGCTGCTTCGATGACACGAGTTGAAAGAGCCGGCTGCGATTCGATCGTGGCACTCACGCTAAGGCGTTCCATTTTTTTTAACATGACTCCGCAAATCAGTGCGCGCGAACTGGTGGCGTGAAGATGTGAAATCTTCTTTTGCCGAATCACCTTGCGCAAGACCAGCGCGAAACGTGCCTGTTGAAGGAAAGGGTCGGCCGGTGCCCGATCGATCTCTGCCGCGCGATAATTTTCAAGTCGATGCGCCAGTTCAGGCTCATCGCGCCATTCTGCTTCCACTACCATCGCATCCGGGAGAAACTGAAGTCGGGGCGCGAGTTGTTCCATCAAACCATTGAAACGTGGTTCGGTCGGAGTTCGACAAACTAAAGCGGTAACTTGGAGATTACGCCGCTCCATCTCGAGGAGTTCCTTTTCCAGCATCGGTAAGCGTTCATCCGGCCAGAGATCAATCAAGTATGCGATTTTGCTTTCGCCGGTGTGAGCTTGAGATGGACTTGTCGACTTGTGTTTTACCTGGCTAAAGAGATCAACGAGCGGCGCGATTGTCGTTTGTATCTGAAAGTGTTCTTCGATCCGTGATTTTCCGGCTGCTCCAAATTGCGTGCGCAAATCGCGGTTGCGAAGCAATTTCTCCAAAGCGTCGGCCAGGGCCGAAACATTTCCCGGGCCGACAAGAAAACCGGTCGCGCCATCCACAACTGTTTCCGGAATCCCCGCGAGCTGAGTGGACACGACAGGACGTGCACAGGCCATCGCTTCTTGGATGACGGTCGGAAAAACATCGCTCGCGCCCGAGGCATCAACGGTCGAAGCCAGCGCAAAAATATCGGACCGCTGCAATGCTTCGAAAACCTGCCGCTGACTCAACGATCCGCGCAACATGACAGATGAGGCGAGATGCGCCGTCGCGATTTGTTCCTGCAACTTCTCGCGCAACGGACCATCCCCGATAATTTCACAACTGAAATCCAGACCTTTCGCGCGTAGTAAACCGCAGGCGGCGATAAGATTTTCAAAACCTTTAAAGGCCACGAGCCGGCCGACACTAACGATCAGAGGTCGAGCGGAATCTGGTGGCGTCGAAAGTTTTTTCAGATTCACGGGATCCATCCCGTTGTATACGCGATGAATCTTTCCAGCCGAATCGGGGCAACGTTTTTGCAAAAGGTCACGGCTGTAATCCGTTTCGGCGGCGACGAATTCGGCGGCAGCGCAAATTTCACGAAGCAAATCGTCCTGTCCGAGGTCGGACATGAAATCCTGTCCGTGCGCTGTGATACTAAATGGAATTCCGCTGAGGTGTTTGAGAAAAATTGCAGTGTGCGCCGCGCGATTCGCAAAGTGCACATGCATGTGATCGACTCCCTCGCGCTCAAACAAATCGGCGAAGTACAGTGCATTGCGCGCACGCAGCGCAGCCTTAAAAGACGGGCCATATTTTTTCTCATGCTCTT
>DASTMV010000101.1:0-21535 GCA_035713885.1 Candidatus Udaeobacter sp. | reverse complement strand
GAGCAAAAACGTTACCCGAAATGGTGCCGTCAAAGTTGAGGTCGCGCGTCACATTAGCCGCCGCTGAAGGGCTAAATGCCGCATCAACATACACCCCGTCGCGCGAAACATGGTTGTGCTCCTGCGTCACGTTGACCTGCGTCCCTGCGTACGCAATGACATTGCACAGGCAAACAACAACAACCGCGATAAAGAGAATCAAACGCCGCATACCCCGCGTGAACCCGCTTCTCCCGGCCTTCGTTTTACCACAGCACACCGGTCGTTTGTCAAGGATTTACCGCACTGCAATCCCCCAACGCCCGACGCGCCCGCCGGTTTTGTGCGAAGCACGCGCCTAAGCACTCTATTACCGCCCGTGGAGATTCCGGCATGTTGCGAATTTGCCATGCTCTGCTAGATACACCCCTTCGAATCTCGACTTCACGCTGATGCTTAAATACGGTTTGCTTTTCGGTTGCGCAGCCGCGTTCATTTTCACATTTCCGCTGCGAGCCGAGCCTGGCATTGAGCACGCGCAGACAACGCCGAATAGAACTCCGACTGCTCCTAGGAAACCGGCCTTCACGTTCAATTCCGTGCACGTGGACGGACCTTACATTGCCATGACTTTTGATGATGGACCGAGCGCAGTCCTTACCCCGAAATTGCTCGATCTATTGGCTGCGCGCCATATCAAAGTCACCTTTTTCGTGCTCGGTGAAAATGTTACCGAGAATCCTGAGATTGTCGCGCGGGCTGCCCGGGAAGGGCATGAAATTGGGAGTCACAGCTGGTCTCACCCGAATTTCGCCAAGATGTCGCAGGAAAGTATTCGCAGCCAATTACAGCGAACCGATGAGGCGATTAAGAACGCAACCGGAAAGAGTCCGACTCTATTTCGGCCGCCCTATGGTTCGATTACACCGCGTCAAAAAGAATGGATTCACGATCAATTCGGATACGACATCATTCTTTGGGACGTTGATCCATTCGATTGGAAGCGACCTGGTCCTTCAGTAGTCCGAAGCCGGATTCTTAAGGAGACGCGCCAGGGTTCGATTGTGTTATCTCACGACATTCACCCGGGCACAATCGAAGCGATGCCTTCCACTCTCGATGAGCTTGCAGCCAAAGGCTTCAAATTTGTTACCGTGTCGGAACTGATTGATATGGAGACGCCGGTGACACCTCATCCGAGTCCACAGGATAAAAAAGCTGAGAAAGCTGCACCGAGAGCGATTCCGGTGAATTCGCCTGCGCCGTCTCCATCTCCCTCATCTACTCCCAGCAGCTAGTCAAAGAGGTTGCGCTGCGGCGTTCGGTCGGCGCACCGCGCCAACCCTAGGACTTGCGCGTTTATTTCTTCGCCGCGCCGTTACCGCCCGCAGCTACCCGCTGCTCGCCATGGCGCCGCACAAGAACGAAATCATTGTTATCGCCATAGGTTCGCCAGGGTCCCGGCGGCACATCGCGAACTTCCATAAATTGCCAGTCGGTTACATCAGTCGGCGCCAAGCCGAGATAGTCGCGGACCGCCGGCGAAACATCCAATCCAGCCCCATGGTTGAGATTCGGCTTCGGCCGTTCATTGCCAAAAACATATTGAAAATGGTCGGTGCGAAACGGCCCGCAATCTTCCCATTGCGCATAGCAAATGCGATTTCCCTTGCGAATGGCAACCCATCGATCGCGGCAGACTGATTGCCCCGGCCCGCTGTAAGCTTGCTTGAACCAGGGGATCACCAGCGGCGCTTCCGGCTTGAACTGTCCATGAGTCACATCGTTATACGGGAGTGCGCAGTAGAATGGATTCTGACGCGGTGTGAAGCCGATTGGAATGTAATTGCGTCGTGAGCCGGGATCGGGACTATCGGTGCCCCCGTAATTGCCGACCCAGTTGTAATCCCATGAGCTTCGATAGTTCGGCACCGGATTGTTTCCGCTGGCCTGTTCTCCCACCCAAAACACGGTAGTAACAATGTTCATTTTCCACGGATAACGCTGAATCGCAGGATGAGCACTGGTCGGGATCAGCACCTGTGGTTCGACCTTGAGCAACGCCTGCTCGCGCAGTTTCATGGCGTATTTGGCGAAGTCGGCCGCCGTCGCATAGGGAGACGCGGATTGGTCGTCCCCGAAGACTTTCGGGGCGCCAGCAACTGCAAGACTGAAACAAACCACGAAAAGTCTCTTCATGCAGACCGCTTTTCTTCTATCCGATCTACGCCTTGGAGCAAGGGCGAATTTCCAAAAGCTCCTAAGCTACGCAATCTTATGTGCCAGAATTGCATACCTTGGATCCGAATCCGCAAGGGTCTATATCGCACTGCCTGCACGAGCTTAGGATAGCCGAATATTGTCAATTAAACGAGTCTTGCCGAAAAAGACAGCCAGCAGGAGCACCGAGTTTGGTCCAGCCATTTCAATCGGCTGCAACGTCTCAGCATCGACTAGCTCGACGTAATCGGTGCGCGCCAGCGGCGCTTGATTGACCACGTTTCGGACAAGTTCGACCATCTGGCGAGCAGATTTTTTACCGGGATTCACCGAAGCCCGAAGCGCTTTGTATAAAACTGCTGCCTGCTTCCGCTCGTCCGGATTCAAGAACCGGTTACGCGAACTACACGCCAGACCGTCTTCCTCCCGGATGGTAGGCGCGGCGATAATGTCGATGTTGAAATTGAGATCGCGCACCATGCGCCGGACGATCGCTAGTTGTTGAAAATCTTTTTCGCCGAACACCGCAGCCTTCGGCGCCAAAATGTTGAACAACTTCGCGACAACGGTGCAAACACCGCGAAAATGTCCGGGCCGCGATTTGCCTTCCAACGTGCTCGACAACGAAGTCTCCTGCACGAACGTGGACCAATCGTTTGAGTACACCTGCTCGACCGATGGACGAAACAAGAAATCGACACCCGCAGTCCGGCAAAATTCTTCGTCTGCTTCCTCCGGACGCGGATATCGCTCGTAATCGCTGCCCGGCTCGAACTGGAGCGGATTGACAAAAATGCTGACAACAACCTCGCCATCTTTGCCGGCTGCTTCGCGCGCAATCCGAACCAACTCACCATGCGCCTTATGGAGTGCACCCATTGTAGGCACGAGCACACGCCTCTTTGCACAGGGTTGCGCCCGTACCCCTGCGATCGTGGTCAGAATCTTCATGCGTGGCCTTTACCAATTACAACTCTGTCAGCTTGAGCGAAGTGAAACATCTCGTCTATTTCGGTTAGGCTAATCGGTCCAAAATTAATCCGAGATTCTTCTCCCGCGACTGCGGGGTCAGAATGAGATTGCGAGATGGCGTGCGCATCAAGAGAACAGGATGAATGCGCCGGTAAGCATCAGCGCGACCATCCACACCAAGTCGATGTTGAACCACGCGCGGCGCAATATTGCCACGCCAAGTTTTTCGTAAACCACAATCGCAGCGACTGCAGTCATTAAAAGATAACCCAGTGTGTGAACAGCGACCGCAGTTGCAAGGAGAGAAGGCGCACTAAAATTCGCGAATGTCGTGGCGTGATGACCCGGATGGTAATGCCCTTCGAGCGCAGCGGGCGATCCAAGGAAAAATGGAACCAGCATTAAGCCTGCGCCGTGCGCCGAAGCCATGACGAAAGACCACAGCGTCAAATCGCCAAAACCAACCTGCATCCCAACCCAGTTTGGATGTCGCGAGCGCAAGATCCTATAGAGGCCAAAGGCAAACAGGATACCGGCAGCAGTAATTTTTAGAGTACGATATGGCAGCGTAATCCGAGCCAGCAGTACCGCGGCGATGATTATGCTGATGGACAGCGCGTGCCCCAGAACCATTGGCGGCAGCGCACGGAAAACAGCAGCACGTTTCTGTTCCTGGAGCCCAAGAGCGACGGCGAACAACCAGCCCATGGCAGGATTTATTCCGTGAAAAACACCCAGTCCAAAGACCGCCAGCCACGGCCCGAGGTCGTTCACGGAAAACAAAAAGAATCGCTCGAGGAATCGCCGCCTTCGAGGCGGACTTGATGAACGCGGTAGTCGTCGCTCTCAACGAAGAAATTCTTATCGAATGCGATGCCGCCATTGGCATCGGCGTCAAGCTTCACCATCCAACTGCCGAGCCCGTCTGGATAAAATTGCTCGTCCCAGGAGGCGTAAAGCGAGTTGGTGAAATAGATCCGTTTGCCATCGCGGCTCACTTCCACCATTTGCGGTCCACCCGCGAGCGGCCGACCGGGTTTGCCCGGGTGCGCTGTGCGATTGGCAATGCCACCGATGCGCACCGAGCCGGTCTTCTTCGGATTGAATGGATCCGATACGTCGTATTGCAAAAACTCGCCCGTTCCCCAGCAGGAGACATACAGAAATTTATCGTCCAACGATAAATTGATATCCGTCACGAGTGGCGGCACCGCTTTAAAATCTTTAAGGAGCGCCGGCAGCTTCTCCGCATCGGCGGGTTCGGCCGGAATTTCGATCACTTTTTTGACATCCCACGAGCCGTTGTCGCGGTGCCACAACCAAATCGAAGCGGACAAATCTTTTATCGAAACGACCGCACTGACAAAGCCGTAAGCCTTTGTCGGATCGTGTGCAGGCCGCATCTCGAGAACCATTTGTTGCTCCGCACCGAGATCGAGCGCCTGAAGATGTCGCCGCCGCCGCAAATCCCAGACATGCATTTGATGGCCGTATTTGCCGCCAAGAAGCAGATCTGGTTGAACTCCGTTCTCGATCATGTTCGGCGTACCCCATTCGCTGGTGAGCAATGTGTCGAATCCCAGGTGCCACCAAAAATCGTAATGGAAGAATTGTGGGCCACGGTTCATTTCCCATTGCCCCAGGACTTCGAATGTTTGGCAATCAAGCATGAAGATTCCGCCGGGCCCGTCGCCGTTGGGATCTCCGAGCGCGCTCACGTAAATTGCTTCAGGCCCGCAGTGAATCGTGTGCGGGCGCGAGTAATTGGTGCGGGCAAAGACTTCCTCTGGCTCGATCACTTTCACGATCTTCGGTTTCCGTGGGTTGGGCTTTGTGTCGATGATGTGAATACGCGAGGAGCGGATTCCAGGCACAACGAGGTAACGGCGTTCGACGTGCGGGTGTGGCGCATACGGACAAAGGGCCGAGCTGCACGCATTCCAGCCGAAGTGGTGCAATTCGTCGCCAAATTTCGGCATCTTCACCTCGCCAATGCGCTGCGAGTAGGTAGGCGAATTCGGATCGACATCGACGACGAGCAGTGCATCATTGAGCTTGCTGCCCGGCGGATTTAACGCGGCGACAAAAGCGTGCTTTTCCGGAGGCGCCTGCATCGCCAATCGGGGCGAAGGATAAAATGTAGGATCTGGTTTCAGTAACGGCATAAATGCTTGGATGTTTGATGGTTCAGTCCAGTACGCCCTGAAAATCAAGTTTCAAGGCTTATCGCCGTGTCCTAAAAAAGAAACGACCCACCCGGCGATCAAAATTTCATTCAACCCAAATTGCCTGCCGCGCGAAGCGAAACCTTTTGTGACCGAAATTTCTCCAGCCAGCCTGGATTGCGAGCTGGCGCAATTCGGAAAATGAAAACGCGCGTTGAGCAGAAATCCGGGCATCGAAGCGCGTCATCGGTTCGCGAAAGATCACAGCAGTCAAAAGGTAGACACCAACTCGGACGAGAAGTCCGCGCCGCAAGTCCGACACCAGAACAAATCTCTTCGAGAGTTCGCGGCAGCGCCGCAGGACGTTTACGGCATTTTCATCGGTGAAGTGATGCAGAACCAAGGAACAAACGGCGATGTCGTATTGCCGACTGCCGTTCCATCGCAAAACATTTCCTTCGTGGTACGAAATCTCTGGATATGCCGCGCTCAAGCCCCTGGCAATTTCCAGTGTCGCAGGTTGCTGGTCGACTGCATCAATTTCGATACGCGCGTCAATCTTTCGCGCGAAGTCGACAATCAGCCGGGGAATGTCGCCCGAGCCTGTCGCAAGATCTACTACTCGCATTTGCGAGGCCGGCTTTATCCAGTGTCGGATGAAGCTTGAAATGAGACGATAACTGCCAAACCAGCGATTAAGTTGGCGGAGATGTTCCAAGTCGCGCTCCAGCTCGAGAGAGACCGACTGTGGCCGGTCCATCATTTCCAATACAGCCGGATCGAAGCTTCGCTTCATCAGATTAAGGCAGGGCGGTTCACTAGAACCGCCGTGAGCGATTGAGGTCAATCGCGCCTACCCAGAAATCGCTGCCACGATTCCGGTAAATCGGCGCTCTCCACCTCGCTTACGATGCGTCCCTCGAATTCGGGGTGAAAGACCGTGCTCGTTCCATAAACCATGATTACATCTTCCCCACCCTCGACTCGAATCGCGTGCGCCACGCCAGGCGGAACAATCACGCCGGCGTTGTTGTTACTCGGATGATTGTCGCCATCGACAAAGAACCGCATCACTCGTCGCGGCACTCCCACGCGGATATCGCACAAGATCATTTCAACACGCCCCTGCAAAAAGAACATCACATCCCATTGCTCGTCATCGTAGCAGCGCAATGAATAATTTTCCGGCTCGTCGAGGAACAAGCGGCGCAACCAATCCGCGGCAGCGCCTTCTTCCGGAATTCTGGGCGGGTGTACATGGAAACCCTTGGCCGTATTGGCAAACATCCGCGCAGCCGACCATTGCTTCGGCCAGAGGCCGATCCGGCCAAGCACGCCTTCGTCGCGTCGCACGAATTCACCAAAGAATCCTCGGTGCCGCTGCGGATAAATCTTTCGCTGGAAAATCTCCACGCCTGGAATCCAAGCCTCTTTTATTTCGTGTCGATTCCTGTTTGCGTCCAGAAGCTCAGCAGCCTCGACGCCCCGCTGAGCAAGCTCCTGTGCAAGGGAAGCGGTGCGATAGTCGCGCGCGCTCAGTGCCATTTGTGCGCCTGCGTCGATTCCCTGCCACCAATCGTTTTTGCGCTTGTTCATTTCGAGATCATTGAGAAGTCAGCTGGTTTTTATCAAGAAATCGGCGCGTTCGCGAGAAAGATTTGGAATTGCACGAATGATAACCTTTACCGAGCCGCCCGATGCCGCCATTAAGGCGTTGCTGCCGCCTCATGTTTGTACGGTTGCATTTCATGCGAGTAAGTTCGGCGAAAGAAGTGTAAACAATCAGCTAGCTCCCGGGTTACGATTAAATCTTTTCCAGACTGTTTTCGCCAGCCGTGTTGAAAGACGATAAGGCGCCAATAAGATCTGGCCCACTCTGCGCTCGGCAGACTTGCGCAACCGGCGTGTTTCCTCTTTTAGCGACTTCAGTTCACGCCGGTATTCCTTTAGCGTCAGCAATTTTTCTTCCAGTGCGAAGATTTTATGGTGCGCGTTTTCCAGTTCCGCAATGCGTACGTCAAGCGTATGCTGCAAATCGCGCAGCCTGTCGTTGAGTTCCGCCTCGGTATGGGCATCGGATGAATCAGGAGAAGACAGCGACACCACGACATTATATTGGTTGAAGCAAGCGGCAGGCAAATCTACCCTGCCGCGCTGAAGGTGAAACACGTTCTCCGAACGGGTTCATCGTCTTCGGAGAAGCCGATCCACCTCCGCAATGCCTGATTTTGCCGTTTACGTTCTTTATCGCGCCGGCTTGGCGGTCGCCGCCCTCTTGCCGTTGCCATTCCTTTTCGCCGTCGGCCAGTTTCTTGGTCTTTGCGCATGGATCTGTTCCGGAAAATATCGACGGCTTGCAAGACGCAATTTGGCCATTGCGTTCGCCAACGAGAAATCGCCGCGTGAATTGCGTCGCCTCGTCCGTCAGCATTTTCGGCGGCTCGGCGCGAACCTGCTTTGCAGCGCAAAACTCACACAGATGTCGCCGGAAAAAATTCTCGATCGGGTGGAGGTCGAGAACATCGAGGCTATGGCGCGGGAATTCCGAGCGGGCGTCCCGGTCGTGCTCGTTCTGAGTCATCTTGGAACGTGGGAAATGTTCGCGCAATTGATGCCGAAATTCGTCGGATTTGTGCGAAACGCCAGTGTCTACCAAGGGTTGGGCAACCGTTTGATCGACGAGCATGTGCGACGCGCGCGTAGCCAGACCGGCTTGGAGTTGTTCGATCGTCACGACGGCTTTGAGCCGGTGATCGAATTGCTGCGCTCCGGTGGAGGCGTTGGCGTCTTGTCGGATCAGCATGCAGGTGACCACGGCATTTGGACGCCGTTCTTTGGTCGTTTGGCCTCCACTTCGCCATTGCCAGCTTTGTTGGCGAAGCGCACCCGAGCAGCGTTAATCGCTGCCGGAGTTTACACCATCGGATACGCGCGTTGGCGAATGGTATTCACCGAGCGTTTCGATCAAACTGGCGCTTCTGTAGCCACGCTCACTTCAAAAATAAATGATGTGATCGAGAAACAAATCCGTCGCGCGCCTGAAGATTGGTTTTGGGTGCACAATCGTTGGAAAACTCCTGAGCCCAACTTCCTTCTCGCGAACTACAAACGCGGCGTTTACTTGCCAGCTGGAGTTTCGGCTCGTGATCTGAAGCCATTCCGAATTCTAATTCGCTCAAGCAACTGGCTGGGCGACGCCGTCATGAGTGTGCCCGCAGTGCGCGAGATCAAACACGGACGTCCAGACGCCCACGTCACAATCGCTTCGCCGGCGAAAATCGCGTCGATGTGGAAGCTGATTCCGGAAGTGGATGTGATCATCCCTCTGCCAGAGTCTTCACTTTTCGCAGTTGTCCGACTTTTGAGACAGCGCGTGGTTTTTGACGTCGCGCTCCTTTTCCCAAATTCCTTGCGTGTCGCGCTCGAATCCTGGTTGAGCGGAATTCCGCGCAGAGTTGGGTATCGCGGTCACTGGCGAAGTTGGCTGGTGAACCAAATTGTTCCAGTGCCCCGAAAAGCGCGGCCGCCTGAACACCATTCGATGCGTTTCCTTCGCATCGGCAAGGAATGCGGCGCGGACACATGCAAAGAGAAATCGATGCCGATTCTCACGAATACTTCGAATTGCGGTCAATTCTCGACGGTCAACTCTCAACCTCTAAAGCTCGGCCTTTGTCCGGGAGCGGAGTACGGTCCAGCCAAACGATGGTTGCCGGAGCGATTCGCCGAGGCGGCGGCAAAAATAAACGCGCAATCATCGGTACAATGGATTTTGTTAGGGACAAAGAATGACGCGCTTATAGGCGAACAGATTGCGGCTGCGATCGGCTATCGCTGTATCAACCGGATTGGCAAGACCACACTCGACCAACTTATCGACGAGTTGCGGCAGTGTCGTCTGTTACTTACAAATGACACAGGCACGATGCATCTCGCCGCTTTGTTGGGCGTGCCGGTAGTCGCAATTTTTGGCTCGACCGAACCGCGCCTGACCGGACCACTGGGCAATGGCCATGCCGTTTTACGACATCACGTTGAATGCAGTCCTTGTTTTCTCCGTGAATGCCCAATCGATTTCCGGTGCATGAAAGCCATTAGCACTCAAGAGGTGGCCGATGTCGTGCTTTCGATGCTGGCGAGATGATTTTCAAGCTTCGCGTTTGACGCGCCGATCGCTGCGAATCCTCCGCTTTGCTTCCGCGACATACAGTTGATCGATTTCAAATCCGATAAATTTTTTCACTCTACAGCGCTGCGCCGCTACGGCGGAGTTTCCAATGCCGAGAAACGGGTCGAGCATGGCGCGAACGCGTGGCGCTCCGTGTAGCCTGATGCACCATTCGGCAAGCTGTACCGGAAATGTCGCGGGATGCGGTCGTTCCTTCTCGCGGCTCTGAATCGTTTCGTATGGAACGAACCAAGTATTGCCCCGACAACGCAAATCTTTTCCTCGAGTATGTGCCCATCGCGAAATGTTGCTCTTGTCCTGATACGGCACGCCGAGCGCAAGCCGATTGAGTTCGACACGACCAGACTTGCTAAAATGAAAAATATATTCGTGGCAGTCGTTGAGAAATCTTTTCGAGTTGATCGGCTTGAAATGTCCAAACGACCGCGCCCGTGTAGCCACGGCCCCGTGGCCCGTCCGAAGCGCAGGATTCCCCTGACCGGCCATGGGTCGGTGGCTACAAAATTCGTCGATCGCGACGGATTTGATCCAGTGAATCGTGTTTTGCAGCACAAAGAGATCCTGCAAGGCCATTACAATTTCGTGCGGCAGCATCGGGTTTGAAGGCGCTGCGCCGATATTGAGAAAAAATGAACCGTTCGATGTCAAGACGCGCCGGATTTCTCGTGCCCATCCACGACACCAATCCAGATACGATTCCCGATCCTGCCGGTCGAAATATTGGCCGTACCTGATTCCGAGATTGTACGGTGGCGACGTTACGACAAGATCAATACTGTCATTCGCAAGTCGCGACATTGCCGCGATGCAGTCTTCGCGGCGAAAATCGAATTTAGTCACGAACGGAATTTCGCGTCTCTAAGCATTTCGTACAAGCAGAAAGTAATTCACCCGATCGCGATCCAAGGACATAATTCTGTAGCAGCAGCCGTGTCGGCTGCAAATCCGAGGGCGATGCAGGCGGTACGCCTGCCTCTACAGTCAAGAGATCGACATTCGCGCCGCTTTGTGAATTCGTTTATCTTTTTGAAATGGCCGATAAGCCTTCAAAATTGAAGATTGCCGATCGCGAGTTCACATCGCGTCTCCTGATTGGAACCGGAAAATTCGCATCCAACGAACTGATGCGGGATGCGCTCATCGCCAGCGGGACCGAGCTTGTCACCGTGGCGCTACGACGCGCCGATCTCTCCGGAAAACACGATCCCTTCGCCAACATCCTGGACTTTATCGATCCGAACCGTTTTCTGCTTCTGCCAAATACCAGCGGTGCACGCAACGCGGAAGAAGCCGTGCGCCTCGCACGATTGGCGTCGAGCGCTGGCCTGCCGACATGGATCAAGCTGGAGATCCATCCGGACCCGCGCTATCTGCTGCCCGATCCAGTTGAGACACTCGCGGCCGCGCAGGTTCTGGTGAAGGAAGGATTCACGGTTCTTCCGTACATCAACGCCGATCCTGTGCTGGCGAAACGATTGCAAGACATCGGCACCGCAACGGTAATGCCGCTCGGCTCGCCGATCGGCAGCAATCGCGGCATAGAAACGCGTGCGCAGATCGAGATCATCCTCGAGCAGGCCATCGTTCCCGTTGTGGTAGACGCTGGCCTTGGTGCGCCGAGTCACGCCGCTGAAGCAATGGAAATGGGTGCCGATGCTGTGCTCGTGAATACCGCGATCGCAATCGCATCGGATCCTGTTCGGATGGCGAAAGCATTCAAAAAAGCGATCGAAGCAGGACGCGAAGCCCGCGAAGTTGGGTTAGCTGATAAACTCAACACGGCATCCGCTACGAGTCCGTTGACCGGATTTCTGGGTAAGTAAGGGGGAACGCGTTGTCCACAACGCATTGACAGCAGCAATGCGGCTTTGCCGCCAATTTCGCGGCTTCGGCGATTCTCAACACGACGCCTTCGGAGAAGCCGATCCACCTAGAGCACGGTTTCGCTCACGACCTCTTCGCGATGTCTGGTGCCGCGCTTGGTTTCTTTTTGCAAGCGTCTCAGTCGACTCGACAATGCCGCTTTCGCCGCCGAGTTCATCCGGTCGATGAACAAAATTCCATGAAGATGATCGTGTTCGTGTTGGATCGCCCGCGCCAGAAGTCCGCTCGCTTCAATCTGGAACATCTCGCCTTCCAAACTCTGGGCGCGCACAAGCACGGACTGCGCACGTTCAATGTCGCCCGTGATTTCCGGAAAACTTAAACAACCTTCCACTCCCACTTCTGTTGCCCCGCGTAATTCGATTTCCGGATTGATCAACACGATTGGCATCGCTGCATTTGGATCAACATCTCTGCCACTCAGCTTAAGCGTGCTTGGCCGGTCTTCGACGGCTGAAACGTCGAGCACCGTGAGTTGCAAGACTTCACCGATCTGCTGCGCTGCTAACCCGACACCGTGCGCCTCGTGCATCGTCTCTATCATGTTCGCCGCGAGTTCCCGGATTCGATTGCTGATTTTCTCGATCCGTTCGCCTTTGGTCCGCAGGATCGGATCGCCATACTGTAAAATCGGCAGAATCATTGCCCCTCTTCCCGGGTGAATGCCGGCAAATTTTTCACGCCGGCCAGCTTCAAAGCGTCCATAACTTTAATGATTGTGCCGAACGATGCTTTCTTGTCTGCCTGCAACGCAAGAGTCGATTTACGTTGTTCGGGCAAGCCGCGCACAGCGCCCTCAAGTTCATCCACGTTCACAACGCGCCCATCCAATTTGACCTCATCATTTTGATCGATGCTCACGATTGCATGGTCGAGTTCAGCTGGTCGTTTTTGCGCAGTCTTGGATTCGGGCAAATTAATCTGCACCTCCGGCTGGTCCTTTTTGAATGTTGTCGATACGACAAAAAATATCAGGAGGATGATAAGAATATCGACCAGCGAAACGATGATGATCACGGGCGCCCGGCGTTTTCGCACTGAAAACTTCATGTGATTGGATCCGACACGCGCCTCAAGCGACGGAGCTCGGAACATGCGCTGACTTCTGTTCGCGCGCGGCGCGACCGTAGTAGCATTTGTTGATTAATTCGACGACCAGCGTTTCCATCTCGACCGACATCACCTCCACTTTCCTGGAAAAATAGGTGAATCCGATAAGTGTCGGCACCGCGATCGAAAGCCCGAATACAGTTGCGTTTAGTGCTTCGGCAATCCCCAGCGCGATCTGGCGCGTGTCTGATGCGCCGGAGCTGAGACCAAGATTGGAAAAGACATGCACCAACCCAGACACGGCACCGATCAAACCGAGCAGTGGCGCAATGCCCACAATCACTTCAAGAATGATCAGACCGCGTTCGAGCCGCACCATCTCGTGGCGTGCCCGGGTTTGGACTACTTCCACATTTTCCGAGCGTGGCCCGCGCACGTGTTGCAGGGCCACCCGGGTGATTCGCGCCAGCGACGAAGGATCGTGATACACCAGGCGTGAGAGGCGCTCCGGACTTTCGCCCGGTGCCATGCGCTCGATTTCCGCTTCGATCGCGGACGGCATAACAATCTTCCGTCGCAAGGCGAGTCCGCGCAAAATCATGATTGTCACTGAAACAATTGAACAGGCCAGTAGCGGCCACATGAAGAGTCCGCCCCTGGCGAAAAATCCGAGCACGACGTCCACGATTCCTGACGTTTCGGCAATGATCCAGGCGATGATCATCCGTTAGGGAAAATGATGAACCCGAGTCCGTCTATTTCCAACCCGTCAGGGGGCAAGCTCTTCACCACCTCTTCGGGAATCGGCGGAAGGTGGGCTTCGAGCACCGACTGGACGCAAACGCTCGCGAACGCCTCGTTCGAACTGTTTTCCATAACTTTGAGATTCTTCACTCGTCCACTGGGATCGACGACGAAACTAAGGCGCAGTGTCCCGATGTTAATTAAATCGCGCTTCTGATCCACGTACGTGTACCAGCGGGAGCCGATCGAATCGGCCACGATCTTCTGGTAACGACCAAGGGGGGTGCCCAAAGCATTCACCGATGAAATCCCACGATTGGTGATGTTCCCCGCAATATTAGTGCGCTGCTTTTGCCGGCGATACGCTGACTGTGCTTGTGATGACGCAGCCGCGGCGTCGAGCGCAGCCGCTGATTTTTGCGTCAGCAACGCAAATTGCTCCGCAGCAGTAATAGGCTCGGGCTGCGCGGCAGGTTGCGCGGCCTTCTGCTGCGATGCTGGTTTCTGCTCTGCCTGCGCACCTTTTGAATCCAGCGAGTACTGCTGAGTTTCCAGATCCATAAATGGCTGGTCCTTTCCCGTCTGCGACGGCAACGGCAGTTGCCCGGTTGCAGCCAACTCGCTGGCTCCAATTGAATTGGCGTTCGACTCGAACGTTTTGTCTTTTGGCTCCGGTGCTTTTTTGGACTCGTCCGTTTCGATAAAAGCGGAATTTTTGGATTGTGATGCCGGTGACAAATCCATGAAGGTCAGTTCGACTGGTTTTTCAGGCGCCGGCAGCGCGGGTGAGAAAAAGCCGCTGAAAGCAGCGAGCAACACCGCCACGAACAGATGAATCAAAATTGCAATCAGCAGCGCCCACAAGATCATCCGGGCGTCTTGTTCGCGGTCCCGCAGCCTGTCGGGATTGGCCGACTGGCCAAAGGCAATGTCAGCCGTTGTCATGAAGCAATGATCGCTTGGTGAAAAAGCATTCGGGGCGTAGCAGCTCTTTTAAGGCTGGAACATTATCTCACGCTACAGGCGCTGACAACTTGGTCTACCCCGGCGGTTCCAGTGAACCGCCTTTATCTGCCTTTATCGCCTTCATGGTGACGGCGGTTGACCGCAATCGCCCGAGTGTGGCGTCGCCCGAGCCGAGCGTGATGAAACAAATACTGCTGAGCGTACCCGCCATATTTGCCGAAGTACGTTTCGGAAAATTCGCTGAGACGTTGCGCCGTTATTTTCCTTCGATTCCGGAAGTACTGCTGCCTTAACACGCGCTCAATCCAGACGTCAATCGGGAACGCCCTCAGCCGTTCGTAGGCAAAGAGCATTACGCAATTGGCGATCTTTGGGCCCACCCCCGGCAACGCGCACAGCCGTCTCCGAAGCTCGCCATCGGTCAGCGACGACCACGCTTCTAGATCTGCTTTGCCAGAACTGACCAGCCCCGCCGTCGCGCGCAAATTTTTTGCGCGATACCCAAGCTTGCATTCGAGCAGCTCCTTTTCCGAGGCTTGCGCAAGCCGGCGCGCCGAAGGGAATGTGTACAGGCGCTGATTGCCGATTTTTCGTTGCTCGCCAAATCGCTCCCGCAGTGCAGACGAAATCTGGCGAATGTGCGCCACCTGTTTCATCGACGAACAAATGAATGTGGCGAGACATTCCCATTTCGGCTGCCGAATGATGCGTAATCCGCGACAAAAATGGCGCGCAGCATTCATCACGGCATCATCCGGAAATGACGCATAGATCTTCGCCAGCGGATGATCCAACGCGAAGTAATGCGCGATTACCCTGGGGAGCGTCTGCGGCCCGTTTCTGGGCGATGGTGGATCGTCATCGCAAGCTTTTAAGACGTTGCCGACCTGTTCTACATGCACCACTCGGTCGCCAATCGTCCCGACAAATCCGCCGTCTGCGTTTTGCCAATGAAACACTTGTCCAGATTCCAGGGTCATCGCGAGATCGAAATCAAGGGCACGAATTTTGGTGAACTTCATTTCTCACCACAAATTAGCACGGATGAAACGCGGATTTTAACTGTGTGAATCCATGTCAATCCGTGGCTAAATGACCGTCGAATGGATACTAGGGTTCTGATCGACTGCGCAGTTCTGCTCCTGTATTTCATCCTGATTATTTCCATCGGCCTTTACATGGGGCGGAAGGAGGAGAACCTTGAAGATTTCGCGCTGGGTGGTCGCGCAATTCCGTGGTGGGCGATTCTTGCTTCACTTATCGCCGCGGAAACCAGCGCCGGCACATTTTTCGGGACGCCTGGCGAAGGCTTCACGTTCCGAAACTACACTTATCTTCAACTTGCCCTCGGCACGATCCTGGCGCGGATCCTGGTAAGTTACATTTTCATCAAGCCGTACTACGACTACAAAGTCTATTCGATCTACGAATATCTCACCGCGCGCTTTGGCGTGCCGACAAAAAATGCAGCGTCGGCTGTTTTTCTGGTGACGCGCGTGCTCGCGTCCGGGGCGCGCCTGTACGTGGCAGCGATCGCGCTGGCGCTTGCGTATGAAATGATTCGCGGGGTGCAACCCGGTCAAAGAGAAACGCTATTCATTTATATCGGCTCAACCATTGCGATCGTCATTTTGACCGCGATCTACACAACGCTCGGCGGCATCAAAGCAGTAATCTGGACCGATTTCATCCAGGCCTCGATCATGATTGGTAGCGCGTTGACCGCAGTCGCTTTGCTTTATTTTTCGATTCCTGGCGGCTGGCACGAAATCGTTCAGCGTCACGGCGGCTTCCAGATTTCTGATTTCATCACCACGGGATTGAACCCCGCCAAAAGCGGTTGGGACAAAATCAAAGGGATGTTCGCCATCGAATACACAATTTTCGCTGGTCTGATCGGTTCCACTTTCATGACCATGTCCACACACGGAACAGACCAGGATATGGTGCAACGCATGCTGACTGCACCAGACGTACGCCGCAGCCGGCGCTCGGTCATTTTGTCCGGTCTGGCCGATATTCCGATCGCTTTCACCTTTCTCACCATCGGTGTCTTGCTCTGGGTCTTTTACCAAACGCACCAGGATCCCGCGTTGCCAAAAACTCCGAACGAAATTTTTTGTCATTACATTCTTTATGAAATGCCGGTCGGCATTCGCGGCTTGCTTCTCGCCGGAATTTTTGCCACCGCAATGGGTTCGCTCAGCACTGCGATTAATGCGCTGGCGACCAGTTTCACCCGCGATTGGTACGAGCCCTATATCAATCCGCATTCTACAAGCGAACAAAGCTTGCGCGCCGTGCGGTGGGCCACCGCCTGGTTTTCCGTTTTGATGATCATTGTCGCGTCGATCACCGCCTATCTGGTGATTATGTATCCTAATGTCCGCATCATTCCGATCGTTCTGGGGATCTATGGCTACACCTATGGATCGGTACTGGGAATTTTTCTCGCCGGAATGCTCACCAAATCGCGTGGCAATAATCCCGGCAACATTGCCGCGATGGTCGTGGGTTTTATCGTGGTCGCGATCTTGAGCGGCTTGCCAAATAGTATCGCCGGCATTTTCGGCGGTAAGCTTTATACGCAACCATCTTGGCTCCCGGTTATGGAATTTCCATGGTGGATCTGCTTCGGCACCATCGTCACATTTGGGGTGGCCGTTCTGTTCCGGACACGCCGCGAGTACCTGCCGCGGGCCAACGCATGAGTTTCGTCAGCGTTGTAGCCACCGTCCCATGGCCGATCCCAATTCAGTGATCATCCAGACGGTCCACAGGGCCATGGCTACAGTTTATCGAAGGGTGACAGAAATTTGACTCGCAGTCATAGCTCAATACTCGTAACAGAGTTTTTTCCGCAAACCTGAATCGCTACTGAAATCCCATGGCCCATATTGTCACCGAGAAATGTAACGGATGTAAATTCACCGATTGCGTAGAAGTCTGCCCGGTCGCGTGCTTTTACGAAATGGAGATGCAAGTGGTAATCCAACCCGACGAATGCATCGACTGCATGGCCTGCGTGGAAGTCTGTCCCGTGCATGCCATCTATGCGGACGCCGACGTTCCTGCGGAATACACAAAAGACATCGAGTTTAATGCTGTAGAGTCCAACAAGATCAAGGACGCAGGCGGGTCCGCAATCACCGTTCGCAAGGATGCTCTGCCCGGTGCAAACGATCGAAAAAAGGCTCTGGGTTATAATTAATCGCGAATCCCGGAGAAAACTCCTGGTGCCTGGTTTCCAGATCAAATTCTGGTCTACCGTCCTCGCAGCTCATCCCAGCTTGTAAATACGGACCGGCGCATTCCGTCCGCGGATCGGAAGTGAAACTGAAGATTCAACGCCCTCCAGTTCACCAACCGTTCCCTGCACAGATTCGGAAACAAGAAAGCTGGAATTTAATTCCTTGTTCAATTGCTCAATGCGGAACGCGACGTTCACGACATCGCCAATGACAGTATATTCGCGGCGCTCGCTTGAACCGATATTACCTACCAACGCTTCGCCTGAATGCAGTCCGATGCCGATGCGTGTCGGTTGAATCTCGCCTGCGTCCGTCGCGCGCTTGATTTCCGCCACCAACTCTCGCGCGGCGTTGATCGCGTTCTGGCAGTGGTTTCCCATAACAAGCGGCGCGCCGAATACAGCCATGAATCCATCGCCGAGAAACTTGTTCACGACCCCGTGATGCCGATTAACGACTTCTACGGCTTTGCCCCAAAGCCGATTTAAATACTCGACGATTGCGTCCGGCCGCGCCCCTTCCGCAAAGGCAGTGAAATTGCGAATATCCAAAACCAGAATGCAGACGTCCCGCAACTCCGATTGCAGTCCGGTGGGTTGCGCGAGCAGCTGGTTTACAACCGCTGGCGAGACGTGTTGCCCAAACATCTGCACAATGCGCCTGCGTTCCTCCGCCGAGTGAAGCGACCGAAGAATGCCGGAGCGAATGCGCGCCGCGACCAGGCCAGCGGTGATGCCGCCAAGTAGAAGAAGCACCGGACGCATAATGTAAGCAATCCTGGCCTCCGGCGGCTGGCCGGGGCCAAGTGGCAGTTGTCCGCGAAAAATCAACGTCAACGTGGCATAACCGGCGGCCGCAACTAATCCTGCAAAAACGCTCAGACGAAAGTCGAGGGAAAGCGCGGACAAGATGATGAAGAAGAAATACGCGAGCACAGCTGCGCTCGTGAGGGCAACATCGGCACGGACGGTGAACGCAAACGCAGTCAGGAGAATCGTCGGGAAGCTCGTCTCAATGGCAACGTTTAAGTACCGGGCAACGGGCGGCAATTGTCGATCCTGGCGGAGATAACGATCAAACAATCGCCGCATCGCGAATTCGTAAACAATTACAGTCGCCACCACGATCAGAGCGGCTTTGAAAGCGGGCCACGTATTGGCCGTAACGATCTCAACCGTCTTGAGCAGACCAATGATCAGCAAGACGGCCACTCCAATCATGGCCTGCAGGCCGGCGCGCTCTTTTTCGCTCACCAGAATCTGCCGGCCCAGTTCGGCTTCGAATAAGTTCGAAGCCCGGCCTCCATTTTGGAGATCGTTCACCCTGCGATTTTACCGACGCGCGAGCTTTCGACGAGTCCTAGTTACTTTTGGCTGATCAGTTTGTTAGTGGCAGTGCCAATGTTCTGGAGCTCCAAAGACAACTTCGCGCACCGCACTTGCGTGTTAAACTTGTTTGTGGAGAAACCATGGATTCAGGAATTTATTCATTTCCTGGGTCCCTGATCAATCAGTTAACCCGCTCGGTAATCGCGGCGAGGAAAGGAGTTTGCCGAATTCGCTCCAGCGCTTGTCAGGATCAGCGCCGGCTCGTTTCTCAATGTAATGGCGCACCATGTCTTCGCCGAGATTGTAGTTAATCACGTAACTTCGGTATCGCTTGATGAATTTCACCCGCTGCTGAGCGCGAGCTGGATCCATCAGAGTATATTGTTGCAGCCATTGCACTGCGTCGCTTTCGCCAATCTCGCCGTCGATCAATCGTCGCGCAGCCTCATTCGCCGCGTAATCGAGTTGCTTCATCAAATCCTGCACCGCGTAATATTCGTCCGCGCGTGACGCATCGATTCCCGCCGCGGGAAACAAAACTTCCTTCTCGAACTTCATTCGCTCGGCTTTACTTGGAAAGGCAACTTCCCGTCCGAAGTTCGCCGTCCCTTCGGCAATGAGCGATTGCGGCGAGAAGAGAGCATAGACCGAAAACTCGTCCCAGCCACGACCGTACACGAGATTCTTTTCCAAGAGCGAATTGTAAACGTGATGGCCGGGATACCCTTCGTGCGCCGCGAGATCGACCGCGCGATCGATGTAGATCGGCAAATCGATGTTCACCTGAATCACGCTATGGAAATTGCCCTTGTACCAGTTGTAACCGCCCCACGGTTTGTTGGTGACATATTCAACGGTGAAACTCTCGTTAGGTGGAAGCTTAAGGTGCGCCAGCGTCCGGGCGCGGCATTCTTTGATCGCTGCTTGAAATACTGCATCGAGCTTTTCCTTCGGAATCACAAAGGGCTTTCGCCATTCCTCATATCGTTTCCATAGCGGGTCCGAGCCGGACTGGCGGTCTGTGCCGGGGATCTTCGACTCAAGCTGTTTAATGATCTGGTCGAAATGCGAATCCGGATAGGTTGGCGCAACAGCGTCGTAAAGCACGCGCGATTCGTCGTCGAACTTCAATTTTTTGCCCCTCAACATGCGAACCCGCGCCACCAGCGCGGAAAGCTGTTTGTGCAGATATTCCCGGCGCAATTGACGCAGGCCGCTATCAGCGGCACCGGGAGCAATAGGAGTCTCTGTGAGCGTCACACTGAGTTTGGCGGCTTCATCGCCGATCTCATCGAGCGATTTTTTTTGTTCCTCAGCTTGCGTCTTCCATTCGGCGGGTCCGTAATACGCATCGACGTAATCTGGATCATGTTGTCCGAGAGCCAGCACTAGATACACGTACCGCTCGGCAACGGTATTCATCGCATCTCCCGCATGGGCACCAAAGCCCGACATTGCCAAACTGCAGAAGGCGAAAATTAAAATCTTTGTTCGATACTTCATAAATGCTTTGCGAACTCTTCCGGCGTAGTTCGGATGTCCTTGATGATTTGTTTTAGCAGTAGCGGCGAAATGTCGCGACTGCCATGAAACGGAACTGTAGTACAGCGCGCATCGGCGTGTCGATACTGCCGGTGAGATCCGCGCTGACGTACATCAAGAAGCCTAACGTGTTGAGAGCTCGCGCGACCTCCCGCGGTTTGAGCACCGGCAGGCGTGCCATTTGTTAGACCGCAATTGATTCCGTGCCGACAAACTCCGCATCTAGTCGCGGTTCACCATCTTCCAGGAGCATTGCGATCACTTCGCGCAAATTATTGCGCAGTTCCTCAAGGGTTGCGCCTTGCGAATGCGCCCCGGCAAAGCCAGGAACATAACCAACCAGTAACTTGGTTTGAGGATCGCGCTCAACGACAGCGGTGAATGTTCGCACCACCAAATGTAACGACCCCCACTGCTACCTGCAACCCGTCACTCAGCGCATGTCACTTGTCATTTCTCCCTCATTACAGCGCCACGAAGATCAAGAAAAACTAATCAGGAAGCTAGGAGCCGAACAAAGAGATTTTGGGCAAAGCAGCGGAAACGAGGGCAGCAAGTGAGTATCAACTCCAGGAACCGAGGAAGGATTCTAGAATAGCAGTAAAGCTGAGAAGGTACTAGGTTGTCTCACCCGCGATAATTTACTACAGTCCGAGATCGGAAAGGCCGGGATGATCATCGGGGCGCCGACCCAGCGGCCAACGATATTTTCGCTCGCTCTCTTTGATGGGTAGATCGTTGATGCTGGCGATCCTCCTTCGCATGTAACCGTTTTCGTCGAATTCCCAGTTCTCGTTCCCGTACGATCTGAACCAGTTACCGGAATGATCGTGACACTCGTAAGCGAAGCGCACAGCGATCCGATTTTCGCGGTAAGTCCACAATTCCTTGATCAGCCTGTAATCGAGTTCCTTGTTCCATTTGCGGGTGAGAAACTCGACGATGGCTCTGCGCCCGGAAAAAAATTCCGCGCGATTCCGCCAGACACTCTCCGGCGAGTACGCGAGCGAAACCTTTTCCGGATCACGCGAATTCCAGGCGTCCTCGGCCATTCGAACTTTTTGTTTCGCCGTCTCCTCATTAAACGGCGGCAACGGCGGTCTTGGTTTTTCCGGTACGCTCATGATACAGCGTCACTCCTTTCGTTTGTGTTGCGCGTAACTTTCCGCGCCGAGAAAATGAAGCGAGACATAAGGTTCGTTGCCGACAACCCAACTGTCGTGGCCGGGGCCGATGTAAAACAAA
>DASTMV010000100.1:0-14620 GCA_035713885.1 Candidatus Udaeobacter sp. | reverse complement strand
AAGAAAGCGGCGAACCGTTCCTGGTTTTTTCTGGAGGCGCGAAAACTTGCGCCGCGGAACGTGGTGTCACTTCGGCGCTCATCAGTCTCAGCCACACCGAACATCACGCGATGGCCTGCGTCGTTCTCGAGGGCGCGGCGTATCAGCCGGGATAATCCGAAGAGCCCGCAGTTGGCGGTAACTCAACGAACCGGTCTTCGCCTGCATTATGCTTGACGGCCGACATCCACAAGCATTACGCCCATTCGAGTGACCATGGAACAATATCGGTACATCATGGACGTGGTTGGCACCATCGTGGATGGGATCGGTGTATGTATTGTTGTGGGCGGGGCACTCGTAGCAACGATGCGACTCGCGATGCACCGCGCACAAAACACCGGCGATTATTATTCGCTTTACCGCCAGGACGTGGGACGCGCGATTTTGCTCGGCCTGGAATTTCTTATCGCCGGCGATTTAATTCGCACTGTGGTTGTTGCGCCGACGATGCAAAACGTGGCCGTGCTCGGGCTGATCGTGTTGATTCGCACGTTCCTCAGTTTGTCACTCCAGTTGGAAATCGAAGGAAAGCTGCCCTGGCGCCGCCAGATGCAGGACCATTAAAGTACTCCCGAAGTAAACGAAGCGTTACCAATTGATAAACAATCGCTAGCGGAGGTGATTGACGTATGTCGATGCGCTCGCTAGGCTCGGCAGCGTGGTCCGTGGCATTGCTCGCGTCGTGACGATCTGCGCACTTTGTTGCGCGATCGGTCTGCATTGGGTAGCGCTGCAATCGATCGCTTGGACAGCGATGATTGTGGATTATTCAAAGCGCGGTTCATTGTGCGAGGCGATTAAGCAGACGTTCGATGGCGCACATCCATGTGCTCTCTGTCGCATTGTTGACAAAGGAAAGACGAGCGAAAACAAATCAGACTTGCAGCTTCTGACGCCGAAGATCGACCTGATCTGCCTAAGACGCGCCATCACTCTGATTCGGCCATGCGCGTCCGTCGATTACGTGGCTGCTGATTTTTCGTTGTTGCAAATCGGCGAATCTCCGCCGGTTCCTCCGCCCAGGAACTCCTAAACGCCTAACGGCGAATCGCATTGTCACTGCGCCGCGCGAGTGCGCGGTCGTAGTTCGTTCGCTGCCAATTCGGTTGGGGAAAAATGCGCGCAACTCGCGCTCCTCGCCACAGAAAGGAGTTCCAAATGAAACAAATTTTTTCTAATAATCATTGTCGATCGGTCGCGGTGATACTCGGCACATGCGTCGCAGCTTTGTTTGTTGTACCGACACCAGCGTGGGCGCATGGTTTCGCTGGAAGCAGGTTTTTTCCAGCGACGCTTACCACCGACGATCCGTTCGTTAACGACGAGCTTTCATTGCCAACCGTCTCCAGCATCGTCACACCTGATGAAGGCGGGACCCGCGAGACTGAGGTTGCGGTGGACATTGCAAAGCGCATAACGCCGAACTTTGGAATCGAGGTGGGCGAAAGCGTGATCCATCTCAATCCAGCCGAGGAATCCTCACAAACTGGATTTGGCAATCTTGAACTCGCAGCAAAGTATCAATTTTTCGAAAGCGATGAACACGAAATGATTCTTTCATTGGGTGCGGGGGTAGAAATCGGCGGAACCGGCAACAAACGAGTCGACGCCGATCCGTTCTCAACATGGGAGCCAGGCTTTTTTTTTGGCAAAGGATTTGGCGACCTGCCCGAAGCCGTCTCGTTTTTGAAGCCGTTTGCGGTCACCGGCCTGGTCGGCGTCGCCATTCCAACCAGTGCCAGCACGCGCACATTGACGCTAGACGAGACGACGGGCGAGCGTGATGTCGATGTCGAACGTCACCCAGACCTGCTCGAGTGGGGGTTCGCCCTCGAATATAGCGTTATTTATTTGCAGGAGCAGGTGAAGGACATCGGATTGCGTCCGCCGTTCGATCGACTAATCCCGTTAGTCGAATTCTCGTTTGAAACGCCCCTTAACCGTGGCGAGCAAGGCCTAACAACCGGCACGGTCAATCCAGGTGTGATCTGGTCCGGGAAGTATTTCCAGGTCGGCGCGGAGGCGATGATCCCGATTAACTCGCGTACAGGAAACGACGTTGGTTTCGTCGCGCAGCTGCATTTTTATCTCGATGATCTTTTCCCTCACAGCTTGGGCCGCCCGCTTTTTGGTGGAAAGAAATGAAACATATCATCCTTGGTCTATTGCTGATTGTCGTGACCGGCTCAGCCGGTCTTGAAGCGCATGCTTTTCTCGAGCGTGCGGAACCCGCAGTGGGCAGCACGGTGCAAGCGTCACCCAGCGAAGTTCAACTTTTGTTTACCGAAAAAATCGAACCGGCCTTGAGCAATGTCCAAGTTTTCGACACATCTGGTAAAGAAGTCGACAAGCGCGATCTACATCTCGACCGGTCGAACCATGCGCTGTTGCACGTTTCTCTCGACCCGCTCGAAGCCGGAACCTACAAGGTCGCGTGGCGCGTCGTTTCCGTGGATACGCACGTCACCAACGGAAGCTTCAGCTTTCGAATTGGTCGTTGATCATTATTAGCCCGGAAGGAATCGATGCTCATTTCGTTACTCATCTTCGTTCGGGCTGTTCATATTGCCGCATCAATTTTGATTGCAGGAACCTTCACCTTCGATGTTGTCATGCTTGGCTTTGTTCGGCGGCCAGCGAGCGAAGATTTGCTTGAAGTCGAAAGGAGTTTGGTTCGATTGGCTATCTGGACTGCGGTTGCAGCGCTTGTTTCCGCTGTGCTTTGGTTTTGGCTGGAAGTCCTTAACATGGCCGTCTTGCCTTTTACGGACGCTTTTTCTGTTACCCCATGGAAGACCGTCTTGCTTCAAACGGTATTTGGTCATGTCTGGCAGTTTCGCCTGGGTGCGATGATTGTGGTGGTCCTGGTGCTGATCGTCTCAACATCGGCTGGCACTGACGCGCCGCGGCGTTCGGCTATTTTGTGCCTTTGGTTCCTGAGTGTTTTTCTCGTCGTGTCGCTCGCCTGGATCAGCCACGCCGCCGCTGCCCCGGTGCAACCTGTAGGTCTGATAGGCGACGCGTTACATCTTTGCGCTGCTGGCGCGTGGATAGGCGGTTTGGTCCCCTTGGTAATCTGTTTGCTGAAAGCTCCGGTATTGTCTGCGGAGGACGAAATCCTGTCGCTGGTGATAGGCCGATTTTCCACGCTCAGCTTGTGTTGTGTAAGCGTTCTTATTGTCACCGGTATTTCCAACAGCTGGTTGCTCGTCGGTTCTATTCACGCGCTGGTTACGACGGGTTATGGTTGGCTTTTGCTTCTTAAGCTCACGCTGTTCGGGATTCTAATCGCTCTCGGTGCTCGGAATCGGATGGCAATCAAGGCGAGCGCCTCGACATCTCAGACAGAATCCAGTTTTCTGCAAAAAGTCCGTCGTAACGTGATTGGTGAAATTTGCCTGGGCGCTACAGTAGTGATCATCGTCGCGTGTTTAGGTGTGACACCGCCTGCAGCGCACCCATGACATTAAAGCAAACCCAGTTGCGGAAAAACCGAATAGGCCCATTGAATGCACCGCACTCACCGACGTGGCCTGATTGTCAGTTGTCCAGTGCAAGAGCACCCCGCACGGACTCTCTGCGATGGCGAAGGATCGAATTCGCAATACAGAGTTTTCAAACTTGCGACTAACTTGTTAGTGGCAATTATGGAGAGCAACAAACCATCGATAAGGAGAAGACGCATGAAAAATGAAAGTTTGGAAGATATAGCAAAAAAAATGGTCGCCCCCGGTAAGGGTATTCTGGCGGCTGACGAGAGTTCTGGGACGATCGAGAAACGATTGAAAAGCATCAACGTGCCCTCAACGGAAGAGAACAGGCGGATGTATCGTGAGATTCTGTTTACCACGAAAGATGCCGGCAAATTTATCAGCGGCGTAATTCTCTTCGACGAAACAATTCGGCAGAAGACCCGCGACGGTCGCAGTTTTGTCGAAGTTCTGGAGCAACAGGGGATCGTTCCCGGAATCAAAGTGGATAACGGTGCCAAGGCGATGGCGAATTTTCCGGGCGAGAAAATCACCGAAGGCCTTGACGGATTACGCGAGCGATTGACTGAATACCGTGAACTCGGAGCGCGGTTTGCTAAATGGCGAGCGGTCATAACAATCGGTGAAGGGATTCCAACGCACGCGTGCATCGACGCGAACGCGGAGGCGTTGGCGCGATACGCGGCGCTCTGTCAAGAATGTGATTTGGTGCCAATCGTCGAGCCGGAAGTGCTGATGGACGGCACACATACCATCGAGCGGCATTTTGAGGTGACCGAGGAAACGCTGCGAAGCGTTTTCAATCGTTTAGCTGAGCATCGCGTCGTTTTGGAAGGCATGCTGCTGAAGCCGAACATGGTGCTTTCAGGGAAGGAA
Organism: Candidatus Udaeobacter sp.; assembly: GCA_035713885.1. GTDB lineage: Bacteria > Verrucomicrobiota > Verrucomicrobiia > Chthoniobacterales > UBA10450 > Udaeobacter. The sequence continues at coordinate 10,211 of DASTMV010000100.1, read as the reverse complement.
AGCGCAAAGCAGGCTTCAGTACAGGAAGTCGCTGAGGCTACAGTTTGTTGCCTGAAGCGCGTGGTGCCTGCCGCTGTGCCCGGGATTGTGTTTCTTTCGGGCGGTCAAACGGATCAGCAAGCAACCGAACACCTAAACGCGATGAATCGCATCGGTGACCTCCCGTGGCAATTGAGTTTTTCGTATGGGCGCGCCTTGCAGGCTCCCGTCCTTAAAGCCTGGAAAGGGGACATTGCGAACGTCAGCGCTGCTCAGACAGCATTCCATCACCGGGCGTGGTGCAACAGCAAAGCGCGATTCGGCGAGTACAACCAGAAAATGGAAACCGCAAAGGCCGCCTGATGATTGGCGTGGGAAACACGCGGCATCATTTGTTAGGCACATTTTTCCTGCTGATAGTGGCAGGGATGCCGCTGCGCTCTGCACCACAGGTGTCGCCGAACGGCTTCCTGGTAAAGCTCGAGGCAAGTGTCAACGCGCCGAAAGCCAGGGTGTACGATGCGCTGATTGAACAAATCGGCTCATGGTGGAATCCGGAGCATACGTATTCACACGATGCGAAGAATCTCACGATCGATCCTCGTCCGGGTGGTTGTTTCTGCGAGAAGCTGCCGAACGGCGGCGGAGTGGAACATCTCCGCGTCATTTACGTCGCGCCGCGCGAAGTTTTGCGGCTCTCGGGAGGTCTCGGCCCGCTTCAAGGCTCCGGTATTGCGGGGAGCATGACTTGGAAGTTGACCGGCGATGGCGACCACACTCGTGTTCTGCTCTCGTACAGCGTTGGTGGATACATCGACGGCGGCTTCGACACGATCGCGCCAGCCGTGGAGAGCGTGCTTAATGATCAACTGAACCGGCTCAAATTGTTTACCGAGACCGGCAAGCCAACCAGAGAGCAGTAGATCGCAGCATTTGCGGTCCGATGTCAGGCCGACGACCACGAGGCTCGCTACACTTTCCCGGAAGGCGTACAATCACTGTAATGAAAGGTTCCGCTCAACATGACGTGACCGGACATTCATGCTGTGGTGATCCTCAGCACGAGCACGCGAGGAGTATACCCGCCATGGCATCGCGTGAGTCAGGCAAGAAATACTTCTGTCCAATGTGCGAAGGAGTGGAGAACGACACGTCGGGCAGTTGTGCCAAATGCGGAATGGCTCTCGAGCGCAATCCTGCTTTTGGTGAACCGCCGAGAATTATCTACACCTGCTCGATGCATCCACAGATCCAGCAGGATCATCCGGGCAACTGCCCGATCTGTGGGATGACCCTGGAGCCAAAGACAATCGGAGTGGGGGATGAAGAACAACACGAGATTAAATCGCTATCGCGCAAGTTCTGGATTGCGCTCGTGCTCGCTATTCCAGTGCTGCTGCTTGCGATGGGCCATGCCATCCCGGGACTGCATTTCGATTCAGTTGTCCCAAGGCGAATCGGGAAATGGATCGAGTTTGCCCTAACAACTCCAGTCGTTCTTTGGACTGGTGGCTTCTTCTTCACACGCGCATGGCAATCGATCATTAATCGCAGTCTGAACATGTTTACGCTGATCGCCGTCGGCGTTGGCGCAGCGTATTTCTACAGTGCGGTGGCCGTGATCGCGCCCGGGATTTTTCCCGAATCGTTCCGGCGCCACGGCGAAATCGAACTTTACTTTGAAGCGGCAGCAGTTATCACAGCCCTGGTCTTGTTAGGCCAGGTCATCGAAGCCAGGGCGCGAAGTCGCACTGGACATGCGATCAAGGCGTTACTGGGACTTTCGGCAAAAACCGCGCATCGGATTCGGAAATCTGCAGCTGCGACGCCTTCGTCGCAGGAAATGGGCGACGGGGACGCCACTGCTACCAATGGGCCAGAAGAAGAGGTCCCGGTGGACGCGATTCAAAGAGGCGACCTGCTGCGCGTGCTGCCGGGTGAAAAAGTGCCGGTCGATGGTGTGATCGTCGAAGGCCAAAGCAACATCGACGAATCGATGATCACAGGCGAACCGGTGCCGGTGAGTAAAGGCGCGGGTGACAATGTAGTCGGTGCCACGATAAATCAGACCGGCTCTTTTATAATGCGCGCGGAGAGAGTTGGGGCGGACACGCTGCTGTCGCAAATCGTCCAAATGGTGGCAGCGGCACAACGCAGCCGTGCGCCGATTCAAAAACTCGCGGACACGGCTTCGGGGTACTTTGTTCCGGCAGTGATTAGCATTGCGATAATCACCTTCGTAGTTTGGTCGGTCATGGGACCTCAGCCTGCGATGGCTTACGGGCTGGTAAATGCTGTTTCGGTGCTGATCATCGCATGTCCGTGCGCGCTGGGGCTCGCGACACCGATGTCTATCATGGTCGGCGTCGGCCGCGCTGCGCAGGCGGGAATCCTTGTGAAGAATGCACAGGCAATTGAGGTCACCGAGAAAGTCACGCACCTGATTACGGACAAGACTGGCACTCTGACGGCAGGCAAGCCGGAGGTTGTCAGCCGGGTAAGCGCTGACTCCATAAGTGAATACGATCTGATGCAAATCGCCTCTTCGGTAGAAACCCACAGCGAACATCCGCTTGCACGGGCTATCGTCGATGCAGCGAAGAGAGATGGAATCGAATTGCGCAAGCTGACCGATTTTCAATCCATAACCGGTGGTGGAGTGTCGGCGAACTTGGGTGACAAGCCCGTCCTCGTCGGCAAGGAGAAATTTCTGGTGAACTCGAGCGCCACGATTTCTGACAAACTCAAAAAAGAGGCCGAACGCTTGCAAGAGAGAGCCGAGACCACCGTCTGGATTGCCGTAGGCGGACATGCGATCGGGGTGCTTGGCATAGCTGATCCCATCAAACCAACGACGCGACACGCTATTCGCGAGCTTCACAAAATGGGTCTGACGATCATCATGTGCACCGGCGACAATCGTCGCACGGCTGCGTCAGTTGCGCAGGAGTTGGGCATCGATGAATTCCGCGCTGAGGTGATGCCGGATGAAAAAATTGAGGTCGTCAAAGCACTGAAAGCCAGGGGCGCAATTGTCGCGATGGCCGGCGATGGGATCAACGATTCGCCTGCGCTGGCAGCCTCGGACGTAGGAATTGCAATGGGAACAGGGAGCGATATCGCGATCGAAAGCGCCAGCGTCACGCTGGTGAAAGGCGATCTGATTGGCATCGTCAAAGCAATGCATCTCAGTCGTGCTGTGATGCGCAACATTCGCCAAAATCTGTTTTTCGCGTTCATCTATAATGCGCTCGGTGTTCCCATCGCTGCCGGTGTGCTTTATCCATTCTTAGGCACTCTCCTCAGTCCGATGATTGCCGGAGCGGCGATGAGCTTTAGCTCGGTTTCAGTAATCGCGAATGCGTTACGACTACGTAGAGTGACTCTGTAATTCGCATCAGGACGAATTATGGCAGCTGAGCAATCGAAGACGAACCTTCAAGGTGGGCATTCGCATCCGCACGTGCGGCGAGACTTCGGAGCGGCCTTTGCGACAGGAAGTGTGCTGAACCTTTCGTACGTGGTTGTTCAGATTGCTTTCGGAATTTCTGCGCACTCGCTGGCGCTGGTCGCCGACGCGACTCACAACTTTGGTGATGTGCTCGGGCTTTTGCTGGCGTGGTGGTCGAGTCATCTCAGCAAAACGCCTCCGACCGCTCGCCGAACTTACGGTCTGGGCCGTTCCTCTATTCTGGCTGCACTCGCAAATGCCATCCTTTTGCTCGTTGCAGTGGGTGGCATCACCTGGGAAGCCGTTCGGCGCTTCTCGAGTCCGGAGGAAGTCGCTGGAAAGACTGTGATCGCCGTCGCCGCGGCTGGGGTTGTAATCAATGGCCTAACCGCAATGTTGTTCTTCTCCGGCCGCAAACGGGATCTCAATATTAAAGGTGCATTTCTCCACATGGCGGCTGACGCAGCGGTCTCAGCAGGTGTTGTTATTGCAGCGCTCGTCATCATTTTCACCGGCTTGCAGGTAATCGATCCCCTTACGAGTCTTGTTATCAACATTGTGATTGTCTGGGGCACGTGGGCTCTGTTGCGCGATTCACTCGTCATGGCGCTGGATATTGTTCCACAAGGTGTCGATCCGGCGGCGGTCCGAAAATTTCTAGCGACTCAGCCGGGTGTGACTGCGGTTCATGATCTACACATTTGGGCGCTGAGCACTACTTCCACAGCGCTGAGTGCGCATCTGGTGAGACCAAGTGGAGAAGTAGACGATCAAATGCTGTCGCGCATTTCCGGCGAACTTCACGATCGCTTTGGAATTGGACATGCCACCATCCAGATGGAACGTGGCGACTCAGCGAATCCCTGCTCGCAAGGACAGGATCACGCTTAGCGATGACTGCCTTTATATTAGTTTGGCCTGCCAAACGGAATTGCCAACCGAAGGGCTTGCCCAACAACGATTCGTCCGGCAGTTTCACGACGTGGCGACCGCTTTCGGACCATCCATGCTTCGCGAGATGCGCATTCAAAACAGCCCGGATGTCGAGGACGGCTTTCGAATGCGTGGTTGTAACGTCACGCGTTTGGAATCATTCGCTGACGCAGTGTTTGGTTTCGCCTTGACGCTGCTCATCGTTTCGTTGGAAGTCCCCAGAAGTTTTGCTGATCTCGTCAATACGATGCGTGGTTTTCCAGCTTTCGCTGTTTGCTTCCTCATGCTGGCCACAATTTGGAACACGCATTACAAGTTCAGCCGTCGCTATGGTCTGGATGACGGGACGACACGGTTTCTCACGTGTGTTTTGCTTTTTATTGTGTTGTTTTATGTCTATCCTCTGAAGTTCCTTTTCACCCTCGGGATCAACGATATGATTTTCGGCGGTTCCGGTGGTTTGCAGATTACTCTCCGCGAACTTTCAACCCTGTATTCCATTTACGGTTTTGGATTCGCCGGTATTTATTTCGCTTTCACATTGTTATACCTGCACGCCTGGCGACTGCGCGACAGTCTCGAATTATCAGGAGTCGAGAAACTTGAAACTCGCTACATCATCTGTCGGGTGTTGTTTGTGAGCGTTATCGGATTGATTGCCGGTTTACTAGCGCAGATGTCCTGGTTCCCATCCTGGGGCGGCTTAATTTATCTTTTGCTTATTCCTGTCTTGCGGGGATTTCGCATTGTGTTCCGACGGCAGCGGGCAGCAATGCTGGCGAACATGCGGTGATTGTAGGGGAGGGCTTTCGCCTGCCAGGCGATCCGAATGGCAAGCGAGGCGCTTGCCCTGGGACGATTCGTCCGGCAGTTTGTGACACATAATGCCGAAGACGTTTTTCATTACCACTGCGATCTATTACACGAACTCGTCGCCACACGTAGGGCACGCTTACGAAATGGTGCTGGCCGATGTGATTGCGCGGTATCATCGACTCAAAGGTGAGAAAGTATTTTTCCTGACCGGCGTGGATCAACACGGCCAGAAGGTCCAGCAATCCGCTGCGAAGGCCGGCGTTCCTCCAGCTGAATTCGTAAAGGGGATTACACAAACGTTTAGAGAACTCGCGAGGAAACTGAATGTGCAATACGACGACTGGGTGGAGACGACCAGTGATCGCCACAAGAAAGTCGTTCAGGGAATTTTGCAGCGCTTATTCGACGAAGGCCAAATCTACAAAGACAAACAAGCGGGCTATTACTCTGTTCGCCAGGAACAATTTCTGACCGACAAAGAACGCGGTCCAGACGGCCAGTTCGGCCCGGAGTGGGGCGAGATCGAATTTCGCGAAGAAGAAAACTATTATTTCAAGCTGAACCAGCACAAAGAATGGCTGCGGTCGTATCTCGCCAAGCGCAGCGACGCAGTCATTCCCGATTTTCGCCAGACGGAATTACGAAATGCTGTTGAGAAACTCAGTGGTGATCTTTGTATTTCGCGGCCGAAATCAAGGCTCGATTGGGGGATCGAGCTCCCGTTCGATAAAAATTTCGTGACTTACGTCTGGTTCGATGCCCTGACGAACTACATCAGCTTCGCGGGCTATGATCCGTCGAAATCTGCCATCGACTCTCAACCTTCAACTTTCCGCGATAAGTGGCCGGCACTGCAAGTCATCGGCAAAGACATTCTGGTCCCGGCGCACGGGATTTACTGGCTAGTCATGCTTCATGCGATTGGATTTTCCGACGACCAAATGCCGCAATTGCTCGTGCATGGCTGGTGGAACCTTGGCGGTTCAAAAATGAGCAAGAGCGTGGGCAATGTCGTCGATCCTTTTGTGCTTGGAGATAAATACGGCTCCGACGCGCTACGGTATTATTTGATGAGTGACATTGCGACCGGCAAAGATGCGGACTTTTCCGAGGAGCGTCTGATTGAGCGCTACAACGCCGATCTCGCCAATTCGTTAGGCAATTTGCTCAATCGAACACTGAACATGGCGTATCGATATCGTGATGGACGATTGGCTAGAAGCGAAGATCTTGGAAAACTTCTTGAGACCTTTGAAGTTGGAGAAAGAGCCAAGCCTGCAAACTTGTACTCGGTTCTCAATCTAATACTTATTATCGGTAAGCACGTTGGTTTGTTTGGAAGCAGGTTTGAGGAACTTGATCCTAGTTTCGCGGTGCACATAGCTATTGAGATCGCGATTAACGGAAACGTAGCGGTTGAAAGGACAGCACCTTGGCAACTTGCAAAACAGGCTGAGAAAAACTCCATACTCGACGCAGCTTTGTACACATTTGCTGATTCATTGCGCATTATCGCGATTTTGATTTCGCCGGTGATGCCGAAAGCCGCGCATGGAATTTTCGATCAACTGAACTGGAAGATGGAGCTGAGCGGAAAAGAAGAACGTTTCTCACTCGCAGACGCAGAGTGGGGGAAGTTGCCGGATGGGCATGTTGTTGGCAAGCCGGTACCGTTGTTCCCGCGAATCGAAACTTCGCAATCGTAAGCGAGCCCGGGCGAGTTATTGAAAGGCCCGCTGGACCCTTGCCATTGGCACATCACTTCGTGTCTGTATGCGCTGCAGACCTGCGCATTAGTTATGAGTAAGACTCGCTTCCTGAGTAATCGGCCCCAACATAGTCAATGAAGCCGGGTTGTCAGAACCTGTATAGGAGCCCAGTCCAGTTCCCGTCCAGCTCACAAAGTGAAAGCCGTGATCGGCTTTAGCTTTGATTGTCACGACCTGGCCCGCATTGTGCCACCCGCTTGCCGGCTGCACCTGGCCGCCAGAATCCGCATTCATCGTCAGAAAATATTGTAACTGGAAATTGGCAATAAAGTTCTTGTTGGTTGTCGGCGCCACCACGTGAGAGATCGCACCGTGGTCGTTCCACTTGCTCCAGACAAACTGGACGCCAGTGCCGCCGCTTTGGGGCGAGGTCGTCGCGATCGTGTGATTCGAACCAGCAAGCCAACTGAAGGTCTGGGTCGAGCTATAGCTATTCCCGTCCACGCTGAAGTCTCGGCCATTTGGATTTGTTCCGACCTTCACCGTGATCATTGCCGGCGTCGGAGTCGCTGTTGCAGTCGCAGTTGGTGTCGGTGTTGGCGTTGGGCTCTCCTCCGGTGTGGGGGTGGGAGTAAATGTCGCCGTAGCGGTCGGCGTAGGTGTAAATGTAGCCGTAGCAGTTGGTGTTGGGGTAAAGGTCGCGGTTGCCGTCGGCGTTGGTGTGAAAGTCGCAGTAGGTGTCGGTGACGGCGTTGGTGTCGCACAATCGTCAGTTGAAATGGTCAGCTCCCATCCCCCAGCGATAATGCCCGAATTACCATTTTGGTCATCCATGACGTAGAGCGACCATGTTCCGTTCGGATTTGTCCCGTTGAAGACCGAGAGAGCAGAACCAACCATAGGCGTGGGACCAGGAGCGGGCGCAGGGAAAAAATCGAATATATCATTTCCGACATAGTTTGCCGGCTGGTAAGTTCCAGTGATTACCGGCGGCGCGGGCGTTCCAGCTGGCAACGAGTTAGGAGCAAAATCATCCAGCGTGAGCGTCACATCGGCAATACCAGGAAAACCTCCGGCATCGGACATGATCATAGCAGCCTGTCCACCAGGTCCAACTAGCAGCATGTCCATGTCGGTTGGATTACCATGAGTGATGTTATTGAGCTTAACTATCACTTTGGTGATCGAGCCCGACATACCAGAAACCACTATATCCGAGGGGTAAGGAGAGGCGGGTGCGGGAGTTCCAAAAGCTGGCCGATCATTAACGGTGATAAACGCAGGATTAGTAGAGGTAATTCCATCGCACGGTGTCGCGGTAGCGGTCGGCGTGGCTGTCGCTGTAGGTGTAGCAGTCGCTGTGGGCGTAGCCGTCGGTGTGGGTGTAGCCGTCGCTGTTGCTGTTGCTGTGGGAGTCGCGGTTGGTGAGGGCGTGAATGTAGCAGTTGGCGTCGATGTTGGAGTGGGAGTGGGACTCGGTGTCGACTGGACCTCGAACGAACCGATATCGATGCGATTGTTCACGACTCGCGGAAAGCCCGCACCGCGCTGATCGTAGTCGGGTGGCGGAGTAAAGCTCGGGTCGCCCATGTCAATAGCGGTGCTGCCAAATAAAGGCGCGTGCGTGAAGGTTGGGCCGCCGTTGTCTTGCAACGGGCCGAGCAATGGATCGGTGTTGATCTGGTCGCCGGTCGCAGTCAAGAGCCCGCCGCCGTTATCGCTGCTCAAGTTGTAGCCAAGCGATGTGACCGTGCCGAAAGCAATGTTGGCACCTGAGGCACCGGCGTTTAAAATCGTGTCTCCGATCGTCAGGGTGCCCAAGTTGTAGATGCCGCCGACGGAAGTCCCTACGTTGCCGCTGATAGTGCTGTTGGTGACCGTCAGGGTGCCTCTATTGTAGATGCCGCCACCGTCGTTGCTGACGTGGAAGGGGGGACCCGTGTCGACGGTGTTGGCGAAGTTGCCGCTGATGGTGCTGTTGATGACGGTTACGGAGGCGGAAGCGGTGTTGTAGATACCGCCGCCGCCATACCAGCCGATAGCCGTGTTGCCGCTGATGGTGCTGTTGATAACGATCAAGGTGCCGTTTTCGTCGGTGGAGATGCCGGCGCCGCGGTTGGCGAAGTTGCCGCTGATGGTGCTGTTGATGACCGTCAGGGTGCCGTTCTCGTTGTGGATGCCGCCGCCGCCGTCGAAACGATCGTTATCATTGTTGTTGGCCAACGATAAGTTGTTTTTAATAGTGCAGTTGGTAACCGTCAGCGTCGCTTGGTCGTTGTAGATGCCGCCGGCGGGATCAAGAGTATGTCCATTCATGAGGGTGAGTCCGTCAATGGTGACGGTTGTGCCTGAATCGACAGAAAACTCGCGGCTACTAAAATTGCCGCTCACGGCCAGATTGTTCGCGCCGGGGCCGTTGATCGTCACGCTGGTGGTAATGGCCAGTTCACCGCTGGTCAACGTGATTGTCTGTCCGTTAAGCGACGGATCGAAATTGATCGTGTCGCCGTTGTTTGCTGCCGCCAGAGCATCCCGCAGCCGGCAGCCCCCACCTGGACAATTCGCTGCATTTGCCGCGCCATCTCCAGCGCTCTGTACGGTCCATGTTGTTGCCGTAACTTGCAGATGATTCCCCGAGCCCGGCTCGATAATCCTGGCAAGGTCGGCCGGCAACCTGTGAAATTGTCCGGCGCTTGCCGGCGCGCTGCCTACCGCCGCAGTCGAATTGCCGCTGTTTCGCCCTGCTAGAGCAAATCGGATCGCGCAGACGGCAAGCAACAGCAGGACGTAAAATGCGCCCCGAATCAGATGCGCACTGATACTGGGATTAATTTGCTTTTTCATAGGGATGTTTCCCCGGGGTTGATTTCTGGTCGTTTAAGCTGGGATGAAAGTTTTGGTTCGCCCCTTACAAAGGAAAAAAATGCGGAGCGTTTCAAAAAGACTGAAAAATCTGTTGATCGCGGGTTACCCGCCTTCGCACGAGGCTACAGCGCGCAGGCACGGATGTCGCGGATAGCGAAGAGGGAGCCGGCCTGCCCTCAGGCCGTTTTCAACAGATGCGGCGATGGGGCGGGCCGGCTCCAGAGTTGCCTGGCAGGCAAATTCTTTTCGAAGTCTCACCGCATGCACTGTCACAAGGAAGCGACCCAAAGAGGCGGCGCGCACAGGGGTGCGCCCCCTAAGCTGGACCGTTCAACTTAAACCGCACCGGCTACCTCAATCCGAACGTCGCGCTGCCTATGACCTGACCATTCATAAGGATGTCCACTTCGTATGCGCCGGCACCCAGTGCGCTCGCTCCAAGGTTGTAGATGTATTGA
>DASTMV010000099.1:0-55595 GCA_035713885.1 Candidatus Udaeobacter sp. | reverse complement strand
GTGACGGGCCTGATCAAATTGCCAATGGAAAGCAATCTTGCCGCGCTTCATCGTCAGGAACATTTTCGAGGTGTCGAGTTCAATCTTGATTTGCGAGAAAAGCTTGGGCAATTGGGATTCATTGCGGCGCTAAGCGGGTTTCGCGCGATTGTCGCCGACGCCCTTTTCATCCAAGCGCACGTCGCGTGGGAAAACACTGAGTGGGGTCGGATGCTGTTGTTGTTCAGGCACATCACCACGCTGCAACCACGCGTGCTGCTGTTTTGGGATACGGCGGCCTGGCACATGGCTTGGAACGCGAGCGTAGCCGCCATGAACGATCCAAACCAGCCGCGCCTGGCGCTGCGAGTCAAGGCCCAGCGTGAATATTTTGCCCTTGGTAAGGATTTCCTGGAACGGGGAATAAAAAATAACCCCGATCGCCCGGAGCTGTATGAAGCGCTTGCCAGGTTATACAAAGAAAAATATAAAGACCACGAACGCGCCGCGGAATATTACGCCAAGGCAGCGAATTTGCCTGAAGCAGCACCTTGGGACAGGCGTTTCTCCGCTTACGAGCTTTCGTACTGCGAAGGGCGCGAGCATGAAGCGTATGATCGCCTGCGCAATCTTTATAACTCCGGAGAGAAAGAGCGGTTGCCTACTTTAATTAAGCGGCTGAAGCTTCTGGAAGACAAGCTCGGCATTCCTCAGGACGCACGGATTTCTGATCAGCAAACCAAACGCTAGCGATTCAACCGCTCCATCGTTCGTACCGCTGCAAACTAAAGTGTGAAAACGTTGATGCCTCCACGTGCTTGGCTTATAACATTCTAACTTTCAACGCCTAACGTTGTTCGTCATGCGGTTCGCCATTTTCAGTGACATCCATTCCAATCTCGAAGCACTCGATGCTGTTATCACGGACGCGCGTGAACGCAGATGCACGCATTTTGTCTGCCTTGGTGATGTCGTCGGTTATAACGCAAATCCGCGGGAGTGCATCGAACGCGTCCGCGAACTAGATTGTCCGGTGGTCAAAGGCAATCACGACGAGCAAGCCACCTTCCCTGCATCGTCGGAACGTTTCAACGAACTCGCCGAGCGAGCTATCAACTGGACACGCGAACGGTTAACTGACCAGGACACGGAATGGTTACGCAGCCTTCCTTTGCAGCGCCAGGTGCACGACTTTACGATTGTGCACGCAACGCTCGATACACCCGGACAGTGGAGCTATGTGTTCAATAATCTCGACGCTCTTGCGAGTTTTACCTATCAGCAAACGGCAGTCTGTTTTTTCGGCCACACCCATGTGCCAATGACGTTTGTTCGCAATGAAGCTGTCCGCCGCGAGACCGGCGAGAACATCCGGCTCGAGGCCGTAAAAAAATACTTTATTAATGTGGGTAGTGTCGGACAGCCCCGTGACGGAGACTGGCGCGCTGCGTATCGCATCTACGACGTCGAAAACAACCTGGTCGAACTTTTCCGGATAAAATATGATCTCGCGGCCGCGCAGAAGAAAATCACGAAGGCTGGCCTTCCGCGCCTCCTTGCGGAACGGCTAGCTATGGGCCGTTGATACTCGGACAGTCTCTGCGTCCGATTCACTTTCGCACGAACTGATGACCCTTCGCTCGTTCGCGCAGAATAAATTCAGCGACTGGCAGATCGCACGGATAGGTTATTTTGAAATTGAAATTGCCATCGAGAACGAGAGCGATCCTGTGGCCCAGTCGTTCGACTGCGGAGACTTCGTCGGTTATCGAAATACCTTCCGCATAAACGGAGTCATATGCTTCGGCGATTAAACCTCGCTCGAATATTTGCGGTGTTTGCATTGCATACAGTTGATGCCGATCCACGGAACCAGTAACGAAAAGATCGGTATCCGCGCGCTTTAGTGTGTCGTTGATCGGCTGCGCCAAAGCGGCCGCACCGTAGACACGGCATTGTTTAAAAGCGCGCTCGATTTGCTCCGCTGTGATCAGGGGTCGCGCAGCGTCGTGCACGGCCACGTATTTTGCGCCCTGCGTGGCTCGATCCAAACCTGCGCGAACGGAATCCTGCCGGCGTTCGCCGCCCGCCACAATCGAGCGAAGTTTTTTGAAACTCGCGTCCAGCTTAATTTTTTGGATTTGATCGTGCCGATCTTCACGCGCCACGACGATGATTTCGTTGACGGAAGCCGCCTGGTCGAAGGCGCGGATTGCATGTGTGATGACGGGTTCGCCTGCGAGGGTAGTAAATAGCTTGTCGAATCCCATGCGCTGACTATTGCCGGCAGCTACGAGAATAGCGGTAAGCATGATCAAGGAGCTAAAAAAATTACAACGTTGAAAAGCGATGCTGCTTCGAACAGTGAGCCGATTTAATTGTGTAATGTTTTAACGATTCAACATCACGCCAGTTGTCGCGCCACTTCCGCGCTAAGCGTTTTCCCGTCGGCGCGACCGCCCACCCTTGCCTGTAACGCCTTCATCACGGCGCCCATCTGGGCTCTCGATGTGGCGCCTAACTCACCGATTGTTTCACGCACGATTTTGGCTAGTTCGTCTGCGCTCATTGCCTGCGGCAAATACGCATTCAAAATCCCGACCTCGTCTCTTTCCTTTTCCGCCAGCTCCATGCGTCCGCCTTTTTCAAAACTCTCGATGGAATCCTGACGTTGCTTTACCTGTTTGCGGATGACCTGAACGGCTTCAGCTTCACTCAACTCGGCTTCGGCGCCGGATTTTGCGATCGCGGCATACCTGAACGCTGATTTAAGCATGCGCAAGACGCTGAGCTTGACTGCATCTTTGGCGCGCATCGCCTCTTTGAGATCCGAGTCAACGCGTTTTTGCAAAGTCATGGAGCACAATTACGACGATCAATTCGAATTGTCGATGTTCCGCGCAGAGTTCATGGAGCGCCCGACCGCAATCCTTTCGAAACCAGAAATTAAACGACCCGAAGGACCTCGGCGCACTTCTGAACGGAATCGGCGTCCCCCACGGACACCACTTCGATCCCGCGCTTTGTGCGCTTTAATAAGCCGGCCAGCACCTTTCCAGGACCGAGCTCGATGAACGTATCGCAGCCAAAATTTAGAAGGCGCTGCATACAATCGGCCCATCGCACGGTGCCAGTCACTTGATCGCGAAGTGTCCGCCGAATTTCGTCAGGGCTTTTTACTTCTTCACCGGTCACGTTGCTGACCACCGGAAACCGGGGCGATTGAATCGGCACGTCGATCAGAGCTTTTTCCAATTTTTGGTACGCGCTGTCCATCAGGCGCGAATGATATGCACCGGCAACGTTGAGCATCATCGCGCGGCCAATACCGTATTCCTGCGCCACTGCGACAGCGGTCTCGACGTTCGCCAGCTCACCGGAAATCACAATCTGATTGGGGGCATTGATATTGGCGATATCAACATCCTGGTCAGCAGCCAGCCGCCGGACATCATTTTCAAGGCTACCAATCATCGCCGCCATGCCACCTCGTGTCGCTGCGCATGCTTCGTCCATGAATTCACCGCGTTTTTGCACCAGCTTCAACCCAGTGGCGAAATCGAAACTGTCCGCCGCAGCGTGCGCGGTGAGTTCACCTAACGACAAGCCAGCAGCGCCACTGATCGAGAATTCGCCGACGAAATCACGGAAAGCTGCGAGCGCCGCGAGCGCGTGAACGTAGAGCGCCGGCTGACAATTTGAAGTCTTAGTCAACTCATCGATCGGCCCGTTCCACGCGACGTTGCTCAAGCTCCGGCCGAGAATTTCATCGGCCCGACGAAACAAATCTGCTGCAACAGGAAATTGCTCGGCGAGATTGCGTCCCATTCCGACGCATTGCGCGCCCTGGCCGGCGAAAAGCAGTGCGATTTTTTTTGCCATAGGCGAGGTAGTTAATCGGGTTTCGCGGCAAGCGCGAGCCCGTTTTGGCGGACGCACGAAATCGCTTGCAGACTGTTGCTCACGCGGCAGCATAAATCTTCTACACCTATGCCATTTACGACGCGCGAGATTGAATCGCCGGACCCGGTTACGCGAGTCGCCGCAGCGGACGCAGCACTGCGCAACGCATCTGAGGACGACATCGGCGAGAAGATGGTGCTCAACATGGGACCGTCGCATCCGGCCACGCACGGGGTGTTGCGGCTCGTGCTCGAACTTGACGGTGAAATTATCACCAAAGCCACTCCGGATATCGGCTTCCTCCATCGCGGCGACGAAAAGATCGCCGAGAACATGCAATACAACCAGTTCGTGCCGTACACTGACCGGCTCGATTACCTCGCGCCGCTTTCCAACAATGTGGCTTATGCGCTCGCCGTCGAAAAGTTGATGAACTGGGACATTCCGCCACGGGGAAAAGCGATCCGCACGATTTGTTGTGAAACGTCGCGTATCTCGTCACATCTTCTCGGGCTTGGCGCCATGGCGCTCGATCTCGGCGCGATGTCAGTCTTTCTGTACACGTTCACTGAGCGCGAAAAGCTTTATAATCTGTTCGAGCTGCTCACAGGTGCGCGGTTTACCACATCCTACACGCGAGTTGGTGGCCAAATCCGCGATCTTCCGGAAGCTTTTATCCCGCAGCTCATAAAATTCCTCGACGACTTCAAACCGAGTCTCGACGAATGCGACCGGTTGCTGACTCGGAACAAAATCTTTGTCGATCGCACAAAGGATGTCGGTGTCATTTCAAAGGAGCACGCGATCGCCTACGCGCTATCCGGCCCGAACCTGCGCGGCAGCGGAGTCGAGCACGATTTGCGTCGCAAACATCCCTATCTCGATTATGCGAAGTACGACTTCGACGTGGTGATTGGCAGCTCTGGCGATTGTTACGACCGTTACTCGGTCAGGATCGAGGAAATGCGCCAGAGCGCGCGGATCCTGCGGCAGGTAATCGACAAACTTCCCGTCGGGCCGATCAACGTTTTGAACTGGAAAAACATGACTCCACCCAAGTCCCGGGTAATGACGAAAATGGAAGAACTAATTCACCATTTCATTGTGGTAACCGAGGGACTCGATGCGCCGCCGGGCGAAGTTTATTTCGCGGCCGAAAATCCCAAGGGTGAGCTTGGTTTTTACATCAACAGTAGAGGAGGCGGCGTTCCGTATCGGTTGAAAATTCGCGCGCCCTCATTTGTGAATCTCAGTATCCTCTCGGAGTTGCTGCCCGGTTGCCTTGTCAGCGATGTGCCAGCAGTGCTGGGGAGTCTAGACTTCGTGATGGGCGAATGCGATAGATGATGCAAATGACACGCAGACGAACCGGAGCGATGACGGCGATATACCGTGCAGCGTCGCAGCTCATGCTTGTGCTCATGCTCGTACTGATGCTCGATGGCTGTTCCAACAAGCGAATTACGAAGGAAAATGTGGATCAGGTGACCGAAGGAATGTCCAAAAAGCAGGTGGAATCGATTCTTGGCCCGCCGACTTCTCTTAGCACCGAAGATTTGGTGATTATGAAAAAAACGACTTACGTTTACCGGCAAGGAAAGGACACAGTCACAATAGTTTTCAAGGACGACAAAGTACAGTCGAAGGACAGCACGCTGTCCGATTAACTGCAGTGCGGGCGGGCTGTCCTCAGCGCAACCCACGAACCGCGGGATAATCTGCTGAGGTCAGCCGCCGCCGCACTCTCATCAACATTTGCGACCCGTAGATTTACTGGGTTAGGTTCTTCGATGCCAGACTCGATCACAGCTTCTGTTCCCGCTGAACTGAAGCGAAAAATGGATGAGGCCATCGCGCGTTATCCCCGCGAACATTGTCGAAGCGCAGCGATGCCGCTGTTGCATCTGTGGCAGGAACACTTCGGTTTCATAAGTCACGAAGCGACCGTGTGGATTGCGAAAAAGCTGGATCTGCAACCGATCAATATTCTCGAGCTTGTCACATTTTATCCGATGTTTCGCCAGCAACCGGCCGGCAAAACGCACATTCGAGTGTGCCGCACACTCAGTTGCGCCATGGCGGGTGGTTCCGAGCTGATGGAAGATTTGCGCGCTAAGCTGGGAATTCAGCGCTTCACTGATAGTGAAGAACCGCATGATCCCATCGCGGTCAGCGCCGACGGAAATTACAGCGTTGAATTTGTGGAATGTCTCGCCAGTTGCCACACGGCGCCTGTGTGTATGGTGGGCGAAGAACTGCATGAGAAGGTTGATGCGCAATCTGCAGCCGACCTGATCCGCAATCCGGGATCTGCAATCCGTAATCCGCAATTACGCTGGCCGGCACATCCCCTCGAACATCGCCTGGTTTACAAAAACATCGGACGTCCCGGTTGGACGACGGATATCGATTGCTACCTGCGCGACGGCGGTTATGAACAGCTAAAGCAAGCGCTGAGCTTGTCGCGGGTCGATATTGTCAACAAAGTCAAAAATTCGGGATTGCGCGGCCGAGGCGGCGCAGGGTTTTCTTGCGGGCTCAAATGGAGTTTCATTAAACCGGATGAGAAACGGCCGGTTTATTTGATCTGCAACGCCGATGAATCCGAACCGGGGACGTTCAAAGACCGTTACATCATTCACGACGATCCGCACCAGTTGCTCGAAGGAATGTTGATTTCTTGTTACGCACTGAATTCGCCCACGGCCTACATCTATGTACGCGGTGAATTTCCGCAGGGCGCGAAGATCCTTGAGCGTGCAATCGAAGAGGCGCGGCAGCACAATTTCCTTGGAAAAAACATTCTCGGATCCGGGTTCGACGTGGAGTTTTACATCCATCGCGGAGCGGGCGCTTACATTTGTGGTGAGGAAACCGGGTTGATCGAATCTCTTGAGGGGAAACGAGGTTATCCGCGGATCAAGCCGCCATACTTCCCCGCCGTGCTTGGTCTCTACATGTGTCCGACCATCGTCAACAACGTCGAAACATTGTGTAACATTAAGCACATCATTGCCATGGGCGGCGCGGAGTATGCACGCCTCGGCCGCCCTAACAACACCGGCACGCGGATTCTGTGCGTCAGCGGCGACGTGCAACGGCCCGGCTACTTCGAAATCGAGGTCGGAGCCGTGACAATGGGGCAGTTGATTTATGAAATGGCTGGCGGCTTGCGACCGGGGCGAAAATTAAAGGCAGTCATTCCCGGCGGCAGCTCCGCAAAAGTGTTGCGCGCGGATGAGCGTTTGAAGCTTAAGAAAAAACGGACTGACGGCTCTTCGACTGAATGCGAGATATCGATCGACGATATCCCAATGGACTTCGATTCACTGGCAGCCGCAGGTTCAATGGCCGGTTCCGGGGGAGTGATCGTACTGGACGATTCGCGCGACATGGTCTGGGCGCTGAACAATATCAACAAATTCTACGCTCACGAGAGCTGCGGCCAGTGCACTCCCTGCCGGGAAGGATCGCTGTGGATGCAAAAAATCACTGATCGCATGCTGCGCGGCGGCGGTGTGGTGGAGGATCCAAGGACTTTAAAAACCATCGGCGACAACATCGCGGGGCGGACCATTTGCGCCTTTGGGGAAGCGTGCGCTTGGCCGACACAAAGTTTTGTCGAGAAATTTCCGGAAGAATTTGCGGCGCGGGCGCTGAAGCCTGTTCCCCCGCCCCTCCCACCCGAGTACACGAGCGAAGAATTGATCGAAGAGACATCGATTTCCACCGTCCCCATGGCGCACGATCCCGGCTGGGAAAAAGCCGGAGCAAAGGGAACCATTTGATATGTCTGAGGAATTATCAGTTCCGATGCTTAACGTTCAGATTGACGGCACCTGGCACCAGTTTCCAAAGGGCACGCGCGTGATTGAGGCCTGCGAACAGGCTGGAGTTTTCGTGCCGCGGTACTGCTATCACAAGAAGCTTAGCTCGCCGGGTAATTGCCGGATGTGTTTGATCGAAATGGGGTTTCCGAGGCTCGGCCCGGATCGCAAGCCGGAGCTTGGTGCTGATGGCAAACCGATCATCAATTGGATGCCACGTCCGCAGATTTGCTGTGCACAAGATGTCGCGGAAGGCATGGCTGTTCGCACCGAGTCACCATTGGTCAAGGAATGCCGCAATGGCGTGATGGAATTTCTCCTCATCAATCATCCACTCGATTGCCCGATTTGCGATCAGGCCGGCGAATGCCAATTGCAGGAATTCAGCGTTGACTACGGCAATTCGGAATCCCGATTCCTGGAGAATAAGGTGAAGAAGCCAAAAGCAGTGCAACTCGGGCCACGGGTAACACTCGATGATGAACGTTGCATTCTCTGTTCGCGATGCATCCGTTTCTGCCAGGAAATCGCGCATGACGACGTGCTCGGTTTCGTCAATCGCGGCAGCCACACCGTCCTGACAGCGCATCCAGGCAAGCGGTTGGAAAACAATTATTCGCTCAATACGGTCGACATTTGCCCGGTCGGCGCGCTGACTTCCACGGATTTTCGTTTCAAGATGCGGGTCTGGTTCCTGAGAGAGACAAAGAGCATTTGCACGAGTTGTGCTACGGGGTGCAATACAGTAATTGGCACTCGCGAGGACGTGATCTATCGGCAAACACCGCGCGAAAACGAGCACGTGAACTCCTGTTGGATGTGCGATTACGGCCGACTGAACTACAAATACCTCGAAGCTGAGAACCGCTTGTTGGAACCGCAGATTCGCTCCGAGGGAAAATTGACGCCGGCGGATTGGCCAACTGCGATCGGTCACGCAGCGTTTCAGTTGAAGCAGTTTGAAGGGTCCGAAATCGCGATTGTGGCCTCGGCCCGGATGACGAACGAAGAACTTTGGATAACCGCGCAGCTGGCGCAGTCGTTAGGCGTAGAGCGAATCGATATTGTCCCCAGACGCGGGCACAGCGATGACATTCTATTAAGCAAAGACCGTAATCCGAATACTCACGGTGCACGCCTCATTCTGGGTTCTAACTCCGAGCCCGGAGCGAAACTTATGGGCATCGCCAACGCGATTAGATCGGGCGACACCAAAGCGCTGGTAATTTTAAAAGAGAATGCAATGCACTTGGGCCTCTCGGTCGAACAACTGGCAAACTTACGTGCGTTGATCGTTATGAACATCCTGCCAAATGAGGCAACGAAAAACGCGAGCATCGTCTTGCCCGGCTGCGGTTTTGCCGAAAAGCGAGGCTCGATGGTCAATGGAAAAGGGCGGTTGCAACGTTTGAATCGCGCGACGCGCCCACCTGGAAATGCCCGGGACGATTGGGAAATCTTGCGCGATCTGCTTCAGGCAGTCGGCGGCGGCAACTCACTGCATTCGATTGACGATGTTTTCCGCCGAATCAGCGAAACAGTGCCACGATTCGCGGGACTGAGCCACAGCAAACTCGGCGATCTCGGCGTGCATATCTTGCAATTGGAAGAGCTGCCGTCGATGCATCCCAGCGACGAAGCAGCCATTGAGGAGGCCATCGCTGTACAGGAAAAACGTCGCGAGGTTCAGCAGGAGTTGCGCGAGGCGCAAGCCCACCCCGGCGCCCCGAGCGTCGAGGCAAAGGCCCAGCCTGGTCAGTAGGGGCGTGCGCTGTCCTTAGCGCACTGCCTTGGAGCGTGGCACATTCCCTTGAAGATAGCGAAATCTGCAATCGGGCGAGTTCCGGCATTGTAAATCGACAAGTGCTGCAACACAGTGATCTTGGATATCCCCAATGGATTTCTTTTTTATCGTCATTTCGCTGCTGAAGATCGCAATTCTGCTCGCCGTAATCTTGTTCATGGTTTCTTATGCGGTGTACGCCGAACGACGCGTCAGCGCGTTCATTCAAGACCGCCTCGGCCCGAATCGCGTAGGGCCTGCGGGGCTTTTCCAGCCCATCGCAGACATGTTCAAGCTGCTGCTAAAAGAAGATTTCACGCCGCGCTCCACGAATACGTTCTATTACTGGCTGGCACCCTGCCTGGCAGTGGCGCCGGCCATCATCACCATCGCCGTCGTGCCATTTGGCAGCACGTTGTTTGGAGTCCCAATGGTGATCGCCGACGTTAACATTGGGATCTTCTTTGTATTCGCGATCTCTTCGTTAGGCGTCTACGGGATTGTCATCGGCGGTTGGGCGTCGAATTCGAAATATCCTTTCCTCGGCGGCATTCGTTCCAGCGCGCAAATGCTTTCGTATGAACTTTCGCTCGGGCTCGCAATTATCCCTGTTTTTCTGCTTACTGGAACTTTGCGCCTGACGAGCGTCGTGCATTACCAGATTGAGCATGGGTGGTTCATCGCGCCTTTTATCGGCGATTGGACCAATCCATGGAAATGGTTGCTCGCGATTCCAATGATCATCTCGTTTTTGGTGTTCATGATTGCGCTTTTCGCCGAGACAAACCGGCTGCCGTTCGATTTGCCGGAAGCCGAGCAGGAGCTCGCCGGCGGCTATAACACAGAGTACAGCTCAATGAAGTTTGCCCTCTATTTTCTCGGCGAATACGCGGCAATGATCACCGGCTCTGCTGTTGTTGTGACGCTATTTTTTGGCGGCTGGCATTTTCCAGGAATCCCGGATGGTTCCCACGGCTGGATTTTTGGCCTGATCAACATCGCAGTTTTTTTCGCGAAGGTCGCTGTCATAATTTTCTTTTTCATGTGGGTGCGCTGGACCTTGCCGCGATTTCGATGGGACCAATTGATGCGCCTCGGCTGGCTTTTCTTTTTCGAGATAGCACTCGTGAATATCTTTATTGTAGCGGCGATCCTGCCTTTCGCCGCAAGATTATGAATCTGGAAACCAGGACACCACGAATATTCAATAAGACATCAATCCTGAGTTCGGGGCTTCGAATTTAAGTTGCTGATGACCATCACCGTTCCACGACCGAGATTGAATTGGCGCGAGCGCTTGTATTTGCCCGCAATTGCCGCCGGTCTGGCCATTACCTTTAAGCACCTGAAGAACATGCTGCTAGGACGCACCAAGGTGACTATGCAATATCCGGAACAAAAATGGGACACTCACCTGCCCGATTATTACCGTGGCGCTCCCGCACTGGTGCGAGATGCGGGTGGACGAGTGCGGTGTGTCGCGTGTCAATTATGTGAGTTCATCTGTCCACCGCGGGCAATCAAAATCATCCCCGGTGAGATCCCCCCTAACGACCACTTCGCCAAGGTCGAAAAATTTCCTCAAGAATTCGATATCGACATGATCCGCTGCATCTATTGCGGCATGTGCGAAGAAGTGTGCCCAGAGCAGGCAATTTTTCTGCGAAAGGATTACGCCATTACCGGCTTTACTCGCGCTGACATGCTGCATCACAAGGAAAAACTTCTCGAGATCGGCGGGGTAATGCACGGCGTGGTACTGAAGTGGAACGAGAAAAAATGAGCTCACAAATTCGAAATTAACCCGATGTCTCCATTTTTGTTCTGGCTGTTTGCATCACTGACAGTGATTTTTGGCGCGGCGGTAGTGCTCAACCGTAATCCGGTTGCCAGCGCGCTCAGCCTGGTTGTTTCATTTCTCGGACTCTCTGCACTGTTTATCACTCTCGACGCGTTTTTTGTCGGCATCATTCAAGTGCTCGTCTATGCAGGTGCCGTAATGGTGCTTTTCCTTTTCATCATCATGCTGCTCGACTTGCGCACCGAACAAGAGCGGCGGATCAAGTGGCTCACCGCAGCGGGCGGCATCGGGGTGGCGCTGATGTTGTTAGTCCAGATCTGGATCGTCATCGGGCAGTTTCAACCTGCGACACAATTCTTTCCGCAGCTTCCAGAACCAAGAACGGATGACGTCGGGAACATCGGGCGGCTGCTTTTCACTCATTACAATCTGCCGTTCCAGGTTATCGCTGTTCTCGTGTTGGTGGCCACCGTTGGTGTGGTACTCCTGAGCAAGCGCGAACCACGGCGGTAACCAGTGGAGTAAACCAATGACGAATCACGAACGAGCAATGCGCCGCGCCGGATCGAGTTGTCGTCCAAACCTGGTCATTTGTCTCTATTCAACATCTGGCACTGGAGACTTTGAGATTATATGATCACTCTGGGCGATTACCTTGTAGTAAGCGGTATTCTTTTCTCGATTGGCTTCGCTGGCGTGATGCTGCGTCGTAATATCATCATCATTCTCATGTCTCTGGAGTTGATGCTGAACGCGGCGAACCTATCACTTGTCGCGTTTTCGCGATTCCGGGTTGGTGCTGATGGACTGCCAAATTACGACGCGGAGGTGTTCGTCTTTTTTGTGATTACCGTTGCAGCGGCGGAGGTAGCAGTCGGCCTCGCCGTTCTCGTCGCGCTTTTTCGCGCACGTCAGACGACTGACGTAAAAGATATCGACAGCTTAAGATTCTGAGCTCCTGAGTTTCATGAAATCAATGTTGCCGTGGATCGTTCTCCTCGCTCCGTTCATTAGCGCGACGGTAATCACGCTGTTCACTCTTCGATGGAAAACCTTAAGCAGTTCGATCTCAATCGCTGCTGTGCTCGTAAGTTTTACTCTCAGTTGCATGATTTTCGGTCACCAAACCAATAGTGCGGATGAGTTCACCTGGATTGCGGTCACCGGCGTCTTTCAGGTGCCGTTTAGTCTGACATTGGACCAGTTAAGCAGGACTATGGCCGTTCTGGTTTCCGGGGTGGGAGCGCTCGTTCACGTTTACTCGCTGGGTTACATGCGAGACGACGAAGGCAAGTCCCGCTATTTCGCGGCGTTATCGCTCTTCATGTTCGCAATGCTTGGAATCGTTTTCGCAAACAACTTCGTGATGCTTTTCATTTTTTGGGAATTGGTCGGGTTTACATCGTACGTTTTGATAGGTCACTGGTTTTATCGCGACGCCGCTGCCAATGCGGCAACTAAAGCCTTCATCACTACGCGTATTGGCGACTTCGGATTCATGATTGGAGTCCTGATGCTTTGGATGAGCACTGGCTCGGTCATGTTCACCGAAGTCGCGCCGCGAATACCGGTTTTTGCTGGCCACACAACTCTGGTCGCAATTGTAGCCCTTTTGATCTTCTGCGGCGCGGTTGGAAAATCCGCCCAGTTTCCGCTGCACGTCTGGTTGCCGGATGCCATGGAAGGTCCGACCCCGGTCTCCGCGTTGATCCACGCCGCCACCATGGTCGCGGCGGGCGTTTACATGCTGGTGCGCGTCTCATTCATCATCCAAGCGTCACAACCTGCGCTTCTGGTCATCGCCTGGATCGGTACGGTTACAGCGGTAATGGCCGCGCTAATCGCGACACAGCAGGACGACATCAAACGCATTCTCGCCTACTCCACACTTTCACAACTCGGTTACATGGTCATGGCTGTAGGTCTCGCTTCCAATAACGCCGCGATGTTTCATCTCTTTACTCATGCGTTCTTCAAAGCGCTTCTGTTTCTGGGAGCCGGCTCCGTCATCGTGATGCTTCATCATGAACAGAACATCTGGAAAATGGGCGGTCTGCGGCGGAAGTTGCCCGTTACATTCATTACCTTCACGGTCGGCGCGCTCGCGTTGATGGGGTGCCCGCCGTTCAGCGGCTTTTTCAGCAAGGACGCCATACTCGCTCTGGCCTATGAACGCAACTTTCCGATCTTCGTTGTCGCTCTGTTCACTGCGTTTTTGACGGCTTTCTATGTGATCCGCATGCTGGTGATCGTCTTTTTTGGCAATGCTCGCAGCGACCGCGCCCGAGACAGCCGTGAATCACCACCGGTCATGACCATCCCTTTGATTGTGCTCGCCGTTCTGGCAGCGCTCAGCGGATTTGCTTTTTTTGCGCGAAACTTTCTTGCGCTCCCGGTTGAAAAGGAAGCTGCGTCTTTTGTTCCTCCGTTAGCGCTGGCCGCGTTGCTCGTTGGAATTGGTCTGGCAATCGCTCTTTACCGCAACCGGGCAACTGACCCGGTGAATGTCGAGTTATTGCGTCATAAGTTTTATTTCGACGAGTTCTACAGGTGGCTAATCTTATGGACCCAGGAACTCCTCGCTCGGATATTAGCCTTCATTGATCGATGGATCATCGATGCCGGCGCAGTCGGCGGAAGCAGTCGAGCTACTTGGGGCGCTGGCGCGCTCTTGCGGCTGATCCAAGTGGGCAATCTCCAAGGTTACGCCTTCCTCTTCGGGCTCGGCGTTGTCGCGCTGATTTATTTCGCGGTTATGCGATGATGGTCCTGTTTACGATTTTTTGTCCCATCGCTACGGCCGTGCTGATCATGCTTGGCGCGCCGGCAAGAAAGACTGCGCTCAGCGCATCGGTTTTGACCTTTGCAGCCGCGCTATTTTTGTTTGCGTCCCTCGATTTCGGCCAGGCCGGCTTTCAACATGTTACGTCATTTGTCATATCTCCCCAGTGGCAACTGAGTTTTACCACCGGCGTGGATGGCTTGAGCGTAGTCATGCTGTTGCTCGCCAGCATCGTCACGTTAGCGGCTGTGTGGTTCGCGGGCGGGATGGAGAAATATGAACACGCGTTTTATGGCTGTCTTTTACTCATCTCAGGCGGCGCGATCGGCGCATTCGCGTCAATTGATTTATTTTTCTTTTATGCATTTCACGAGCTGGCGCTGATCCCCACATTCTTGTTGATTGGAATCTGGGGGAGTGGCAATCGTGTAGCAGCCGCGTGGAAAATCACGATCTATTTGGCAATCGGCAGTTTTATTTTACTGCTTGGCCTCATCTTACTGTACCAAAGTTTTCCTGCGGGCTCGCGCAGTTTTGACATCCGTCTCCTGCAGAATGCAGCTGGAAGGGGACAGATCTCTCCGGATTCGCAACGGCATGTTTACCTGCTGCTGCTTATCGGTTTCGGAATTCTAATCTCGTTATTTCCGTTTCACACGTGGGCACCGGAAGCTTACGCCTCTGCACCAGCCCCTGCTGCGATGCTGCACGCCGGCGTACTAAAGAAATTCGGTCTGTATGGCCTTTTGCGTCTTGCCGTTCCTATGTTGCCAGAGGGCGAGCGGTATTGGACAACTCTGCTCGTCATATTGTTACTCGGAAACATCATTTACGTCGGGTTGGTTGCGATCGCGCAAAAGCGACTCGACTGGATGCTGGGTTACTCAAGCGTAATGCACATGGGCTATATCTTCCTCGGGATAGCAAGCTTTGGTGTGCTTGGTACGACCGGCGCCGTTGTTTTGATTTTTGCCCACGGGCTGTCAATCGCGCTGCTGTTCGGTGTAGCAGGCGAGTTGCGACGACGGACGGGCACACTGGCGTTCGCTGACCTTGGTGGCCTTGCCAGCGCAATGCCTTTCGCCGGACTCGCGTTCGGATTCGGCGTCTTTGCTGCAATCGGTCTCCCAGGCTTCGCGAATTTTGCAGGCGAAATCATGATCTTTTTCGGCGCGTTTAGGAACGGCTGGGAGATCGGACGACTGCATATTTTCCAAATTGCGACAATTCTTTCGCTTTGGGGCGTCGTGATCTCGACGGT
Organism: Candidatus Udaeobacter sp.; assembly: GCA_035713885.1. GTDB lineage: Bacteria > Verrucomicrobiota > Verrucomicrobiia > Chthoniobacterales > UBA10450 > Udaeobacter. Next base: position 40,259 of record DASTMV010000099.1, on the reverse strand, counting down.
CTATATGTTGCGAGCTTACCGCAAAATTTTCATGGGCTCGCTTCGTGAGCAATGGCAGAAGCTGCCCGATTTGCGCCCGGCATTACGTGTGCCGATTTCGTTGCTGGTCGCCGCCCTTCTTTGCTACGGATTCTTCCCCCAATTGTTGGTGCGAATCGTCACGCCCGGGTTTCGCGGTCATGTTTCCGCAAACACAACCGACAATATGCGCGCCTGTAGCCACGGGCCTGCAGGCCGCTCTCTCCAGTGTGAACAACGCCTCTTAACCTTAACCGGCGACAGACCGGTGGCTATAACTGACGCAATCTTCGCTCGAAACCACGAAGACCCCACACAGGCACGTGGCTATAACACGCAATGATTACCGCGCCCATGCTCGAGATCGCGGTGCTGGCGCTCGGGATGGTGATCCTGATGATCGAAGCGTTCGGGAGCAAGATCGACAAGCGTGTCTTGGCTTTTGCTGCAATTAGCGGTCTGGTGATCATCCTTTTCGCCAGTTTCTTCGTCGCTCGCGCTCCGTCGCTTTCCCATTGGACCGGTTTCTGGAGCTTCTACACGGTCGATCGACTGTCGATTTTTTTTAAGCGGTTCGCCCTCCTGACCACAATTTTCATTGTGATCATGATGATCGATTACACTCCAGTACTTCGCAGTAGCTCTGCTGGCCGCACGTCACAGGCAAGTCTCGGCGAATTTGTGGCGCTGCCTCTTTTCACTTGTGCAGGATTGATGTACCTCGTGTCCGCGATTGACTTCGTTTTCATCTTTGTTTCGCTCGAACTGGTAACGATCTCCTTTTACGTGCTCATTAGCTTCACTCGGGGGAATCCTCTTACTCTCGAAGCGGGCATCAAATATCTCGTGCTCAGCGCACTTTCAACTGCGTTTCTCGTCTACGGAATCGCCTGGATTTTCGGCGCGACCGGTCAAACGCAACTCTATCGGCTCGCGCATGCACTAACGAGTCCCGCTACCAACACAGGCGCAGTATTGCTAGGCCTGGTGTTCGTTCTGGTTGCGCTCGGTTTCAAGATTGCCGCCGTGCCGTTTCAAATCTGGGTGCCTGATGTCTATCAAGGTGCGCCGACGCCGGTGACTGCTTATCTCTCGGTTGCTTCGAAAGCGGCGGGTTTCGTCGTGTTGCTACGTGTTTTGCAGGCGTTTTTAAGCCTCCCTCAAACACAACGCATAATTTCTATGATCGCACTGCTGACATTGATTTACGGAAATCTCGCAGCGCTGCCACAGACAAACTTGAAGCGGTTGCTCGCCTACTCCAGAATCGCGCATGCGGGTTACCTGCTGATTGGCGTGGTTTGTTTCGATGTGCGCGCGATCAGCTTCTATCTCGTCGCTTACCTGTTGATGACGATCCTGAGTTTTGCCGTGCTGATAATTGTTGCTCAACAAACCGGCGAGGAGATTTCCGATTTCGAAGGCCTTGCCAGGCGCTCGCCATTTCTCGCGTTCGCCATGTTGATCGGCATGGTTTCGCTTGCCGGTGTGCCATTCACGGCGGGATTTTTCGGCAAGTTCTATATTTTTTACGCAGCGGTTTTGCAACGGCAGATCCCGCTTGTTGTGGTCGGCGTGATTACGGTCGGCTGCGGCTTTTACTATTATCTCAAAGTCGTTCGCGCGATGTACTTTCAATCTTCCGACAAAACCGAAAAGATTCACGTAAGCGGATTATCCCGTGTGGCAATTAGCGCGTTGATCGGTGCAACGATTTGGCTTGGTGTTTATCCGCAGCCAGTATTTGACGCGTTGAAGCATTAGCAAAAGTCGCTGATGAAAGCGGCGGCGCCAGTCGTTGAACGCAGCTTGTCAATGGCCTGTCGCTGCGCGTCTGGTTCGCGCGCGGGTGACGGCAAAACTCGGCGAACCGGATCGCGCGATTGCAGCGTTGGAGAAACTCTTGTCTATACCATATTCCGGCGCGCTGGGTCCGGGCGCACCGCTCACTCCCGCCCTGCTTCGGCTTGATCCAATGTTCGATCCGTTGCGCGGTGATCCGCGTTTCGAGAAAATGGCCGCATTTGCGGCGTTGAGGGAAAATTGAGCAAGCCAGCGATGGCCAGGAAACGGTCGCTGGCTCAATCGCTCAATTCGACATTCCAATACGCCAAATCAACGAAGTGTTTCCACAAATCGTGCTGCGGCGCTGAAAACGTGATCTGGACAAACGGTCGCCACTTTGGCCGCTTCGGTTTGCGGATGAGGCTCATGTGCGCTTCGCGCGGCAGTCGATTGCCCTTGCGCGTATTACAGGCGATGCAGGAGCAAACCACGTTTTCCCACGTGGTGGTGCCTCCGCGGTCGCGAGGCACGACGTGATCCAGATTCAGGTCGCTGCGATCAAAAAGCTGGCCGCAGTACTGGCAAGTGCTCTTGTCGCGCTCGAACACATTATGACGGGTGAACTTAACCTCCTTCTTCGGAAGCCGATCGAATACCAGCAGTACAATGACTCGTGGAATCCGAATCTTGAACGAAATCGTGGTGACCACCTCATGGTCGGGGGCGTTGGCCGACAAATCGCGCCAACTCTCGAAGTCGTGTGTCGAAAAATTGTTTGCATCATCCGAAGAAACAATCTGGGCGTGGCCTGCATACACGAGCGAAAAAGCCCGACGCGCCGAGCAGATGTTCACCGCCTGCCAGAGTCGGTTTAAAACCAAAACCTGACTATTTAATGAAGTGTTCAACTGTAACCGTAAACACGTTCTCGCCTGCCTTTTGCGGAGTTCCGCGTAAATTTGTGCGACGCTATCACTGGCCTTTTTCCCTGTCAACGCGAGTGGAACCACGCCGGCCTCGATATAATTGGCTTCTTCCCTTTGCATTCCAATTCATTCGTGCTGATTCGTGATTGCATGAGAGCGCAATTTCCAGATGAGGAGACCGAGTCCGGAGAATTCAAACGGCAGAAGGATGCGTTTCGGGAATGGATTTCAAATGATGGCTCGACGCCTTATGCTGCTGAGAGCGGACGCTATCATCTCTACGTTTCGCTCGCCTGTCCCTGGGCCAGCCGGACGGTAATTGTTCGGAAGTTAAAAAAACTCGAAGAGGCGATCGGCATGACGGTGGTCGACCCCATACGCGATGAGCAAGGCTGGGCGTTTCGCGATGCGTCCGGGAAAATCCCAGCGGGCGCGTCGTTTGAATCCACCGATCCGATCAACGGCTTCAAATTTCTGAACGAGGCCTATAAGGCCACAGATCCTGGTTACGCCGAGCGAGTGACAGTGCCAGTGCTCTGGGACATTCAAAACAAGCGCATTGTGAATAACTGCGAGGACGACATCTGTCGAATGTTCAACGACATCTTTAACCAGTTTGCCCAAAGAAAAGAGCTGGATTTGTTCCCTCAAGAAATCGAGTCGGAGCACGCCAGGCTCTCCGATTTTATTTACGAGAATGTCAACAATGGCGTGTACAAGGCGGGATTTAGCATTCGCCAGCATCCATACGAACTCGCCTGCCGAAAAATCTTTGAAGCGTTCGACGAACTTGAGCAGCGTTTGTCGAAAAGCAGATACTTGTTTGGCAACCGTATCGTCGAGGCAGACTGGCGATTATTTTGCACGCTGGTGCGTTTTGACGCTGTGTATCACGGCCATTTCAAATGCAATCTGCATCGAATCATCGATTATCCGAACCTGCAGGGCTACCTGATGGACCTGTATCAACAACCGGGCGTCGCCGATACCGTCAATTTCGATCACATCAAGCGCCACTACTACATGACGCATACGGAAATTAATCCGACGCGTATCGTTCCGATTGGACCGCTGCTTGATTTCTCAAGAAAGCACGCACGCGAGAAATTGAAGTAAGGACAAGACTGGCCGAAAACGTCAAATTGACTTTGCCAGCGCATCAATTCTCCATACAGTCGTGCGCTTCAACTCGAAGCAATGATGATTTTCCTAGCCCTAACTCTTCTTAATTCAGGCGTGCCATTATCGATGGTTTGCGCTGTGATTGGTCTGGTTTTCGCCTTCTTTTTGATTGCCAAAGTGGTCCGCTCACCAGCGGGCAATCAACGAATGCGAGAGATCTCTAACGCCGTGCAGGAAGGCGCCAAGGCATATCTGAATCGTCAGGTGATCACGATTAGCTCAATTGCAGTCATCATTTTCATCTTGCTTTTCTTTTTCAAAGATCGTCCGACGGCAATTGGATTCTTAATCGGCGCGTTTTGTTCGCTCTCCGCTGGTTATATTGGCATGCGAATCGCGGTTATCGCGAACGTGCGAACCACGCAAGCGGCAACAGCATCGGTTACTCAGGCGCTGCGAATGGCGTTTAACGGCGGCGCCGTCACCGGTCTTCTCGTAGTTGGGCTCGCGCTTTTGGCAGTATCAATTTTCTACACGGTCGTCGCGAATCTCGTCGGCCCACAAATGGCGATTAGTAGTCTGGTGGGCTTGGCACTTGGGGCGAGTCTGATCAGCGTGTTCGCCCGATTGGGCGGCGGGATTTACACAAAAGCGGCGGACGTCGGCGCGGACCTCGTCGGCAAGATCGAGAAGGGTCTCGAAGAAGACGACCCACGCAACCCGGCTACGATCGCAGACAATGTCGGTGATAACGTGGGCGATTGCGCCGGAATGGCTGCTGACGTTTTCGAAACGTACGCGGTCAGCTTGATCGGTGCGATTCTCGTTGGCGCGCTCACGCTACCGGGCAATTCGGCAGCGGTGGTTTACCCGTTTGTGCTCGGCGGAATTTCCGTGCTAGGCGCGATTCTGGGCGTGCTATTTGTAAATTTTGCCGGCGGCAAACCGGCCAATGTGCTGATGGGCGGCGTGATCACGAGTGCAATCGTGTCGGCCGTGCTCTTCTGGCCGGCTACGCACTATCTGTTCCCGAGTGGCGTGACGATCGCCGGCAGCATGCGCTCTCCCACCCAATTATACTGGGCCTCTATCGTGGGTCTGATCATGACTGCGGTTATCGTGGTGATCACGAATTACTACACCTCGATGCATCATGGGCCGGTGCAAAAAATTGCGCGCGCCTCAGAAACAGGTCACGCGACAAACATTATAGCCGGCCTCGCCGTTGGTCAGCATGCTACTGCGTTGCCAGTGGGTTTTATCGCAATCGCAATTTTGCTCAGTTTTCACTTCGGCGGGCTTTACGGAATCGCGATTGCCGTGATGGCGATGCTGTCCATGGCCGGGATCATTATTTCCCTCGATTCATTTGGTCCGATCACCGATAACGCCGGCGGGGTTGCTGTCATGAGTAATTTGCCGAAGGAAGTGCGCAGCGTCACGGATCAACTCGATGCTGTAGGCAATACAATGAAAGCAGTGACCAAGGGTTACGCCATTGCTTCAGCCGGTTTAGCCGCGCTGGTTCTGTTTGGGTCTTACGTTCAGGAACTCCAGGCGCACCTGACGCGCAATGGCAAGCCGTTTGTGTTTCAGTTTTCGCTTACCGATCCGAAAGTGGTCATTGGTTTATTCCTTGGTGGATTGCTGCCCTTCATTTTTACTGCCTTCAGCATGGACGCTGTAGGCAAGGCTGCCGGTGCAGTGGTGCGTGAAGTGCGAAGGCAAATTCAGGCGCACCCCGGGATCATGACAGGCCAGGACACACCTGAATACGGGACATGCGTGGACATCGTGACCAAAGCAGCATTACGCGAAATGATCGTGCCCGCTCTGCTGCCAGTGATTTTCGTGGTGGCTGTGGCAGTAATTCCGCAATTAGGGCCCGTCGTGCTGGGAGGTTTGCTCGTGGGAACGATTGTGACTGGACTCTTTGTTGCCATTGCCATGACCTCCGGTGGCGGCGCGTGGGACAACGCCAAAAAATACATCGAGGAAGGAAACCTCGGCGGGAAAGGCTCTTTTGCTCACGCCGCAGCAGTCACAGGTGATACTGTCGGCGATCCTTACAAAGACACCGCCGGACCTGCGATTAATCCCATGATCAAAGTCGTCAATATTCTGGCGATCTTAATCATTCCGATTTTCTTCTAGGTCGAGCAACTGACGACGCCTGCGACAGGTAGAGGCGATTGACCCCAATCGCCTGCCCTGGCCACTCCCGCGGGATTGTCGGTGGCCATTTTCATAAAAACGCTTTGTTTTAATTAAGTTGCGTGCCAAAATCGGCGCTTCACTCTCATGCCTAATGTCTCGGCATCGTCATTGCCTGTGCGAATAAAATTTTGGGGTACCCGTGGCTCGATCGCTGTTCCCGGGCCGGCCACGCTGCGTTATGGAGGAAACACCACATGCGTAGAACTGCGCGCCGATGATGAAATCGTAGTGCTCGATGCCGGATCAGGCATTCGGCCACTTGGTAATGCTTTGGGCGAAGAATTCCAGACGCAGCCGATCAAACTCTCGCTCTTCATTACCCACGCGCATTGGGACCACATCCAGGGCTTTCCGTTCTTTAAACCCGCGTACGATCCAAAAAACGAAATTCGCATTTTTGGTTTTGATGGCGCGGGGGCGAGCTTCAGACAGATCCTCGCCCAACCGATGAAAGCGCCATTCTTTCCGATCGCAATGCGCGAGCTGTCCGCAAAAATGGAAATCAACAAGCTGACCGAGATGAATTTCTCAGTCGGTAGACTCAACGTTCGCACTGCATTTGTGAACCATCCCGGCGTTTGCGCGGGATACCGGATCTTCACCAGCGCGGGCTCAATTTCTTTTCTCCCTGATTATGAGCCATACGAGTTTTTTCTGCATGCCACGAAGGGAAATCAGCTGACGCCCGAGGAGGCGAAGCAAACCGCATCAAAGGAGCGCACTAGCCTGATCGAATTTCTTCGCGGCAGCGATATTTTGATTCTCGACGCACAGTACGCCGATGAAGAATACGAAAGTCACATCGGATGGGGACACGGCTCGATCTCGACGGCCGTTTCACTCGCGCTCGATGCGGAAGTGCAGACGCTTGTGCTTTTCCATCACGACCCAAATCACGATGACGCTACCGTTGGAGCAATGGAGAAATCTGCTCGCGAGCTGGTGACAAAAAGCGGAAAAGATCTGGAAATCACGACGGCTGAGGAAGGCAGCGAAATTCTGCTCGAGGCAAAGAAGGTCGCTGCCGTGTAAATTTATCGTTGCGCGAAGCTGCGCTTGAAGTTGCAGCGAGGCATATCGAACTCTAATTTTCTTGCTCGTTGCCTCGTGGTGTAACGGTAGCACTAGAGACTCTGGATCTCTCTGTCAAGGTTCGAATCCTTGCGAGGCAGCTTCTCTGGCGCGACACGCACGGCCCTATCTTTTATCGATTGCCGTGTAGAAACAAAAGCAGGCAGAATACTGCTTGCATATTGCAGGGGATAATACCGCAGCTTCTCTAACTTGACCGAGTTCCTCGCAAATCGTTATACTCTGAAAATGGCGAATGAATCAAGCTCGGCGGCTTTCGCCCTGAAAAATCGTTCATGCGCTTCAAGGTTGGCCTAACGATGAAAAGCGCTCTGATTCTTGTTCTACTAATTAGCCTCACTGAGATTCTTTGGAGCGCTGATTTCCAATTGTCCCAGCCAGTGATCCATCCTGCAGCGCCCGACGGGTCTGCGGGAGTAGCATCTGGCACAAGCCATTTCATCGACGCTTGCGATGAAGACAATTTCCTGCGGCTTTACCCGAGTGACACGGATGCCCAGCCGAAAATGCTGCTTGATCTTAACCAGCTACTCGGTTTTCCGAAGCACGATGGTGGATTCAAGGAATGCGATCTCGAAGGGGCAGCACGCATCGGAGATCGCATCTATTGGATCGGATCGCACAGCCGCGGTGGGAAGAAGGGCAAAGTCGAACCGAGCCGGCAGGTGCTTTTCGCCACGAAGGTGACGGGTGCCGACGAGGAGACAAAACTGGAGTTGATCGGCAAGCCGTTTAAGGCATTGCAAAATGCGTTGATTGATGACGAAAAGTTAAAGTCGTTCAAGCTGGATGTAGCCGCCGGCAAAAAGCCGGAAGATTCAGGCGGATTGAACATCGAATCTCTTTGCGCGGATGGCGACTCATTGCTGATCGGCTTTCGTAATCCGGTCCCGAACGGCAAGGCGCTCCTCGTCCCGCTGAAAAACCCGACGGATGTCATCGATTCGGGTGCGGCGCCAATGCTCGGCGACCCAATCTTGCTCGACCTCAAAGGGCTTGGAATCCGCGACATGGCTCGCTGGCGAGACGGGTTCATTGTTGTCGCCGGAGACTTCAGAGACCGCAAAGAAGGGGCACAACCATCGAGGCTCTTCCAGTGGAGCGGTAAAAGCGGCGATGCGCCAACACCGCTCAATGGCGATCTCAAGGATTTGAACCCGGAAGGTCTGGTTGTTTATGGCGAGGGAGCGGACGCAAGACTACAGCTTTTGAGCGACGACGGTGGTGAGACATTTCGCAGTGCGTGGATCGAAAAGGCTCCCTAGTCCACCATTTTGTATACATTCACGATGATATTTAGTCGCGAAGCAACATCGTAAGGCGCCCATCTGGCGAGTCCGCATGACATGCCGGTAACAATCTCGTAAACATAGTTTTCTTGCCGAACCACCAAAAGCAGCGGAAAGCGCCGAATGAAGAGATTGCCGCGGAATGTCACGCCGCTCAGGGTGGATGGCTGGCCAGTAGATACGTTGGATCAAACGACAATGGCGGAGTTTAGGAAACTGGCCGATCAAAATAACTGGACTATCGCCCGGGTGATGCACGAAGTGACGCAGAAGTACCTCGCTCGCCTGAAAGCCGAGCAGGAGCTCGATGGGAAAATCATTCAATTCCCGATCCCAAATACAGACTCACGCCCGTCGGTCGCGCAAGAGTCCTCGCGAGCTTGAGTGAGTAGCCGACGGTTGATTAGACAGTTGGGATAGCGGCTTCATTCGCGATTTAAGAACTCTTGTTTTTTTCCTGGCACCAGGACCGTAGCGAGAGCCGTATTCGAATCATAATAAACGGGAAGAATGCGCAAATTCATCTGCGCCAGTGCAGCTCCTGCCAGGGAGTCTGCATCATTCCGAACAGAACAAACAAAACTAAACATCATGAAAAAACTTCTTTTATTTGCATTCGTAACGGCGGGACTAACTCTGGTTCCGATGAGACAGGCTGGCGCTCAGGTTTCAGTGGGAGTCGGCGTCGGCGGCGTAACATTGGGTTATCCAGCCTACGGCTATTACGGTTATCCAGGGTACTATCCTTACAGGTATTATGGTGGTTACCCTTATTACCGCGGTTCCTACTATACCGGGCCCACTTATTATGGGCACCGGGTTTACCGCCATTATCGGCATCACCATTATTACCATCATTAATGTGACCGGTTGGGTGTGAAAGCTGAATGAGCTGGCTCAGGAGAATCCGAGCCAGCTTTCCTCTTCCTGAATCGCTTCTTATTTTTCGCGACGTTTCTGAAAGAAATCACGCAAAATTGCGGCGCTGTCACTCTGTAAAATGCCCGACGTGATTTGACACTGGTGATTGAAGCCAGGCATTTGCAGAAGGTTCACTACACTTCCGGCAGCGCCGGCAGCGGGATCCATGCATCCAAAGATGACGCGTCTGATTCGTGTGTGGACAAGCGCGCCCGCGCACATCGCGCACGGCTCCTTGGTGACATAAAGATCGCAATCGCTCAGACGCCAATCACCAACTGCCGCCTCAGCCTGTGTTAACGCCAGCATCTCCGCGTGCGCCGTGGCATCCTTAAGCAACTCTACCTGGTTATGCGCACGCGCGATGATTTTGCCGTCTCGTAGCACTATCGCACCTACCGGAACCTCTTCCGCTGCGCATGCCTTTTGCGCCTGTCGCAATGCTTCGCGCATAAAGAGTTCGTCAGGCAGCGGCGCGATCATCACACAGTTGTACCCACAGCTCCGTGGGCCGTCCAATCCGAAGACGTGAGCGGTCGTCCTATTAAGCGGCCACAGACCGGTGGCTACAGAAATTGCTACGTTTGCCGAAAAATTTTCCTCGGCATATTAGGGACGGCTCATGCACGACGACATCGAATCGCATTTGGTCGAAAAACGCGTTTTCAAACCACCAACGGATTTTAGCAGCCGGGCACGCATCAAGACTATGGCGCAGTATCGCCGTATGTACCGGGAGTCCATTAGGGAACCCGCTAAATTTTGGGCGCGAGAAGCCGCGGAGTTGGTCTGGCCTGCTCGATGGAAACGAGTGCTCGAGTGGAAACCGCCGTTCGCAAAATGGTTCGTCGGAGGCAAACTCAACGTTTCGGAAAATTGCCTCGACCGGCATCTGGCCAGCTCACGTCGGAACAAGGCGGCAATCATTTGGGAAGGCGAACCGGGTGACAAACGCACGCTTACCTACCAGCAGTTGCACCGGGAGGTCTGCCGGTTCGCGAATGTGCTGAAACGCAACGAGATCAAAAAAGGCGATCGCGTCATCATTTATCTCCCAAACATTCCGGAAGCGGCAATTGCCATGCTGGCCTGCGCACGCATCGGGGCCGTGCATTCGGTGGTGTTTGGCGGATTCAGCTCCGACAGCATCCGCGATCGAATCGATGACAGCAGAGCGATCGCGCTTATCACCGCCGACGGCTCATATCGCCGCGGTGGTATTGTGCCTCTGAAAAAAAATGTCGACGACGCGCTCCGCGAGGGCACCTCCGTTCGGCGCGTGATTGTTTTTCGCCGCGCCGCCAATGATATTCACATGGAAGAAGGCCGCGACGTTTGGTGGCATCGAGAATTGGAATACGTGGATGCAAACTGCCCACCCGTTCCGCTCGACAGCGAGCATCCGCTCTATGTCCTCTACACAAGCGGATCTACCGGGAAGCCGAAGGGAATTCTGCATACCACCGGCGGCTACCTTGTAGGGGCGTATTCAACCACCAAATACGTATTCGATCTTCGCGACGAAGATATTTACTGGTGCACGGCAGATGTAGGCTGGGTCACCGGCCATAGCTATATTGTGTACGGGCCGCTGGCGAATGGCGCTACCGTCGTAATGTACGAAGGCGCACCCAACTGGCCGGAACCCGACCGCTTTTGGAGAATCATCGAGGAATACCGGATCAATATTCTTTATACCGCGCCGACAGCGATTCGCGCATTTATTCGTTGGGGCGATGAATGGGTGAAGAAACATGATCTCTCATCGCTGCGTCTGCTGGGCACAGTCGGCGAGCCAATTAACCCCGAAGCCTGGATGTGGTATTACAAACAGATCGGTGGCGGACATTGTCCCATTGTCGATACATGGTGGCAAACTGAGACTGGTGCAATTTTGATCACGCCTTTACCGGGCGCGATTTCTACGAAGCCGGGGAGTGCGACGCTTCCGTTCTTTGGAGTCGATCCGGCCGTTGTCGATAGAAACGGTCACGAAGTTGGCCCGAATGTCGGCGGCAAATTGATTATTCGCCGCCCGTGGCCGTCGATGTTGCGCACGATTTATGGCGATAAAGCGCGGTATCGCCAGCAATATTGGAGTGAATTTAAAGGCAATTATCTCACCGGGGACGGCGCGCGACGAGACGAAGATGGTTATTTTTGGATCGTTGGTCGAATTGATGATGTTCTCAACGTAGCTGGGCATCGGCTTGGCACATCGGAAATAGAAAGCGCGCTGGTCAGTCATCCGCGCGTTGCAGAGGCGGCGGTTGTGGGCAGACCGGATGAGTTGAAGGGTCAGGGCGTGGTAGCGTTTGTGACGGTGAAAGGAGGGGTCGAAGTGAGCCGTGAACTGAAGGATGAATTGCGCGAACACGTCAGCGCACATATAGGCGCAATTGCCAAACCGGATGAAGTGCGCTTTGCCGAGGCACTCCCAAAAACGCGCAGCGGAAAAATCATGCGACGGCTTCTGAAGGAGATCGCAAGCGGCGCAAAAGTCACTGGCGATACGACCACGCTGGAGGACTTCAGCGTCCTGGCGAAATTAGCGACCTCTGAGGAATAGCTTCATCTGTCCGATGCGACTACCAGCACAGGTCTCCCAAATGGGATCGAAATTCCTTTCTCACGTGTCGCAATCGGATAGCCTCTCGTCGTGAGTTTTATTCGCACAGGTTTTCGCGAAGTTGCCTTAAAACTCAGGCGCCAGCGAACACGCATGGCGCTCCGGCACGAACGACGCCTCCTTCAAAAAAGTGAAATCAATTTGGGCCGCGAAGGGACGGCGCAAGCGGCTAATTTTCCGGAGCTGCGCAACGAAATTGTCGCGCTAAAAAAATTGGAGCAAGAACAGAAAGAGGTCGCGCTGCGAATCGCGCGAATCGAGGAAGGCATTAAAAGAATCGAACAAGAACGGGAGCAAATGGCGCATGACCTCGCCGGCGTGATTGCGAAACTCGAAGCAGAGAAGAAGCCGCTGCTTCAGCAGTGCGACAACGCAAAAGCAAACGCCAAGGTATGTGAGCGTGAGCTCGCCGGGGTGGAACGCCGTATTCAGGAGAGCGAGGCTGCCGATCGCGATCTTTTGAAACAGCTGTCGAATTTGCATGCGCTTGATCCGGCTCCTCCCGATCTCGACACACTTTCGGCGGGCATCATGGCGAAGCGGGCGCGCCTTCCGGAAGAACGGGCAGAACTTATCCGGGCGCGGATGGGCACAGCAGATGCGGCGCGCATGGCCAAGGAGAAGCTAACCAGCGCAGAATCCGAACTCGCATCCGTGGAAAAAGAAATAGCGCGTACACGAAGCGAGTTCGAAACCCGCGACCGAAAACTGGCTGACGGCATTCGGGCGCAACAACAAGCGGCGCACGACGCGCGGACGCGTCATCAGACAGTAGAAGAGCGGAAAAATCCCGCGTATTTGAATATCGGCCGGCATTTGTCCGCCAAAAGCGTCGCGCCGCCAAATGCGCCGCATCTGCTGGAGGAGTCGCATCGCCGCAGACAATCGGTGGACCTGCAATTGCAGCACCAGGCAGAGTTGGCGAGGCTCTCCAGCCAAATTGACAAACAGGAGTTGCGGAAGTTCTACTTCAGCCTTTTCTCAGTGCTAGTTCTATTGGCGATCGTCTTACTGGTGTTTTTCCAGTCTCCGCGCGGGCGCGATTGGTTGCCGCAGGAAACCGACACCATCCTGTCGATCAACGCAGATCAATTCGAACGCGCAAATCTCGCGAAGCGCTGGCGCAACGAGCAGCCAAAACTATGGCCCGCATTGATCGGCCCCGCTGCGTCTGTTCCAGGTTTGAATCCATCTCGTGATGCGGCGCGGATCACTCGCGCGATGACCACAAACGAAACCGGAGAAACCCGAGAATTTAATCTCATCCAGACTCGCCGTGATCTTGCCAAGGTGATCCGCACCGTCGCAGATGATAAGACTTTTCAGAAGCGAGCCGTAAGCGGCCTGCCAGTGTGGGAACGGCAGTCCGCCCCTGTTGAATCTACGGAGGCCAAGCCTGATTTTGCGGTCGCCCGCGTAGGGCCGGTAACCCTGGCCGTCGGCACGCCAGAAGAAGTGGACGAGCTGGTGCTGGTGCGTCTGGGAATGAAACCGGACTTGAAAATAACTGGACAACTGTTCGACCGTTTCCAAGCCCTCGATCAAGAAAGCGCTCTGCGACTCATTTCCCGAGATCCACCGGATCTCTCCCGCGTTTTCCATCCGATCTTTTCCCGTGAATTAGTTGATGTTTCGCAATTGATCGGCCTTGCAGTGAACCTCCAAAATCCGGTAAAAGCCAGACTTCTCATCAAAGTGAACGCTCCCAAAAAAGCAGCCGACATTGCGCGCGATGTGCGCGGGAATCCACAACAATGGTTGCGGTTACCCGATTCGCCGCACCTTTTTTATTCGCAATTGCCGGAAATCCAAACAGAGGGCGACTCCAATCTTGAATTACGTTTTACAGTGCCCGACGAAAGCGCGCGTGTTCTTGTCCAACGTCTGGCAGGAATGGAGGCCCCTGAACCGGCCGTGGCAGGCTATTAGCCGAACAATGCAAACGCGCCACTATAACGCTTGGATCTATTTTGTTGTTGCTTTAACACCGGCATTGGTCTTTGGCACCGCAAACGCTGATCGTGCTCTTGTCGATATCCAATCGGTGAATCCTACGATCGTTGTCGACTTGCGTTATGCAGGAACCAACAACCTGATGAAACATCCGCTTTATCCCCAAGGGACACGTGCTCTGGCGCGTCCCGAGGTCGTTTCAGCTCTGACTGCGGCGCAAACGTTTCTGCGTCGCTATCAATACGGCTTGCGAATCTGGGATGCTTATCGGCCGGTCGCAGTACAGACAAAGCTCTGGGAGGCGTCGCACAACAGTGACTATGTTGCCAATCCCGAGATTGGTGTCGGTTCGCTGCACAGTTGGGGGATCGCCGTCGATGCCACACTTGTAGATTCATGGAATCGCGCCGTGAGCATGCCAAGTGACTTTGACGATTTTACACCTGCCGCCATGTGGCGTTACACGGGTTTTTCTAACGAAATTCTCTGTCACCTGCGTCTGTTGCAATACGCAATGGATCACGCAGGCTTTTGCGGAATGCGTACAGAATGGTGGCATTTCACAATCGCCGATTGGCGAAAATACTTGCCGGAAGAGACACGCCAGTCGGTGCACGTCTGCGGAACTCAGTGGAAAGGCCAACTGTGATCGAAAGCTTCATCCGAGGGTTGCGCCAACCGGAATACGTTCATGTGTTGCTAAACCCGCTGCCCGTGTACGGGCTGCTTATCGGCTGGATCGGTCTTGTCGCTGCTGTGATTTCAAAAAGTCGCCGTGCGCTGATTGTGACGTTGATTCTCGTATTCATTACCTCGCTTTCCGCATGGCCAACCTTTGAGTTTGGCCAACAAGGATATGATCGCGTGCTCGCCATGAGTGACGACGATGGTCACGCCTGGCTAGATGAACACGAAGCTCGCGCCGAGAAACTGATCTATCTCTTCTACGCGCTCGCTGCGTTGAGCGCGACAGCGATTGTTGTCCCCTTACGTTGGCCGAAATCATCCGTGCCACTCGCCATCGCGGTGGTCTTGCTCGGAGCAGCCACACTGGGCTCTGGCTGCTACGTCGCATACGCTGGTGGTAAAATCCGTCACCGCGAATTTCGGAACGAACCAGCACCACCGATCCGACCCCAGGACGAGCAGGGCTAAAATCTCGGCTTAGCGCAGCCGTACCGCTTCCCGGTTTTTCGATAGGCAAGCGAAGCGCATACCCTACAATTTGGTACGTGACCAGCCAAGTCGATCGCCCGGAACGTGCCATCGAACAAAGGAGTGCTGTCCTCAAAAAACCGCTCGCTCTGCGCGATCTCGTCCTTACGCAAATTCTTTTCGTCGTCGGCTCGAGCTGGGTCGGCACCGCTGCGAAGCTCGGGCACGCGCATCTGTTCTTTTGGCTGCTGGCAATTTTACTTTTTTACATCCCGCAGGCTGCGGTCGTGATCTATTTAAACAACCGCATGCCGCTCGAAGGCGGCATTTATCAATGGGCTAAGCTCGGCTTTAATGAATTCGCCGGATTCATCGTGGCGTGGAATCTCTGGCTCCTGTCGATCACAGTGATCGCGCTGGGGGGAATGTTCACCACCACGAACATCTCCTACGCGATCGGGCCGGTCGCCGCCTGGCTGCCGGACAGCAAATGGTGTGTCTCGCTGATCAGCGCGGCGTTGATCGGTGGCCTTGGCTGGGCTTGCGTGCGCGGTCTGTCGTTAGGTAAATGGGTCCACAACATCGGAGCGTTCGCGACATTCATCGTCTACGCAGCGCTAATCCTATTGCCGTTGCTCGGACTCGCTCGCGGCGAATTGAAGTCTTATCGCCCGTTGCAGTTTGCCTTGCCTGCGATGTCTATCTTCTACTGCTTCAATATTTTCACCAAGCTCGCAGTAGGCGCGCTTAGCGGATTTGAGTACGTAGCAATTCTGGCCGGCGAAACTCGCGCCCCTGCGCGCGACATCGGCCGCTCGGTGTTGATTGCCTCACCAGTGATCGCCTTGATGTTCATTCTGGGAACCAGTTCGGTTCTTGCATTCGTCGGCGACGCTCCGATCGATCTGATCGGTCCCGTGCCACAAACGCTGCGACTGGGGCTGCGCTCCTTCCCAATCGCGGGGGTTATCGCGTCTATTGGAATTCTGCTAATGACCGTGCGTACAATTTCTTCGACCAGCGTTCATGTAACCGGCAGCTCGCGACTACCAATGGTGGCAGGTTGGGACCAGTTGCTGCCGAGTTGGTTCTCGCGTTTGCATCCGCGTTATAGAACCCCAATCAACTCGGTGATTTTCGTAGCGGCAATAACGCTCATGATCGCTATTGCCAGCCAGCTCGGCACCGGAATCCAGGAGGCATTCCAACTGGTGGACAATGCTTCGAATGTCTTCTACGGCATCGTTTACTTCACAATGTTCATGATACCGCTCCTCGGAGCGGGTGCGATTCGCTCGAGTGCTCCGTTGTGGTTACGCATCGCGGCAATTTGCGGCGCCGCCGTTTCGCTGTCTGCGATTTTTTTTACGATCTACCCGATTATCAACGTTCCAGACCCTTTGAGTTTTGCCGCAAAAATTATTGCTGTGACCGGAATCGCGAACGCCGTTGGAGTTGCGATTTACCTCGTCCGTAAGAAACATCGCTCGGCTTAGCTGCAGCTTTCGGCCACCCACTGCAGGTACTCCGGGAGACCGCTTGTGACTGGAACGAAAATAATCTCCGGAACATCGTAAGGGTGAAGCGAGCGAAGTTTGTCCTGAAATGCTGCTCGTCGATCTTCGCTGAGTTTGAATAAGACCAGCGTTTCGACTGATGATTCGATCTTGTTTTTCCAGCGGTAAATCGACTCAATTGGAGGCAAAATGTTTGCGCAGGCCGCAAAACTTTCAATGACCAATTGATTCGAAATCCGGCGCGCAATTTCCGCGTCCGGAAATGTGCTGAGGGCTAGCAGAATTTTCTCAGCCATTTCGTTCAGCAGCAGGAGTGGTCATTTCCATCGAAGTCGCCCGCCAAGCCGTAGCTTCTTGCAGAATTCCCCCAGCATCACCTCATGCTGTGACCGCGGGATGCTTCGACGTCGCTTTGCTCCGCTCAGGATGATCCGAAAGAGCATGTCGGCGAATCCAGCCGCCGCCTAAGACAATGTCGCCATCGTAAATCACTGCGGCCTGGCCCGGCGTCACAGCGCGCTGCGGTTCGGCAAGTCGAATGCGTGCCCGATCGTTTTCCAATGGAGTGATCATCGCGGGGGTGCCGGGATGGTTATAACGAATCTTAACTGTGATTTCCATGGCTTCGTTATAGCCGCGATCCGTGACACCGGCCGCAGGATGCCAGTTCACGCGATCGATCTCAAATTCCTCGACCATCAAATCATCCGCGTCTCCAACAATTACGCGGTTCGTTGCCGGATCGAGATCGACGACATAACGAGGACGAAGCGAACCGCCGGGCAGTCCTTTACGTTGACCAATCGTGAACATCTCAAGCCCGTCATGTTCGCCAAGGCGGTGTCCATCGATGTCGTAGATCTCGCCCCGGTGAAATTCGCGTTCGTTGAGATGCGAACGTAAGAACGACTTGTAATCGTTGCCGGGAACAAAACAAATTTCCTGGCTATCAACCTTGTCAGCCACTTTCAAGCCTAACGAACGCGCGATCTCCCGAATCTCCGGCTTGGTCATTTTGCCCAGCGGCATCAGCGAGCGGCGCAACTGCGGCTGACGCAGACTAAAAAGGAAATACGATTGATCTTTGCGCTGATCGAAGCCCTTGCGAAGTACGGCGAACGCAGATGCGACCCTCTCGCCGCATTGCCGACCGTGCGGCAAAGAAGCCGGAGTGACGTGTTCGACAATGGCATAATGACCGGTCGCGATGTAGTCGCACCCGAGCATTTCCGCTTTGCTCCAAAGGCTTCCGAACTTGAGCTTCTCATTGCACATCACGCATGGGTTCGGCGTTCGGCCGGCCTGATACTCGCGGGCGAAATAATCTATTACGGTGCGCTCGAAATGGTCGGCCTCATCGACCACGTAATGGGGAATGCCGAGCGCATGCGCCACGCTGCGCGCGTCAGCAACGGCCTGTGGCCCGCAACATTTGTCTTCCGCGCGAGAGATGCAATCCTGAGGCCACACCTTCATCGTGACGCCAATCACATCGTAACCCTGCCGACGCAGCAAGTACGCCGCCACGCTGGAGTCCACTCCACCGCTCATGCCGAGCAACACACGTTGTTTACGCGGATTCATTGAGCGAAGAATTTCGATGCAGCGTCGTTTGAGTCAATCGAGGCAGTTGCGGTTTCACTCCTAACCACCATCCAACGGCGATTGAGCTCAATCGCGCCTATCTTGGCGTGCGGCTTACGAAAGGGCTCCCCCGCAGCGTAAATCGCCACGGATAATGCGCGGAGCGCGTGATGCCGATTCGCGCATCGGCCACGACATCAGCAGCAACCTTTGAGGTGAGCGCAAAACAATGGCATGGATCGGCGCAGAGATTCATCTCGTGATATTTGCCAGTGATGGCGAACGCTTGCGTCAATTTGCCCGGGCCGGAGCAAAGCTGGCGAACATCGTCAATCCCACGGCGTTTCGCCATAAGTTCAATGCCGCGCCGCGGTTGAAGTGCACGAATCAAAACAAATCCCTCTGCATTGCCTTTCACCAACACGTTCAACATCCAATGCACCCCGTAATTAAAATAGACGTAGGCCGCTCCCGCCTTGTTCCGCTCAATAAAGCTGCGCGCGCTGGGCCGCGTAAAGGTGTGCGCGGCTTCGTCATTGATTGCCGCATATGCTTCTACCTCGACCACCGTGCCCGTGCACTCGCCCCAAATCAGTTCTTTCCCAATCATTTCTCGAGCGCAAATGAGCGGATCGCGTTTGAAGAAAGAGGCGCGAATAATTCTCCTCACTATGCGTTGACCTTCGTCGCTCGCTTTGTGAACAGGTCCGTTGTGACCTATGCTATGGCTTGTAATAGACGTGAAGCGTGACTTTGCTGTCGACGGGCTTGCCATTGCGAAACGCCGGAATGAATTTTGCCCCAGTGAAATCCACCAAGGCCGCCTGCCCAAAATACAAAAAGGGCGGCTCCTCGGACAAAACCTGCATGCCTTTCAGATTTCCCACAGCATCGACTTCGACCTGGAGATCCACAGTACCAGTCAAGCTCACCGTCGTCGGAACTTCGGGATAATGTGTTCCCGTAAACGTCGAGGCCTGCCCTACAAACGGCTGTGGATCAATGAAATCAGTTTCCTTGTCTAACTCCGACACCTGCTGGTTGGCGAAAATACGCAAACGAGGTTTGCCGTTCACCACTGCGAACTTCACTGTTCCGGAGAAGACGGCAATGACCGGCTGGTGATTGTGGACCGCTGGGATGAACTTCGCAGTGGCCAACCGTTTCAATACTTCTTGTTCGAGCAGTTCCGATCCACGGGTCCCACGATAAGCGCCGCTGTGAGCGACGTCTCCCGTTGGCGCCACGAGGCAGGAAAACATTACGGCGGCTTCCTTTTGGCCCTTCTTAATCAGATCGGCAGTATCGATCGTGTTAATCAGGGAGTTGGGAGCGGTCCCAATCAATGCCGGTCGAAATTCGGGCAGCGCCGGACGCGGTGACGGAGACGGCGATCCGCTTTTTGGCGTTTCCGACGAGGCAACGCCGACACTCAACAACAAACTGAGCAGGCAAAAAATTCCAAGTCGCATGGCGAAATAGGCAATCGAAAGCCGTCGCTTTTGCAAGAGGCAATTCTTTCGTCGTTCCCAGCGGACTCGAAGAACCCCCCGCAGTCGGGCCGAAAACAATGTCACGGGCTCGCTCGAGATGACAGGCTAAGTCATGCGGCGACCGGCAAATGCCCTTCATTGGCAATTCTGTGCACAACTTTGTGTCGCCGGAAATAATCGATCAACGCGTCGCGTGTTTGCACCGGATGCAAGACGTAACTCGCCTCCGGGCGATCAAGCAACGCCCGCAGCCGCATGAAATGATGTCCGCCGCTGCGAGCGTCGAAACTATTAACGGCGATGACATATTTTTTTTCGCGCTCCAGCGGGCGTCCATCTGGAAATGTCATCGAGGCGATTCTGTAATCATGGGCGTGTCCTTCCACGTTTACTTCGATACCCACCAAGTTCCGCGCTTCATGGCTGGCATAGACTTCTTCCATCACCGTTTTAATTTCATCGGGCGACAGCGTGGCAGTAACCACGAAATTTTCGTAAGGAATGATGTTCCAAACGTCGTTAATAGTCTTCGAGCCGGCGGCAAGTTGAGCATTGCTGTCGAAGACGCCGTGGATCACGCCGTCGATTACAACGTTTCGTTCCAACAGTGATTCCCTAATCGCTGCGCCTATCAGTTTCTCGATATCGCTGGGATGACCCGGCCGACTCCGGGCGCGCAGAAGTTCCGCTAGTTCGCCAATCGGCTGTGCAAGCGCAGCTGCCGACTCTGCGAGCTGCGATCCGGCGCGCGAAGAAACAACTTGATCAGGATGGAAACGGCTGTCCATCAGCTCGCAAGTTGCCTCACGGCGCAACAACTTTTTCGATGTCCGATCAAATAACAAATCGACGCGACCCACATGGATCCCGAAATGATCCGCCTGGGTGAAGAGAACTCCATTTGTCAGGCGACTCGGAATTGCCTGGTGGGTATGGCCGGCGATGAATGCAACGACGCCGGGAAATTCTGATGTCAATGCCATCACCGTATTCGCAAAATCATCGCCTCCCGTGCGCGGTTTCAATCCCATGTGACCTGTGAGCACGATTACGTCGGCGCCATCGATCTTTGCTTTCGCGATCGCCCGACGCACTGGCTCGACGGGATGTTGAAAATTAATGCCGGCAGTAAACTCCGGCGGAAGCCAAAACGGCATCCCAGGCGTCGTAATTCCGATGATCGCCATTTTAATTCCCGCGATTTCCCTTGAGATATATGGCTGAATTTTAGCCAGCGGATTTTTGCCGTCGGGGAATTCGCCTGCTGGCTTTCCTTCCAATAGGGTATTAGCCGCCAGCACCGGCATCGCCGACCTTTGCAATGCTTGGTGAAAGGGCTCGATTGCCCAGTCGAACTCATGATTGCCGATGACCCAGGCGTCGTATTGAAGATGATTGAACAGATCGATCATAAGTTCGCCCTTATTTCGCAAACTGACGTCTGTACCCTGATAGACGTCGCCTACGTCGATCAAAATCGAGTTCGAATTCTGCTGTCGCCATCGGCGAATTAGCGTCACGCATCGGGCGAATCCGCCACGATCGGCAGTTCCGTCGTAGTCCGTGGTCGGCAAGATATGACCGTGCAAATCGGTCGTGTGCAGAATGGAAATGCAAACTGTGTCATCATCAATCGCGGCAGCAGCATTCGCCAGAGTTGGTGCTGCGGTGACCAATCCCGTTTGACCCACCAGCTTCAAGAAATCGCGGCGTGTCCAGTGTCTATTCTGAGGGAACATTGGGGGAATGGCTTTGCCGCAGCATAAGCGGAACTAAATTCCGACTTCAATGAGAAAGCGCTCCAAGCGTTTTGCTTGCTCGGGCAACCGAAAGCTCTATATCCTTTAGTATGCCCAACCAAAACTCCATCGCGGATTTCAAGGCAAGCCTGCGCGGACGCCTGATCCAACCGGGTGACGAAGATTATGATGACGCCTGTAGGGTTTATAACGGGATGATCCAAAAAAAGCCCCGCTTCATCGCGCGTTGCGCCGATGTGGCGGACGTCATTCGCTGCGTAAACTTTGCGAGAGAGAACGATATGCTCCTGGCAGTCCGCGGTGGGGGCCACAATGCCGGCGGCCTTGGACTTTGCGACAACGGCTTGGTGATCGATCTCTCAGGGATCAAATACACGCGGATCGATCCGGCGGCTCGCACCGTCACTGTCGGCGGCGGATGTGTTTGGGGGGATGTTGATCACGCCACTCATGTCTTTGGTCTCGCCACTCCGAGCGGATTCATTTCCACAACGGGGGTAGGCGGCTTAACACTCGGCGGAGGGATCGGTTACCTTACCCGCAAATACGGATTGACCATCGACAATTTGGTTTCCACCGATGTGGTTTTGGCGAACGGCCAATTTGTGAAAGCGAGCGCGGATGAGAATCCCGATTTATTCTGGGCGCTTCGCGGCGGCGGCGGCAACTTCGGCGTCGTCACTTCTTTCACATTCAAACTGTATCCCGTCGATATTCTTTATGCCGGCCCGATGCTCTATGAATTGAGCGAAGCAAGCGATGTCCTGGAATGGTATCGGAAGTTTATCCTCGAGGCTCCGGATGATTTGAATGGCTTCTTCGCATTCCTGACGGTGCCACCGGCACCACCTTTCCCGGAGCAGTTGCACCTGAAAAAAATGTGCGGCGTAGTTTGGGCGTACGCCGGCCCTCAAGAAAAAGCAGAGGAAGTTTTCAAGCCTATTCGCGCTTTCAAGAAACCCGCGCTCGACTTTGTAGGGCCGATTCCACATCCAGCGCTGCAAAGCATGTTCGATGCGCTGTATCCGCCAGGTCTGCAATGGTACTGGCGCGCCGATTTCTTTAATGAGTTAAGCGATGATGCGATTGGGCAGCACATTCGGTTTGGTGGAGCGCTTCCAACGATGCACTCCACCATGCATCTGTATCCGATTAACGGCGCTGCGGCTCGCGTAGCGAAAAACGAGACGCCCTGGAATTATCGCGACGCAAACTGGGCGGAAGTCATAGTGGGCGTTGATCCTGATCCTGCGAATAACGACAAAATTATTTCGTGGACGAAAAGCTATTACGACGCGGTTCACCCATATTCCGCCGGCGGCGCATACGTAAACTTCCTGATGGGAGACGAAGGCGAAGAACGCGTGAAGCAAACCTACGGCGATAACTACGCACGATTGGCCGAGATTAAAAAGGAATACGACCCCAACAATCTCTTTCGAGTGAATCACAATATTAACCCGAGCAGTAAATAATTTGTTACTGTTATGGGTTTGTGATTCTGCTATGCGTATTTTCTCTTCCATCAAAAACTCATCATTGCTTCTGTAGCGGCAGGCGTGTCGCCCGCAGAGATCCGCGGTCGTTGCAGCCGACATGGCCGCCTCTACAATTTGAACCCTGAAACTCTACTAATGAATGCGGACGAACTGAGATCATTGCAGGCGCCTTTGAAGACGCGCTATCGCGAGCATCCCGAAATAGCGTTGGTCACTCTGCGCGCCGAGGGACGAGTCGGTGACAATGTCACCTGCAAGATCCAGACCGGAAAAGCGCGCGTTGAAGCCGGGCTTCATCCGGCGACTGGCGGCAACGGACAGAGCGCTTGTTCTGCTGATATGTTGCTCGAAGCGCTGGTCGGCTGCGCAGGAGTCACGTTAGGCGCAGTAGCAACCGCTCTCGGAATTCGATTACGAAATGCGGCAATTCGCGCGGAAGGCGATCTGGATTTTCGCGGAACACTCGGGGTTTCGAAAGATGTCCCGGTTGGCTTTAAGCAAATTCGGTTGCATTTCGACTTGGGTACCGATGCGAGCGAAGAACAGCAGGCAAATCTGATCCGATTAACCGAGCGATATTGCGTCGTTTACCAGACTTTAAGCAAGTCGCCAGAGATCGCGGTTTCACACCGCGCCAGATCGTCCTGAAATCGTATGCCGTTATACATGGACATTCACCATCTTCCCGAGGGAACGGCGCCTGAAGATATCGCAAAGGCCCACGCGAAAGACATGGAGACGCAGAAAAAATATGGCGTCGAATACACCAAGTATTGGCTAAACGAAAAGGCGGGCAAGGTTTTCTGTCTCTGTCACGCTCCAAATGTTGAAGCCGCGGAATGCGTGCATCGTGAAGCGCACGGTTTGGTAGCTGAGAAGATCATCGAAATCGAGCCCGAGGTCGCGGAGGGTTTTTTGGGCGGCGTGGAGACAAATTCATCAGGCGCGGTCGTTTTTCCCGGGGGTATGGCGGACACGCGCGATCCGGGAATTCGAACAATTCTGTTCACCGATGTTGTAAATTCAACGATATTGACCCAATCGCTTGGTGACGAAGCAGCATTGGCAATCCTTGGTGTGCACGACACGATTGTCCGAGAAGCGCTAGCCGCGTTAGGCGGACGCGAAGTGAAACATACCGGCGACGGTATTATGGCCTCGTTTATCTCGGCAGCAGGCGCCGTGCGATGCGCTATTCAGATTCAGCAGGAATTAGAAAGGCACGCGAGAGCGCACCCAGGCCGCGCGCTTAAGGTTCGCGTTGGCGCTGCAGCTGGCGAACCTGTAGAGCAACACCACGATCTGTTTGGAGCAACAGTCCAATTGGCCTCGCGTCTCTGTGCTCACGCGCAACCGGAGCAAATCCTGGTGTCCACCGCAATCGCGGAGCTTTGTCTTGGCAAAGGACTTTTATTCGAAGATCTCGGCGAAGTGACGCTAAAAGGTTTTGGTTCACCCGTCCATGCCCATGCCGCAGCCTGGAAGAAAGCGAATTAGGGAAAAAATGTCGGCTCTCTATTACGAACCTTCGTTCAGTCCTCGTTAGGCCTTACATGTCCACGCTTGTTCGCACCATTATCCTCCTTACTGTTTCAAACGTCTTCATGACCTTCGCTTGGTATGCCCATCTTCGTAATTTTCATGACAAGCCATGGTTTATTGCAGCGTTGGTAAGCTGGGGATTAGCGTTCTTCGAGTATTTCTTCCAGGTTCCGGCGAATCGCATTGGCTACTCCCAATACAGCTTGGGCCAGTTAAAGATTCTTCAGGAATTCATCACACTCTCGGTCTTCGCGCCCTTCGCCATTTTTTACATGCAGCAGCCACTGAAGCTCGATTTCCTTTGGGCCGCCCTTTGCATGGTTGGAGCAGTGTATTTCATGTTTCGTTCGTGATGCACCGACCAAGACCTAACCAGTGGCTGCGGCAAACCGCTGGCCGTTGGGATGGATTGCTTTCTATGACTTCAACATCAAACTCCGGAGAAAAACTCACCGACGGCTGAGTTCCTTCTCGCTAGATGAGTGTTTGTTACAGACGGTATGAAATATATTGGCATGTATGTACTCTGCGCTGTTTCAACGTATGGCTTGTGCTGCGGTGATGTGACAAAGCTGTCAGCGGAAGATCGCAATGCTTTGGAGAGTACCTCGCGATTCCATGAGATGCATTCCACCAGCGATTTACCACCGGCAGTTCTCGCACTTTGTAGCGCCGGTAATGGAAAGATGGCAGACCCGGACCAGAAATGGAATGCGACCGATGCGATCATTGATCCGAGTCTCCCTGGCAAGCGCCTGATTTGGGCAGCAACCGGCGGCGAGTACTACATCGTGCATTACGAGCGCGGCGGAATCGCGCACACCTTTCACATACTTGTTGTGCAGCTAACGAATGGCGAAACTCAATCGAAAGTAGTCTGGCGCGCCGTTGGCGGTCCGTTCACAGACTATACAGCGTTCGTCCAGGCGTTACGAGCCGGAAAACTGGATGACCGGCTGAGCAATTCGAAGTTTTGGTAGTGCCAATGGACTTGCGATGTGACACAACTCACGAAGAATTGCCGAGAACAGGGCTGACTAAATAAAAGTCTTAATTTAGTTCCATTCGTTATGCAACTCGAGGGCATCGATCACGTAGCAATGGGCGTGCGCGATATTGAGCGCTCAGCAAAATGGTATATTGAGGTTCTCGGTTTCGAGCGGCTTCACGACGGAATGTGGAGCGGCGTGCCTACCTTTGTTGGCAAAGGGAACACCGGCATCGCGCTGTTCCCGGCGACCCATGAGACAAAGCCTTCAACGCACCGGGAGATTCGGATGCTTCATCTCGCTTTTCGCGCTAATCGCGAAAATTTTCTCGCCGTCCAACGCGAACTTAAAAATCGCGGGATTAAGTTCGAATTCCAAGATCACGAAATCGCGCAGTCGATTTATTTTTGCGATCCCGACGGTCATCAGCTCGAGATCACCACTTATGACGTGTAATTGGGCAAGGCTTCGCCGGTTATTCGTTTTTTCGCCGATCCTGGTAACGAATCACCTTGGCTTTTTCGAGGGTGACCAGGCCGCCGCCCATCATTTCATCCAGCACGGGCAGAAATGCGTTTATCTTTTCCTCGGAATCGACGATCTCAATCACGATTGGCAGGTCCATGGATAGACGAAGGATCTTTGCCGTGTGTAAATGGCTTGATTTTCCAAACCCCATTGGGCCGCGCAACACAGTTGCACCTGCCATCTGCCTCTCGCGCGCCTTCAATACAATGGCTTCATATAGCGACTGATGACGATGGCGATCGCTTTCACCAATAAAAATCCTTAAGAGGACTGCGTCTTCGGGGAGGTGCATGAGTTTTCCTATCTTGCCAAAAGTGTGACAGCAACAATGCGCCCCAGCCAGACGGCTCCGAGGCAGCAAGCAAACGATAGCGTGGTATTCAGGAATGCTTTAAACCAATCGCCATCGCGAATGAAATCCAGTGTCTGCAGACTGAACGATGAAAACGTCGTGTAACCACCGCACACGCCGATCATCAAGAACTGACGCACCCGCGGCGATAGAAGGACTGCCCCTTCCGGATCTGTAAACGCAGCCAGGAACCCGATGACTAACGAACCGGTAGCGTTCACGACGAGCGTGCCGAGCGGAAAAAACTCGCCTCCGCGTTCGGCAACGAAGCCAGACACCCAGAATCGCGCCCCTGTTCCAAGTGCGCCACCCAGCATCACCAAAATATAGCTGACCATAAAAAACTCCTTCCTGCTTGGAAGGAGTCATCAGCTTACGCGGTTCTCCGTCCCGACTCGTCGCGGGACAGAAGGCAAACTCCATTGCCTTGCGAGAACTTTACCGTACTCGCGTGTTCATGTCGAGCGAAGTTGCGTGCCAACGCTGGACTTTGTTCGGGGGGTCCAGCAAACGCGGCCATTACATCTTGAATCGTTCGCCAAGATAAAGTTGCCGACTGATTGGATCGTTGATGAGGAAGTCTTTTGTTCCCTCGCTTTCGACGCGCCCATCGTAAATCAAATACGCGCGATCCACGATCGAGAGAGTCTCCCGGACGTTGTGGTCCGTGATCATTATGGCCAATCCTGATTTCCGAAGGTTAACGATGATCTGTTGCACATCGTAAACGGCAATGGGATCGACACCGCTGAACGGCTCATCGAGCATCAACAACTTCGGTTGTGTGACCAGTGAACGCGCGATGGTCAGGCGCCTTTTCTCGCCGCCGCTCAAGGTCAGCGCGGTATTCTTTGCGATTCGCTCGATCCCGAACTGGTGCAGCAACTCATCGCAGCGATTCCGCCGCTCAGCCTTGGTCATCGACAGAGTTTCCAGAATCGCCATGATATTTTGTTCCACAGTCATTTTGCGAAAAATCGATTCTTCCTGGGGCAAATAACCCATCCCGAGGCGGGCGCGCTTGTACATCGCATAATCCGTCACGTCTGTGTCGCAGAAAATGACCTGACCGCTGTTTGGCCTGACCAAGCCAACGATCATATAGAAACTCGTGGTCTTCCCCGCTCCGTTAGGCCCGAGAAGTCCCACGATCTCGCCCGCATGGACGTGCATATTGACTCCGTTAACGACCGCGCGACCGCCGTAGATCTTGACCAATTGATCAGTCGTGAGAACGGTCTGCGGCTTCGGCGCGATCGCCGAAGTTGCTCGCGGAATTGAAACCGGTGCAGTTTGGCTGATCATGGTGTGGGCAAGGCCGGTGTTGCTACGGGCTGAGCCGGCACGGCTTGAGGCTCGGCCTTCCTGGCTTCACCTTTGTTCTCTTTCGCCTGGTCCTCCTTCGGCTGCTGGACAATTTCTGTACGGCTGGGCCCGTGCGTCCGCAGTTGACTGTTCTGACTAATAATCATGACCGTGTCGGGACTGGTTGCGACATGCAGGTTTGGTCCCTCTTGCACCCGCGGTGTTCCCGTTAATTCAACATCCCCAGTAGCAGCTGTATAAGTGGCCTTATCGCAGCGACCAACGGCACGGGTCGGAGGCCCGCCGTTCGCAGCTGGCCGATCCCGAACAAGTCCGACATTTCCTTCAGCGATCGCTTTCTCCAGGCTCTGGTTTTCTCCCTTTGTAATGAACACTGTCAACTTGTCAGATTGAAGATTGAAACGCGGATCGACGACTTTTACACGACCATTAAAGATGCCCATGTTCTTGGTTGAATCAAAAAAAGCATCGTCGGAGTAAATCTGGGTGGTTGTCGGGCCATTGGGCTGCTGCCCTGCAGCACCTTGTCCAAATAGGTTCGTCCCCGATGATGTTTTGTTATCTTTCTTTTTGTCCTTGTTTTTCGCTTTCGCCTTTGCCGGTTTTTCCGCTGTCGTCGACGAAGGGGAAACCGCTGGTGCAGCGGCAACCTGCCCGGGCCATCGCGCAGCGACCACGCATACAAGGAACAAAACCAGCACTGCTGAGCTTTTCATTCCTTCGGACTCGGTGATGCAGTCAAATGCGATTTGTCGGTGATCACCATCTTTACGTTTCCTATCAATCGTCCGGTTTTCGAGTTCGTGTCGAATTCCACCGAATCACCAGCGATATTGAAATCTGCGCGCTGAATGGTGGTGCGTTCTTTCGAGCTTAAGATACGTGTTTTTAGGTCTAATACGGACGTGGTCATGTCGATCTTCAAGTCCGGCTGATCTTCAGGCGTGTAGGTAGTAATTCGAAGATGGGTGAAGCCAATGTGTTCCTCATCGATCCGGTGCGCTGTTCCGGCTTGGAATTTTCCCCGGAGATGTCCTTCGCCATCGAAGTCAGGCAACACAAGGCCCTTTGCTTCGTGACCGATTGGAAGGGGAATGTTCGTCAAGCTTTGTTCGCCGGGAGACGAACTGGGGCCCGGCTTCGCTCGAGGTTTCCCTTTGCGACCCTTTGATTGGGCAAATACATGAGGCGATGCCACCAAAATTGATAGTACGACCAACAGTAGCCAAAGTGATAATCTCCGGGGTGAATAAACACAATTCCCCCGACGCGTCTTTCTTGTGAATCTGTCATTCGTGCTCAGGCGACTGCAATCAGTCGCCCTTACCTGAAACCACAGCATGGATAGCCTTTAACATGCGCAGATGCTTCGGCAAATCGTTTAGCCGAATCTGAGTAGCCCCATCAGACAATGCTCGGACTGGATTTTCGTGGACTTCCATAAATATGCCGTCACAGCCGGCGGCGATGGCTGCCCTGGCAAGCACCGGAGCTATAACGGCATCCCCCAACGTCGAGTCCCCTGCCCCGCCCGGCCGCTGCACAGAATGCGTGGCATCAAAAATGACATGGTAACCAGCCTCACGCATCCAATAAAGAGAACGCATGTCGGCAACAAGATTGTTATATCCAAATGTCGTGCCGCGTTCGGTGAAACAAAAATCTGAGTTGCCAAACGCGATCAATTTTTCAGCAATATTGCGCACGTCCCAAGGCGCGAGGAATTGACCTTTCTTCACGTTGATCGTGCGACCCGTTTCCGCAGCCGCGCGCAGCAGATCTGTTTGCCGGCAGAGAAAGGCCGGAATCTGCAGCATGTCAATCTTGTAGCCAGCAATTTCGGCTTCAGCAGGAGAATGAACGTCCGTCGTGACGGGAATCTTCAAGTCGCGACCAATGGCTGAAAGGATGTCGCAACCCTCGGGCGCCCCGATCCCACGAAATGAGCGTACCGACGTCCGATTTGCCTTGTCGTAGGACGCCTTGAAAATGAAATCGACATTCTCAACGGCGCAGATGGTGGCAATCTTTTTCGCCATCCGCCAGACGAACTTCTCCGATTCGATAACGCACGGGCCGAGAATGAACGCCGGCGTTGCACCACCGATCGTCACCTTTCCAACCTTAAGCGGCTTGGCTTTCATTGATCGCGCTCAGTCTCGCGATGCAGGCGATTGAGGTCAATTGCCCCTACCTCGGTGCACCCTCCACCGGTGCTAGCGGCGATTCACCTGAACCGCCTGTCCGTTGCTTGCGCCTGAAGAAATCAAAAACCGCGAACGGCGCATAGAGCATGAGAAAGAAGAGCAATGCTATTCCGTGCATTTGCAAAATATATAGCGGCCACCAATCGGAGAGAAGGCTCAGGATGGAAAATGCTTCCGGCTTATGCAGTAAAAATCCGTAATTAAAGCCGGTTAATTCGTCTACTAACAGCGTAACCACGAAATAGAACTCCGACCACAACCATACCCGAACAATTGAGAGCGGATATGGGCGACAGCGACGCGTCAACATTAGCAAAACCACCCCGATAATGATGCCCGAATGGGAGGTGAAAAAACTGATGAACCGCCAGTCTGGAAAACCGTAGCGCAGATTCGGTGTGAGCACGGCTTGTAACGTGCCGCCAAGCCCCCAGAAATATGCAACTTCGAACCACCGCTGCCGTCCTGTCCACATCGCCACCATGACGACGACCATACCCCAGTCGCACATTTGCATCGGCAACATCTGGCGCCAATCCACAATTCCACGGCTCCGGATGAAGATCAGATAAGCCAAATAGTTTACGATCAACACTGCCGATAATGCAGCGATAATCACTCGCTCAATACGTTGCGATTTTGTCCGCCGTACCAGCGCGGCGAGTGCAAATGGCAGTACGATCGTGATAGAAATTACGGTCAAATGCGGCACCCCGTACGCTTGGAACTCCGGCGCTTGGTTCATTGCAGGATCGTCAGTCGATTTCCTTACACCAGTGATCTCGCGCAGCGGAAGCAGAGGCGAAGAATCCCGTAGGGTCATTGTTGCGTTTCGCCGCGGGATTTCTGGAGTTTGCTCGAACTGACGATGTTGGTTTTAACGGATCACCCAGAGATTGCACGGAATTACGTCGCTCACCCAGGCAATATTGCTGGGCAACCGCCTATTCGTTTCGCTATTTTTCGGCAGCGGCACAACAAGCAAGTCAGCTTCCACCGATCGCACAAAATCGGATGCGGCGAGCCCGGTTGCGCCCCTGATGAAGCGCGTTTCGATTGGAACTTCGGTCGCCCCAGCTGACAAAACAAACTCTTCGAGCGCGTCTTCCTCGCCATGGTTCGTGCTTTGCCTGGTCTTGCCGCTGGCATCCGCCGTAATCGAAGCTCGCGCTTCATCGAACGCAGTGATGATTCCAATCACGTACAAGCGTTCGCAGGATTCCGCTTGCGCGAGCAACAGAGTCGTTTCCAAGGCGCGCAATTCGTTTTTCGAGCGGTCGGCGATGAACACAATGCGGCGTAGCGGCTTCGGATTCTTCTGCGGATGCGTGAACAGCATCACTGAGCAGTTCGCATCTCGCACCAGGCGACGTGCAACATTGCCCAAAAAGGGATGTAACACGATCTCCTTCTCCAAAGCACCGGCCATGAGGACGTCGATATTTTCCCTGGTGAGTGCGGCCAGGATGGCATCGCCTGGATCGCCCTCTTCGAAATGGATTGGCGAATCTGTAGGGAGCTCCAACTCCGCGAGCACTTCACTAAACTTCCCCGCAGTGACATCATTTCTCGCGCCAACATGGATCAGATGAAGATCGGCCGAGAAGCGGTCTCTCATGCGCTTCGCTTCGGCAAGGACCTTCTTGAATCGTGGCGAAAATGTTGTTGCTACGGCGATTGTTTTGTAGGGCGACGTTTCGCGCATCGAATTGAATCGCAATTTGATGTCTCATTTGTCTTAAGCAACCGGCGGCGAAAAATTTAGGAGTGCGGAATGACGAAAACATAAGTGAGGTACTTGTTGCGCTTTAAGGACGTCAGCACCCAGGCGCTTTGACGTTTCAACGGGAAACCCATTCGACTTTCCATTTGTCTATTCCTCTGGCAATCTTCGCCGATGCGACGCGCGATTTACCCGGGGAGCTTTGATCCGGTGACCAATGGACACCTCGATGTCATTGAGCGGGCGCGAAAGTTATTTGACGAAGTTGTCGTGGCCGTAGCGCACAATGATGAGAAGCAACCGCTTTTCTCGCTCGAAGAACGGCTGGATTTGCTGCGAGAAACCGCTGGCAGAATCGAGAACGTTCGGATCGCTGCGTTCAATGGACTACTGGTCGAGTTTGCCGGTGCGCAAGATGCGGGCGCGGTGATCCGGGGTTTGCGCGCGGTCTCGGATTT
The DNA here is from genome assembly GCA_035713885.1 of Candidatus Udaeobacter sp. GTDB lineage: Bacteria > Verrucomicrobiota > Verrucomicrobiia > Chthoniobacterales > UBA10450 > Udaeobacter. The sequence goes on along the minus strand of DASTMV010000099.1, from coordinate 8,174 downwards.
TGAATTCGAGTTTCAAATGGCACTGATGAATCGCCATCTGAATGCCACGGTAGAAACGATTTTCCTGATGCCGAAGGAGGAATATACTTACCTAAGCTCGCGCATCGTGAAGGAAATCGCCAGATTGGGCGGGAATGTATCAAGTTTTGTTCCTGGTTGCGTGGCCAAAGCGCTAAGCAGGAAATTTGTGCAATGAACAGCCGAAAAATGTTCTTCTTTCGAAGCGACGTCGAAAAAACCGGGAACCCACCGTACAGCTGCCTGCTCGGCCCTATTTCAACTTCGCTCGATATGAGAACAAGGGAATGGAGGTACCGCAATGAAGGTTCATTTGAAACAAATCCCCCCCCATGGTTTGCATTTCCAAGGAGAAGAAGATTGTCCAATTCAAGAATTGGCATCGGAAGGGATTTGCTGCGCTGGCCCTTTGCATTATGACATTGACATCGGTGTTGGGGACGGTGGCCTGTGGGCGAATGGCGCGTTGTCACAACCGGTGGAATTGCGCTGCGTATCATGCCTTCAAAATTTTGTGTACGAAATCCGGGTGCCGAGCTTCGCATTACACATGGAGCTTAATGGCCCAGAGACTATTGATCTCACGCCGTACATACGCGAAGACCTGTTGCTGAATTTGCCCGCACATCCGCATTGCGACAGGGACGCCAATCGGGTTTGTAGCGCAAAAAAGATCGCTACCAAAGAAAAGGATGCCCGGCGAAAGGCAGATTGGAGCGAGTTAGACAAGCTGAAGCTCAAGCTTTGAAGCGGGCCCGATGTAAAGGCTAATGCTTTAACGAATCGTACAGGCGTTGGTTGTAATTCTGACGAATGATGCTTTGGTAAGCGGCTGCCATGGGAGTTCCAAAACGCAAAACCTCAAAGATGCGATTGCGCACGCGGAAGGCAGCCAACCGCTGGCACGCCGCGCAGCTCAACAAATGCCCGCAGTGCGGAAGCAGCGTGCCGTCGCACATCGCCTGCCCGTCGTGCGGGTATTATCGTGGCCGACAGGTGTTGACGCTCGACGGCAAATAATCGGCCGTGCATTGAAACGTTGAATTGCCAAATCAGGACATTAAAACGATTTAATGCTGCAACGATTCCACGAAGCTCCGGCTTCATTTTCGCTTTGCAATCAGGCATTTTAGCTCGCAAAGTTTCGGTCTAATGAAGATCGCCCTCGACGCGATGGGCGGTGATTTCGGCCCGCCTAACCTTGTTGGTGGGGCCGTCATGGCGCTCCGCGAGAATCCGAAAATCAGCAAACTCTATCTGGTGGGAGACTCTACCCAGATTGAAAACGAATTGCGCAAGCATCAGTGCAACGATTCGCGAATCGACATTACGCATTCCACTCAGGTGGTAGAAATGAGCGATCGTGCATGGACTGCAGTTCGCAGAAAAAAAGATTCTTCCGTGAGCCGCGCTGTCGATCTTGTGAAACGCGGGGATGCCGACGCAGTCGTGAGTGCCGGGCACACTGGCGCAGCGGTCGCTGCCAGCATGATCAAATTGCGTACACTGGAAGGGATCGATCGACCTGGCATTGCGGCGCTTTTGCCGACTCAGTTCAATGTCTTTGTCATAATTGACGCCGGCGCAAACATCGATGTGCGCCCGGAACATCTTTTGCAATATGGAATCATGGGCTCGGTTTATTCCAGGCACGTTCTCCGGTACGCGAAGCCACGCGTCGGACTGATTTCGTTGGGCGAAGAAGATGTGAAAGGCACCGAACTGACTAGGGAAGCCTTCCAGCTGTTGAAGTATAGCTCGCTAAATTTTCGCGGTAATATCGAGGGACGGCATTTGTTTGAAGATCCGGTTGAAGTGGTCGTGTGCGATGGCTTCGTCGGGAACGTAATTTTGAAAACGTCCGAATCCATAGCGGTGGCGATTTTCAAATGGCTTCGACAGGAATTGACACGCTCGAAAATTCACATGGTCGGCGCTTACCTGGCGCGCAAAGCGTTCCGGGTGATCAAAGATAAAACAAACTATGAAGAGTACGGCGGCATGCCGCTACTGGGTGTGAACGGGATCTGCATCATCGCCCATGGCGCGAGTACGCCGCTGGCTATCAAGAACGCGCTGCGCGTGGCAGCGGAGTCCATTGAACAGCAGATTAACCCGCATATCGTCGAGGAAATGCGCCGGTATCATGAAACGACAGCCCAGCTCGAGCACGCGCTCACATAAAACGCTGCGTACGGTCTCAATTGTCGGCACAGGAAGTTACGTGCCGGAGAAAATTCTGACCAACGAGGATTTATCCCGGATCGTCGATACCAACGATGAATGGATTATCACGCGCACAGGAATCAAGGAGCGCCGGATTGCCGCCACGGACGAGAACACCAGTGAGATGGCCACGAAGGCGGCGCTGAAGGCGATTGAGCAGGCCAAGATTTCGCCAAAAGACATCCATCTCATCATTGTGGCAACCGCCACCCCGGATATGCTTTTCCCAGCAACCGCCTGCCTTGTTCAAAAGAAAATTGGGGCGACCAACGCCGCGTGTCTCGACATTTCTGCAGCGTGTGCCGGTTTCATCTTCGGCATGGAGATAGCGCAGCAATTCATTACGTCGCACACTTACGACACAGTCCTCGTCATCGGCGCCGAGAAATTGACGTCAATCACCAATTGGACTGATCGCAACACATGCGTTCTTTTCGGAGACGGCGCGGGCGCTGCTGTCTTGCGCCATCGTGGCAGCCCTCATGGCATAATCACCACACACATCGGCAGTGATGGCCAGTATACAAATATATTGTTCATGCCGGGCGGCGGATCGCGCTGCCCAATCACCCGCGAGAATGTGGACAAGCATCTGACAACCATCCACATGACTGGCAAGGAAGTGTACAAACAGGCCGTCATCGCGATGCTCAATGCCGCCAGGAAAGCGCTCAATCAAGCTGGCCTTTCGATCGACGACATCGCCTGCATCATTCCGCATCAGGCCAATTTGCGCATCATCGAAGCAATCGCCGATCGGCTCGGCATCTCACGCGACAAAATGTTCGTGAATCTCGATCGCTACGGCAACACTTCTGCCGCAGCCGTAGCCATTGCGCTCGACGAAGCTAATCGCACGGGACGAATCAAACGCGGCGATTACGTCCTGATGGTGGTGTTCGGTGGGGGCCTTACCTGGGCGAGCACGATCATCGAGTGGTGATGTTCCTAAGTCGAACGCAGTTGTCTGCGACGGATTTATTAAATACGACCGCTGTTCTCTACGCGTGCGATAATTGCCGTGAAATCTATGAGTATTTTTCCGATGGCTGAGAAGCAAGAGATGGTGCAACCGGAGCAGTTGACGTTCAAGGACAACGGCGTCTATCCAGGCAGCGTTCTGCCGCTACTGGTATATCGAGGGGCGATCACCACGGATGCGCAGGATCGCGCTTCTGTTTTCGAGCGAGCATTCGCTCAGAACGATTGGCGCAACTCGTGGCGAAACGGCGTCTACACCTTTGCTCATTACCACAGCACATCCCACGAGGTGCTTGGTGTTTATCATGGATCGGCAAAACTGCGACTTGGCGGCGAGCACGGCCAGACCGTCGAGATCAGGTCTGGCGATGTAATTCTAATCCCAGCCGGTGTTGCGCACCAGAACATCGGCGCCAGCGCGGATTTTGGAGTTGTTGGAGCTTACCCGGATGGCCGCCATTGGGATTTGCTTCGCGGTTTGCCGGGCGAGCGGCCCAAATCCGATCGCACCATCGCTGGTTTGCCGATACCCGATTGCGATCCAATTTACGGAGCCGAAGGGCCACTGCGACAAATCTGGAAAGTGCCATCGCGGTAAATGACCGTAGCGTGCGATTCTCACGAATCGCCCTCGCGGATTCAGCGCAGCGTCGCGGCAAACGGTGGCTTTCGGTGTGGCTGTTCCGTTCTAAACGCGGAACGCCAAGGCCGCGCTAAATATGACCCAGATCACCATCGGATGTCGGGCGCTTCCGATCTAGGAGCGCGCAGGCCGAAGAGCCGGTTTTTAATTCGAAAGCGTCGTGCGCTCGTATCAACAAGTGTAATGTCGAGGCATGAGACCAAAGCAAGATTCTCGCGCTGCCAGATTTCAGGCGTTGCACAACTCGGGCTGCTTCGTATTGCCGAACCCGTGGAATCTTGGGACGGCGATTTATCTAGAGCGGCTCAAGTTCAAAGCGCTCGCCACAACTTCCGCCGGCTTCGCTTTTTCACGTGGCAAGCCCGATGGTGGCGTTACGCGTGACGAAATGCTCGCGCACATCTGCGAGATTGTGAACGCAACGGCGCTGCCGGTGAACGCAGATTATCAAGCGGGCTATGGAGATGAACCTGAAGACATCGCAGCGAATGTCCGGCTTTGCGTTGAAACGGGCGTTGCGGGTTTATCGATCGAAGACAGCACTGGGCGCAGCGAGCGTCCTTTGTACGAGAAGAAGCACGCGGTCGAGCGCATTCGTGCTGCACGAGCGGCGATCGACGCCTCAAAAGCCGGCGTGGTGCTAACCGGACGTTGCGAAGGATGGCTAATTGGTGATCCCGACCCGTTACGTACCGCGCTCGACCGGTTAACGGCGTATGCTGAAGCCGGTGCCGATTGTCTCTACGCACCGGGCGTCACCGAGCCGAATGAAATCGCACAGATCGTGAAGACTGTTGCACCCAAGCCTGTCAACGTCCTGGTCTCGGGATTCAATCATCACCTTACGCTATCGGAACTCGAGGATATCGGGGTGCGCCGCGTATCTGTCGGCTCCGGTCTTGCGCTCGCGGCATGGGGCGCGTTTCTACGCGCAGCGCGAGAAATCAAAAGGGACGGCGCATTCAGTCTGTTGGCTAACAACGCGCCTTCGGGTGACTTGACCGAACTGTTTCGCCAAGCTTAGCTCGTTTCGCACTTTCGTATTTGAACGTATGCAGGGCGTTTCCTGTCAGTATGTCGCCAAAAGGGTCCTTGTAAATTGAAATCCCAAATCTTGATTTTATACAGGGCTGTCTAACGTTCGAGCCTCCCGCCCATGAAGCGTATTTGTATCATCAGTTGCGCCGCTCTATTCTTCGCGCCTTTCGCATACGCGCAGGAAAGCACGCCAGCCCCTGCTCAGATGGAACCTCAGGGCCCACAACGGGCAGTTCCATGGAGGTCAAGCTCACCTCCAGCGGAGGCGGTTCCGGTTCCAGTTCCTATTACTCCGCCAAAACCAAATGGGCCAGTCCAGAAAAGTCTTGTCCGAATCACAGCTACGGCCGTTGAGCCTGACTACAAGGCGCCTTGGAATGCTGGCGCGCTCGAGCGCGGAGTCGGAGCCGGCTTTGTGATTAATGGCAACCGCATCCTGACCAACGCGCATGTCGTCGCCAACAGCCGCTACATCACCGCGGAACGGGACGGCGATCCGAACAAATATCCAGCGCAAGTCCAGTTTGTCGCGAACGATTGCGATCTGGCGTTGATTACTGTTGCGGCGAAAGACTTTTTCAAAGACATGGTCCCGCTAAAATTCGGCGGTATTCCCGCGCTGGAATCCACCGTGTCGGCGTACGGTTATCCAATCGGCGGCGAACGCATGTCGGTGACGACGGGGATTGTGTCGCGAGTCGATTTTCAGCTGTACACGCATTCCTCAGTCGATCAGCATCTGGCGATTCAGATCAGCGCCCAGATCAATCCGGGCAACAGTGGCGGACCGGTGATGCAGGATGGCAAGGTGGTCGGCGTCGCGTTTCAGGGATACAGCGGCGATGTCGCACAGGGGGTGGCCTACATGATTCCCACACCCGTGATCAACCGATTTCTGAAAGACATCAGCAACGGTCATTATGACGAATATCCCGATCTGGCGATCACCTATGCGAAATTACAAAATCCAGCCCAGCGAAAATATCTCGGGTTGCAAGATGAGGATCATGGGGTGCTGGTGAGTTCTGTCGTGGCGGCAGGTCCCTCGGACGGTGTTCTCAAGCAAGGCGACGTGCTTCTCTCCATAGATGATCATCCGATCGCAAGCGACGCCAACGTCGAATTGGACGGCGAACGCGCGCAGTTCGAAGAGGTTGTCGAGCGCAAATTTAAGGGCGATTCGGTGAAGCTCGAGATCCTGCGAGACAAACAACCGATGACGGTCACGATCAAATTGTTCAAGCCGTGGCCATATTCGATTCAGGGCCACGCCTATGATGTGCAACCACGTTATGTTCTCTATGGTGGGCTGCTGTTCCAACCGCTGAACCTGGACATGCTCGAAGCATATCGCACAACCGATCTGCGCCTCCGTCACTTCTTCGAGTACTTTATCTTGGACCAGATTTATCTTCAGCATCCGGACGTGATTGTGCTTAGCAATATTTTGCCGGACCCGATCAACAGTTATCAAGCGTCTTACCGGGGCGGGATCGTTGATGAAGTAAACGGCAAAAAAATTCGAACACTCGATGAATTGGCGGAGGCTTTTGCGCAGGCGCCGGAACGGCTGGTGATTCGAATGGTCGGCGAAGGGCCACCCCTTGTTCTGGATCGAAATAAAGTGGAAGCCGCACGCGAACGTATCAAGACGCGTTACAACGTGCTAAAGGAACAAAATCTGGAGGAACGGCCTGCCTCACGCATCGCTTCTGCAGAAGGCAAGAAGTAAAATGCAAAAACATTCGTTGATAGCTTTAAGTCTTGTTCTGGCCGTTGTCAGCGGTGCGGTGGCGAAAAAGCAACCCGCTATTCCGACCACCGCTCGGCAGCCAAAACAGATAGCGCTTGTCCGGGTGAACGTGACTGGCCAGTCGTATGACTATTTTCGGCCTTGGCAAAAGAAAGCACCCTTTTCGAAACGCGCGCTCGGGGCGGTTTTGCCGAAAGGGCGTGTGCTCGTGACTGCCGATTTGGTTACAAACCAAAATTATGTTGAGCTGGAGCGCGCCGAGTCCGGAGAGAAAACGGCCGCCAACGTCCGGGTTATCGATTATGAAGCGAACCTGGCGCTTCTCGAACCGACAGAGAAAAATTTTCTCGACGGGATTACACCGCTCGAAATTACGTCCGACACGGTCGTAGGCGATCGCCTCGCCGCGTGGCAGTTGGAACCAACCGGGGCGTTGCTGGCAACCGAAGGCTTGGTCACAACGATCCAAATGATGCCCTACCCCGCCGACGTTGGGCAGTTTCTTACCTACCGGGTCAGCATCCCGATGCAATATCGCGAGAACAGCTACACGGTTCCGCTGGTGAAAAATAACAAGCTTGCCGGGTTGCTGCTGCGTTACGATTCGCGGTCGCAATTGCTCGACGCGATCCCGGCACCGGTAATCACACATTTTTTGCGCGAAGCCGATACCCAGAATTATCGTGGGTTTCCCTCGGCCGGGTTCTCGTTTTTCCCGACACGCGATCCGGCGTTGCGCGATTTCGCGGGTGAAAAAGGCAAGCGCGGCGGGGTGTACGTAACGAGTGTCGAGGATGGCACGCCTGCACTGAAGGCCGGTCTCAAGACAGGCGACGTCGTCACCGCGGTAGGAAGTCACGATGTAGACGACAATGGCAATTATGTGGATCCGCTTTATGGAAAGATCGCGTTCACCAATCTGCTGACAGCGCACGCGTACACCGGCGACACCGTCCCCTTCCACATCGATCGCGACGGTAAACCGATGCAGCTCAATCTCACTCTGGAACATCGCGATGCGAACGATTACGTCAGTCCGCCGTATTCGCTGGACCAGCCGCCCCATTATTACGTTCTTGGCGGCATGATTTTCCAAGAGCTATCCCGTCAGTATCTGAAAGAATGGGGACCAAACTGGGAACGCGAAGCACCTCAACGATTAGTTTATCTCGACCATTTCCAATCCGAATTATTCCCCGATAGGAATCAGCGCGTCGTAATTCTCAGCCAGGTTCTTCCCGCCAACAGCACGATCGGATACGATGATCTGGCATATCTGACGGTGAAAAAGGTCAACGGCAAAGAAATCAAATCACTGGGCGATCTGGCTGAAGCTGTAAAACATCCTGTTGAAGGCTTCATCAAAATCGAGACTGAAGAAGATCCAAAACAAATCGAGCTCGACGCCTCCCAGGTCGCCGCCGAGGCGCCGACTCTCCAAGAGAATTACGGCATCTCGTCACTGCAAAGATTGCAGTGAGTTCTGAAGCGCTCTCTTAGATCTCTCGCGCAGCA